>JAIRMC010000096.1 GCA_031258965.1 Azoarcus sp. | reverse complement strand
ATGGTGTTCTTGAAGTCGATCTCGTTGCCCTCGGCGTCCTCCAGCCTGCCCTTGTCGAAGACCTGGTAGAACAGTTCGAGCACATCCGGATGCGCCTTTTCCACCTCGTCGAGCAGCACGACCGAGTACGGCTTTCTTCTCACCGCCTCGGTGAGCACGCCGCCCTCGCCGTAGCCGACATAGCCGGGGGGAGATCCCTTCAGGCCGGAGACGGTGTGCGCCTCCTGGTATTCACTCATGTTGATGGCGATGAGGTTGCGTTCGCCGCCGTAAAGCGCCTCGGCCAGCGCCAGCGCCGTTTCCGTCTTGCCGACGCCGGACGGGCCGGTAAGCAGGAATACGCCCTTCGGTTTGCCCGGATCGTCGAGATTGGCCTTGGCGATGCGCACCCGTTCGGCAATCTGCGCCAGCGCGTGATCCTGGCCGATGACGCGCTCGCCCAGCAGCCGGGCCAGATCGCGCACCTGATCCAGTTCATCGCTCACCATGCGGCCCAGCGGGATGCCCGTCCAACCGCTGACCACATCGGCGATGATGTTGCCGTCGACGCACTCGAAAGCCAGCGGCAGCGTTTTTTGCAGGGCGCGCAGCGCGTTGCGTTTGGCTTGCAGTGGGCCGGGTTTCCTGGCCCTGGCGGATTTCGACTTGCCGTCTTTGCCCTCTTTCGCCTTGCCGTTCGGCGGTTCAGCCTTGAGCGCGTCGATTTCGACGACGATCCGCGTCTGCTCTTCCCATGCGGCCTGCAACGCGGCGAGGTCGGTTTCCAGCCCGGCTCTTTTTTCCTTCAGCTCGGCGATGCGCGCTTCGTGGCCTTCTTCGCGCGAGAGCGCCGCCAGTTCCCGATCAATGTTGCCGATGAGTGCGCCGACATCTTCGAGAGGGCCGGGACGGCCCGCGCGCGACAGCGCGATGCGTGCGCAGGCGGTATCGAGCACACTGATGGCCTTGTCCGGCAGATGCCGCCCGGAAATGTAGCGGCTGGAGAGATTGACGGCGGACACCACGGCTTCATCGAGGATGTCGACCTTATGGTGCGCGGCCAACGCCTGGGCGACGCCGCGCGTCATCTGCACGGCGGCCTCGGGGGTCGGCTCGTCGATCTTGATCACCTGGAAGCGCCGCGCCAGCGCGGCGTCCTTCTCGAAGTATTTCTTATATTCGGCCCAGGTCGTCGCGGCGATGGTGCGCAACTCGCCCCGCGCCAGCGCTGGTTTGAGCAGATTCGCCGCGTCGCTCTGCCCTGCCCCGCCGCCCGCGCCAATCATAGTGTGCGCTTCGTCGATGAACAGAATGACCGGCGCGGGACTGGCCTTGACCTCGTCGATCACCTGCCGCAGACGATTCTCGAATTCGCCCTTCACACTCGCCCCGGCTTGCAGCAGCCCCAGGTCGAGCGTGCGCAGGGCGACGTCCGCGAGCGCCGGGGGCACTTCGCCCGCAACGATCTTCGTCGCCAGCCCTTCGACCACCGCCGTCTTGCCCACGCCCGGCTCGCCGGTGAGGATGGGGTTGTTCTGCCGCCGCCGCAGCAGGATGTCGGTCATCTGGCGGATTTCGGCATCGCGCCCGATCACGGGGTCGATCTTCCCCGCCCGCGCCTGCGCGGTGAGGTCGATCGTGTATTTATCCAGCCCCGGCGTACCGCGCCGGGCGGAGAGTAGCGCCGGCGCCTGCGGGTCGATAGCACCCGGCGCGGCGGCGGCATGGGCGGCATTACCCCCGGTGCCGCCTTCGCCGCCGTGGGCGCGAATCGCGGCATAAGCCTCATTGAGCTTTCCGGCGTCGAGCCTCAAGAGCGCTTCGCCGGAGAATTGCAGCGCGCCGCGCAGGCCGTCATCGGTCAGGATCGCCAGCAGCAGATCGAAGCTGGAAATATCCGCCTCGCCCCATTCGGCGCTGGCGATGAGCCAGGCGCGCTCCAGCCACCTGGGCAGCCAGATCGACAGTACGGGGTTACGCGTGTTGCCAGTGCGGAAACCGTCGAGCGCCGCGTCAAGATTGCGTTCCAACCGGGCGCTGTCCGCGCCCGAAGCGCGCAGCGCCGCCACGAAAGCGTTATCGGTCTGATCGAGCAGCGCCAGCAGTACGTGTTCGATTTCGACCTCGAAATGCGTGCGCGCCAGCGCGCGGCTGGCCGCCTCCTCGACGGCGCGCCGGGCAATGGGGGTCAGGCGGGAGATTAGGGATTTCAGGGATGTCGTCATAGTCGTTTGGCGTCCAGACAGGAGAAAAAGAAATGAATCAGGAATGCTTCACTGGAGAAGTCTGTAACACATATCGTCCGGGTCGCCCTCGGGCGTTTCGGTATTGAGCCAGATATTGCCGTCGAGCAACGGCGGCGCATCGTCGTCGAGCCGGGGCACGGGCACATCGCGGTGATCGAGCGCCAATGTCACATCACAGGTCAGGCCATGCCCAACCATGAAATGCACCAACGAGCGCAAAGCCTGCGCCCCCGCGTTGCCGGGTAACAACTGATCGAAAACCTTGCGCCGCATCGGCCCCATGCGCAGATGTATCTTGGTTTGCCGATCCCACATCCGGTCTCCGGCAAAAGCCGACAGCCCAAGCTCGCAGCCGCCATGACCCAGCATGGATTGCTCATGCGGCGGCACTTCGATCCATTGGCCCACGAATTGATCGAGCCGGGCGGGCACGTCGAAAAACCCTTCGATCACCGTAATCATTGCCTGCGCCGACAAAGGCTTCTGCGAGAGCAGCCCCGCATAGAACGCAAACAGCCGTTCTTCGATACCCGCGGTTTCTTCGCTTCCGAGCCGCGCGCGCAGACCGCCCAGCCCTACCCCCACGAAATCGAGCAGATTACGAGTAAAACCTTCCGGCTCCTTGTCCTCCACTGCCAGCCAATAGCGGTATTTGCGCCAGGCGCTGTAGAAAAGCGCGATGGCGCGATGGCTGAAGATGTCCAGAAAAGCGTGCAGCCCTGTATCGCGGTAAAACTGGCGGCGCTCGTTCAGCAGTTCGGTATAGGGCTGCGGCAACACCCCGCTCGGGCCGGTCAACCCCATGAAGGCCACGGTCATTTCATCATGCGTCCGTTCCTGTTCCTTCTCCGGCACGTCGGCGTCGATGGGCTGATAGCGGTGCACCTCGCTCGCCGGAAAAGCCAGCGAAGTCACGGTACGGAAACGCAGCCGGGCAGGCAATTGACCGCTGCGCTTGACGCCATAGTAACGGGCATCCAGCGCGAGCAGGCGCACGCTCTGGAAAAACTTGAAACGCGGGGCGTTCCACGTCAGCTCGGTAATCAAGTCACGGGGCTTTCGCCAAAGTGGGTGGGACATATGCTAATCGTCGATTACTGGAAGGTTGTGAAGTGTAAATGTGCACTCTTGTCAAACAGGGGTATGCGCCGCCGCGCTCTCACGGCTGTTTCGCCGCGCTACCCGGCACTGCCATATCCACGGGGCTTCGCGCCTCGCAATGACGAGGTTGGACGGCCTTGAACCAGCATGCCGCACTATGTCGTCGCTCATACTTCATGCGTGGCATGAGCCTGCCCCACCGCCATCAAATACGATCCATCCGAAACTGGGTCGCCCTCGCAAGCCATTTCCTTCCCGTCCAGCACGGTGCGCTTGCCACTCCCCAGAATGACATGCGTACCCTTGCAACGCGGGCAAACCACCTTGTCGCCCACGCATGCCACCGGCTTGCCGTCGATGGTCATGTGGCTGTTGGCCGTAATCACGGTGCCGCCGTGACTGGTCGTGTCGCCCAACAGAATGAAACGTCTTTGTGCCATTTTTGCTTCCTCCAGTTCATCAGATCAAAAAACTCTCGCCCGCGCGGGCGGGCCATGCCAAAACCTTCTCGCCCCGCTGCTGCACGGTATAAACATGCAACCGGGTAAAACTGTTGAGCGCGCAATATAGGGCGAAAAACCGCTCCAGCACGCTAGCGAACAGATAGACGCTGCCGCCCACATAAGCGTCCTCGTCCAGCACCAGAGTAATATCGGAGCCGCGCACGAACCCGGAAAAGTCAGGCCCAGCCACCCGCGCAACGGCCGGTCGGCTATCGACCGAACCGATCCCCTGGATTTGCCGGAGCATGACAGGCGAGGCGCTCAAATTGTAGAGCGTCAGCATCTCCCGCAAGGTATCCCCGCCCTTTTCGGTCAACGACAGATAATTGAGCGATAGATGCGAAATCAAGCGCCATTGCAGCCCGCGCCGTTGCGGCAGGCGCTGGCTAGGCGTAGGTTTGCGCAGCAAGCGCACACGCTTGACGACCGACTGCCCTGGCAAACTGAAATCCGTAAGATCGCCCTGCTCACTGCCGCCAAACGGTATCCGTTCGGGCAAATCGCGGTTGCTGCACAACAATTCCAGACTCAGCACCTCCCCGGCGGGGCGCACCGGCTCGAAATCCAGATCAACCAGGTGCAATTCCAGATCGGTGCCCCTGTCGTTGCGGCGCGTCGAAGCTTCGCGCGTCGAGTGCCAGTAAAACCGCGCCGGTTCGCCCGCATGCACGATATCGTAAAACGGCGGCACTACGTTGCTGCTTTCCTTGGCGCCACTGATCTCCACGCGCGTGACGCGCTCGATCCGCACAACCTCGAAAGCGTCCTGCCGCTTGCCATTGATCCGCACCGGATAAGACTCGCGCTGGTGCGTCACACGGATCGGTTCGGCGGCCTGAGTAAACAGATTGATGATAGGCGTGCAGCCCAGCTTGAAATGATGCGTCCCCAGTTCGGTCAAAAGCCTGTGATGGCGCTCGCTGCCTGGATAGCGATCCAGAATCACCTGGATCAGCATGCGCCCCCCCGGCAGCCGCGCCGTCGCCTCTCCCAATTGCAAGAAATCGACAAAAAGAAATTTCTCCGGAAAACTGAAATACTCGGTCAGCAGCCGATAACCGGCAAACGAACGCTTGTCATACTCCAGAATCGCCTCGTCGGAGGCAAAGCCCACCGGCGCGACGCTCGCGCCCGGCAGATTCATCGTGTGCGCCGGATCGTCGCTGCCGTCGCCCACCCGCACCCGCACAGTGCGCGTCAGCAGCAGTTCGTGCAACAAATGCATCAACGCCGGATCGCCATCGAGGAAAAATCGCAGCGATTCCATATCCATGCCGGAAATTTTCAGCCCGGCCCAGTCTTGCAGTTCCAGCGTCAGCACCGCCGCCGCCGCCGGCGCGAGCTGGCGCAAATACGCCGAGCCGCTGGTCAGTTCCAGCCGCGCCGTCGTGATTGAGACGGGGAACAGATCGACCGGATAGCAGGTACGAAACTGGCAGACCACCCCGTCGACCATCGGCGAATACACTGCCTGCCCACGCGCGATACTGTACCGTCCGCGCACTTTCGGCCTCAGCGTATTGGCCTCGAACTGTACGATGCTCGATGCCGGAATTGGCCGCAGGTAATGCGGAAGCATCACCTCCAGAAAACTAGCGGTGATCTCGGGATATTCATCGTCGAGCTTGCGATGAATGCGCGCGCCCAGAAAGGCAAACGACTCGATTAGCCGTTCGATGTGCGGGTCTTCGCTCTGGCCGCCTTCCAGCGCCAGACGGCTGGCCACCTTGGGATAGCGCCGCGCAAACTCGCCAGAGAGTTCGCGCAGATAACCCAGTTCGCGTTCGTAATAGGGAAGAAGCGATTCAAGCATCGTACAACCTGCAAAAAATACGGAAACCGTTCAAAACGGCAACTTCAACTGGACCGGCGGCAGTTGAACCTTGGGTACCTCGATTTGCGGCATTTCGGGCATCTTTATTTCTGGCGCCTTGATTTCGGGC
Source organism: Azoarcus sp. (assembly GCA_031258965.1). GTDB lineage: Bacteria > Pseudomonadota > Gammaproteobacteria > Burkholderiales > Rhodocyclaceae > WRNU01. The sequence continues at coordinate 6,117 of JAIRMC010000096.1, read as the reverse complement.
ATATTGATTTGCGGCATATTCGGGGAAGGCATACTGGCGGGCGGCTCCATTCCGGGCGGTGTCGCCCGGGCTGCCGCATCTTTTACCGCATCCGCCGCCTCCTTTGCCTTATCCACTTTTTTCAGCCCCTTGCGCATCGCAGACATAGCGACCCTGAACCCCACATTGCTCCGGTGGGCATCGGGCGGATACCCATGCCGATGCGCCGAGCGCAAATACCGCACGTCATTACTCCAGCCGCCGCCCCGTAACACACGAAACACCCCTTCGGGCGGGCCGGACGGATCCATCGAAAACCCTTTTTCATCCTTGAGCGGGCTGTTCGTGCCCCGCAGCGGATTGGGCGGAGAGGCCGCAAGCAGCCGCGCGTACCAGTCATCCCCGTACCAGTCCTGCACCCACTCCCAGACATTGCCGTGCATATCGTGCAGCCCCAGCGGATTCGGCAGCTTCTCCCCGGCCGGATGCGGCGTATTACCCGCGTTGTCCCAGAACCAGGCATATTCCCCGGCATGGGCGGCATCGAAGGAAAACTTCGTCATCGTCCCCGCCCGCGCGGCGTACTCCCACTCGCCCTCAGTTGGCAGACGGTATTTGTCCGTACTCTCCAGCGCATTCAAGCGGCGGATGAACTCCTGCGCCTCATTCCAGGAAACGTTTTCCATCGGAAGCCGGTCGTCGCCCTTGAACACATTGGGCTGTGTCCCCATCACCGCCGCCCATTGCGCCTGCGTCACCTCGTACCTGCCCAGGTAAAACGGCTGGCTGATCGTCACCAGATGCCGGGGTTTCTCGTCATACAAGCAACTATCGTCGCTTTCGCCGCAGCCCATTGGAAACGACCCGGCGGGCACATAGACGAACTCCATACCGAGAGTATTTACCCCCTCCACCGGCAGCGACGGGCAGCCTGTCAGACAACTGCAAAAGCCCGCCGCGACGATCAAACGGGATGCCATCCGAAAATATTCGGGAACGCACCGTAAAACAGTTTTCAACATGATTTCTCCATAGTCAGGTATTGAGTTTCAGATATCAGACGCGCCCGCATCGTTGCGCTCAAAATCGTCATTGCGATGGGCGGCCCTGTGGCAATCCAAACGATCTTGCCGTTCGCTCCAGCGTTTCGGAAAGCTGAACCGCCGCATGGGTTGCCATGACGATTATTTTGCATAAATTGCTTCCTGTCACATTTCCTCGCGGTCGAAATGACGAAAAAAGAGCACTCGCAACGGCAATCAAGCGATCACCTCGGCGTACAGATCTCGCCAATCCGGATTCATGGCCTCGATCAGCCGGATTTTCCTGTCCCGGCTGCCCGTTTTGATCTGTTTTTCACGCGCAATGGCACCTTCCATCGTGGAATGAAGTTCATACCAAACAAGCTGTTTAACAGCATATTTTTTGGTGAATCCTTCCACAATCCCTTCCCTGTGCTGCCAGATACGCTGTACAGGGTTGGAGGTCACGCCTACATACAAAGTGCCGTTCCGTTTGCTTGCCAAAATGTAAACGCATGGGGCTTTCATGACGATGAAAATAACTCACAGACCCACGCCTGCCCCACTTACCATGATCCCGAAGCCCCGCCGCCACCGGAACGCCCACCGCCGCCAGACCAGCTTGAACTTGACGACGAACTTGACGACGAACTTGAATAACTACTGTCGTTGTCAGATGAACTTGAATGCGATGATAGGCTTGAATAACTGTCGTCATCAGACGAACTTGAATGCGATGATGAGGAACCACTACGGCTAGTAGATCCAGAAATTTTATTGGATAAGAAAGCGTACAATAAAAAAAACAAAAAACCCACACCTATGAGAAATCCTCCCAGATCCATTAAATTAGACAGAATTTTACCAAAAGACAGGGGTTCATCTACACGTTCCCGGCTAGCTGGTGGTGAGGACGGAAACAATTCCGAAACAGGCGGCGGCAAAGTTTCATTTTCCAGAAAATTCTTGAGCACTTTCGTACCATTAACGATTCCACCCGCGAAGTCGCCCACCTTGAACCTTGGCACGATATGTTCGCCAATGATGCGCTTTGCTGTCGCATCAGGGATCGCGCCTTCAGCGCCATAGCCTGTATGGATGCGGAGGGTACGGTCATCCTTGGCGACCACAAGAATCACCCCGTCATCGACGCCCTCCCGGCCCAGTTTCCACGCATCGAACACGCGCTGGCTATATGCTGCAATGTCCTCGGGTTTTGTGCTCGGAACAACGAGCACCTGTAATTGGCTGCCCTTGTTCTTTTGCAACTCAAGCGCCTGCGCATTCAGTTGCCCTTGCTGCGCCGCCGAAAGCGTGTCCGTGGTATCGACTACCGGCGCGCTCAGAGGAGGAATGGGCGCAAGCTGTGCGACCACATTTGCGGTAACGAACAAGCACACCAGAAAAGCAAGGGAACGTTTCAACATTTTATTGAGCCTCGGAAGATGTAGGTAAATCAAAATCAACCACGGGTGCATCGCTGATTTCAGCCTCATTTTGCACGGTAAAATTCGCTTTCTCGGCGTACCCCAAATGACGTGCGATAAAATTGTTCGGGAAAACACGGATGTACGTATTGTAATCCCGCACAGATTCGATAAAGCGTTGCCGCTCCACCGCGATGCGATTCTCGCTGCCTTCCAGTTGCGCCTGTAATGCCTCGAACTGCCGATTGGCCTTCAAGTCCGGGTAACGTTCCATGATCACCATCAAACGAGAAAGCGCGCTTTGCAGTTCTCCCTGCGCGGCTGAAAACGCCTGCAATGCGTTGGGATCGTCGATATTGATATTGGTGTTGTTTGCCTTAGCGCGGGCTTCAGTCACACGTACCAGCGTGCCTTGTTCGTGGGCGGCATAAGCCCGCACGGTCCTGACAATGTTCGGCACGAGATCGGCGCGGCGCTTATAGACATTCACCACTTGTGACCAACCCGCCTTCACGGCCTGATCTTTTTCCTGGATGGTGTTGTAGATGCCCACCACCGGCTTTACCGCCGCAAAATACAACACGGCGGCAACAACGAGCATCACAGCGGAAAAACGTAAAAAAGTTCGCATGGGCTTATATCACCTGTCGTTTACTGCCTATGTTTTTCAAACGGCGCTGACTTGCCAACGACCGCAAAACTGGATTGCTTCGCTTTGCTCACAATGACGACTGTGTTGAGCACGGCCTCCCCACCCGTCATTGCGGGCGCCGAAGGTGCGTGGCAATCCCCGTAAATCGCGCCGCCCGCAGGGCGGCAGTGGATGGTTTTCATCTATCGGAATTCCTCCAGTTCGGGCGGGGGGCGATGCCAAGGGCGATTTTGGCGATGGGGGTCAAGAGACTGGGCCAGGGTCGGGTTCAGCCGGGGGGATGGTGGGGGTTGTTTCTTCTTCGAGGTCGAATACAGCCCTCATCCTGTCGCGCACATCCCGTGCAATGAAAGAGACCGACACACGGAAAACCTCTTCATCCGAAAGATTCCGGGTGTCTTCAGATTCAGGGACTGCAAACCAGCGTGGAAGAATACCCGCAAGCCCCCTGTCCAGTCCGAAAAAACCTTCTTCCAGATACTCGTCGCGAATTCTTTCGCGGTGTTCCGGCTTCAGTTTTACCAATGCATCCTTTGTGAGTTCGCTGTCGTCGCAGTCCAGATCAGCGAACGTCTTTTTACCGCAGCCACAGAGTAGCGCGGGCAGCAGCACGGCAAGGACCAGTAAGGGGGGCTTGTTCATGAGGATGTCTTCAGGATGAAGGGTTATACCCTCCGGTAGACCTCTTCTTCCACTGGCAGGCCGAGGGCGGCTTTGGCTTCGGAAGGCAGGCGGCGGGCGTCGACTTCGTAAGGGTCGCCTTCCGCAAAAGCACATTCGCGCTCAACTTCCTCCGGCCAGCGGGGAATTTTGCAGGTCTTCATGGCGTAGTGGCGGGTAATGGCGGCGAGGAAGACCAGCGGGGCCATGACAAAGCCAAACTGCATCTCCAGAAGCTTGAAGCCGCGGCCAAAGGTCTCCCTGCGGTCAACAATGTCGTGAATGTCGATGTCTTCGAGCAGCGGCAAGAGCTTCTCCGGGCCTTCTTCCATATAAAGCCGAATGAACTCCCACTGCGCCAGCACACCAGGGTCAGTGGCCTTGCCCGCGTAGCCCAAGGCGTAAGTCTCCAGCACCGTCTCGCCGTCTTCGGCCAGCACGTGCAAGCGCACTTCCCACACATCGCCGTCCTTCGCCTTGCCCAAGGTGGCGTAGAGCTTTTCCCAGTCCACCACACACACCGTGCCGTCCAGCCGGAAAAAATACACCTTGCGGTTCCGGCGGTTGAAGCGTATCGGGTAGTGCGTGTAGCGGAAAAAGTCCTTGCCGCAACGGTAGCGCCAAGCAAACCAAGGAAAGCCAATGGCGAATGCCGTCACCAGCAAAATTCCGAACACGACCGCTATCGGCTCTCTCTCCGTACCGTTCAGCACGTCGGGGATGGCAGGTACGAAGAATACCATGCCCACAACAAACATCACCCAGGACAGCGTGACACCGATGGCGCTCCACATCCCCCACTCGCCTTTCCGCATCAGAAACTTGTCCCGAAATTCCAGATACGTGCTGTTCATGCGCAGCGTGCCCAGCAAGTTTAGCGGCTCCGCGCCGGAAGGCTCCTTGATGTAAAAGCGGGGGTTCTTTTCCTGCGCCGTGAGCGGGCGGTCCACTTTGAAGGGCCGGTGCAGCCCTTCCACTTCCATGGTGTCCATCATTTACGCCACCACGCCCTTGAAAGCGTCGCCAAAGGCGTCGATTTCTTCTGCTGCCGATTCGTACTTCGTCTTTGGCCCCCGGCCAAACCAGCAGCGTTGCAGCCAGTTGATGAAGGGGTCCCCCTCCAGCCAGGTGATGACCGCCAGAATAATGACGCTGAGAACAAAGAGCAGGATGGCAACCAGCCCCCCGGCAACGAGCATGGCAATGCTAAGAGCAGCGGAAACCAGATAAGCGGCCACAAGTCCTTTCTCGCCCTCCATACCCTTCTCAATTGCCTTGCCCACATTCACCGCCGCCAAAATAACCCCCGACACCCTCCCAGCCCAAGTAGCGTATTTCCCCAGCGTTGTCACCACCTTGTCGACTTTCTCGGCACTGTAGCGGCTGGTGAGGTTGCCAATTTCCCGCACGGCGGTTTGCGCCATGGTAAAAGCATTCTGCACAATCCCCGCCACAGCCGCCACGATGCGGCCCAGGGCCTCGGCGGCGGCGCCGTTTTTGTTGTGGGAGAGCGCCTTGTCCAGACTGTTCAGGGCTGCGTTGTAGCAGGCAAAGTCCCACACCGCCAGGAGCGGAGCGTAGATGCGCCGCGCAACCGGAGCCAGCACGCGCAGCGCCTGGTAGCGCAGCATGTCTTGTGTGCCGCCTATGCAATCGCCCAATACGTCCACGGCGCTACGCGCCCCAAAAAAACAACGTCTGGACTGCCGCGCTTCGCTCGCAATGACAGGCGTAAATACCGTCATTGCGAGGGCCGAAGGCCCGCGGCAATCCATCGGGGGCACTCGCCTCACGGCTTCACGCCCTTTGGCAAATGATCCGCGTCAACCAGATAGGGATCATCCGGCTCGACAGCGCATTCGGCTTCCACTTCGGCGGGCCACTCGGGGTATTTGGCTACCCGCATCGCTATCCAGCGGCCAATAGCGTAGAACAGAAACAGCGGAGATCCTACATAGGCAATCAGCCAGCCTACATCGGTATACATCATCTTCATGCCGTGGATGAAACCCTCCCGCCTGCCTTTGCCAATGTGTACATCCAGCACATGGTCGATCAGCGGTAAAACCTTCTCCGGCCCTTCTTCCATATACCGCCGCACAAACTCCCATTGCGAGCGGGGCTTGTGTGCCTGGGACGGCACAGGCAAGGCATAGGTCTCCAATACCGTCCTGCCATCCTCCGCCAGACGGTGGCAGCGCACTTCCTTTTCCTCGTGCTCCTCGCCTACGCCCAAGGTAAAGTAGAGCTTCTCCCAATCCTCACACATCACCGTCCCATCCAACCGAAAGAAATACACCTTCCGGTTCTTGCGGTTGAAACGGATCGGGTAATGGCTGTAACGGAAAAGCTCCTTGCTCAGCCAGGTGAACCAGAC
>JAIRMC010000078.1 GCA_031258965.1 Azoarcus sp. | reverse complement strand
TGGGAAATCCCGTGGGGGATGGAATGGCAAAATTCATCTGGTTGCCGCGGATGACCGAACGGCCATAGCGTTCTCGCTCTCGCCTGGGCATGCCCATGACGCGCCGGAAGGCCGCAAGTGATGGGTTCCGTCCGATTCTATCCCGATCCGTAGCTGGCCTTTATTCCGTACAGAAGCTATCCGGCTCCATGCCTGAACAGCGAGCAACCAAACGCCTCCGCCCGCAACCGGCGCGCAGGCGCGGCTCCGCCGGCTTGCGGTTACAATACCGCTCCCCGACTGGAGGCCCGTTCCGTGTCCGGCATCACCCTTGCCCTTTCCAAGGGCCGCATTTTTGAAGAAACCCTGCCCCTGCTCGCTGCTGCGGGCATCGTGCCCGCCGACGATCCGGCGCGTTCGCGCAAGCTCGTCATCGGTTCCAACCGGCCTGATGTGCGACTAATCATCGTGCGCGCCACCGACACGCCGACTTATGTCCAACATGGCGCGGCTGAACTCGGCGTCGCGGGCAAGGATGTGCTGCTCGAACACGGCGGCGCGGGCCTGTACCAGCCGCTCGACCTCAATATCGCGCGCTGCCGCCTGTGCGTGGCGGTGAAAAGGGGCTTCGACTACGCAGCGGCGGCGCAACCCGGCGGGCGCATCCGCGTGGCGACCAAATACATTGAATCGGCCAAGACGCATTTCGCCGGCAAAGGCATGCACGTCGATCTCATCAAACTCTACGGTTCCATGGAACTTGCCCCGCTCGTGGGGCTGGCCGACGCCATCGTCGATCTCGTCTCCTCGGGCGGCACCTTGCGTGCCAACGGCCTCGAAGAAGTCGAAGAAATCGTGCCCATCAGCTCGCGGCTGATCGTCAACCAGGCCGCGCTCAAGCTCAAGCGCGAACTCGTCCAGCCCTTGCTCGACGCTTTCGCCAATGCCGTTCACATCTGAAAACACGGCGACGCCATTTTCCGTTCCGCTACCGGATTCCGATCATGAGCCAGACTCCCATCCGCCGCCTCGACGCCGGTTCTCCCGATTTTCCCACCGCGCTCGACACGCTGCTCGCCTTCGAGGCCGCCGCCGACGCGCGCATCGACACGGCTGTGACCGAAATCCTGCACGCGGTTCGCACGCGGGGCGATGCCGCGGTAATCGAATACACCCACCGCTTCGACGGACTGGATGCCGCGTCGATGGGCGCGCTGGAACTGCCCCAAAGCGCATTGCGGGCGGCGCTGGATGCCCTCGGCGCTGCGCAGCGTGAGGCGCTGGAAACCGCCGCCGGGCGCGTGCGCGCCTATCACGAGCGCCAGAAGGGGGAGTCGTGGCGCCATGCCGAAGCCGACGGCACGATTCTCGGCCAGAAAGTCACGCCGCTCGACCGCGTCGGCCTCTACGTGCCGGGCGGGCGGGCGGCCTATCCCAGTTCGGTGTTGATGAACGCCATCCCCGCCAAAGTCGCGGGCGTCGGCGAACTCATCATGACCGTGCCGACGCCGGGCGGCGAAAAAAATCCACTGGTGCTGGCCGCGGCGGCGATTACCGGCGTGGATCGCGTTTTCGCCATCGGCGGTGCGCAGGCGGTGGCGGCGCTCGCCTATGGCACGCAAACCATCCCGCAGGTCGACAAGATCGTCGGCCCCGGCAATGCCTTCGTCGCCGAAGCCAAACGGCGAGTGTTCGGCACAGTGGGCATCGACATGGTGGCCGGGCCTTCCGAAGTGCTGATTATTTCCGACGGCAGCGGCAATGCGGAATGGGTGGCCATGGATTTGTTCGCGCAAGCCGAGCACGACGAACTGGCGCAATCCATCCTGCTTTGCACCGACGTTGCTTTCATCGACGCCGTGCATGCGGCCATCGACCGCCTGCTGCCCGAAATGCCGAGGCGCGAAACCATCGCCAGATCGCTCGCGGGCCGGGGCGCGCTGATCCGGGTCGACAGCCTGGAGCAAGCCTGCGAGATCGCCAACCACATCGCGCCCGAACATCTCGAACTCTCGCTCGACGAGGCGGAAACCTGGATCGACCGCATCCGCCACGCTGGAGCGATTTTCGTCGGCCATTGGGCGGTCGAGGCGCTGGGCGACTACTGCGCAGGCCCCAACCATGTGCTGCCGACAATGCGCAGCGCCCGCTTTTCGTCGCCGCTTGGCACTTACGATTTCCAGAAACGCAGCAGCATCGTGCAAATCTCGGAAACCGGCGCGCGGCAACTCGCGCGCATCGCCGCAATCCTCGCCGACGGCGAGGGGCTGCAAGCGCATGCAAGGTCGGCAAGAATGCGCTCGGGAGACGACTAATCCGCCAAATGGTGAACAAAGGGCGGAAAACGTCCCGCAAACCGTCGCAACCTTGCCGTAAACCCTCTCCGGCATTAGACTCTCACGATTCATCCGAAGCATCGCGTTCATGCCCAATCCAGCCACCGCCCGGTCGATCGAATTCCACAACACGAGTCTGGGGGCGATCGTCATTTCGCTGAACCGCGCCGACCCGGCGGGGCTTGCCGACGACATGCACAAGATGCTCGGCGGACGGCCCGATTATTTCAACCATGAACCGGCCATCCTCGATTTCTCGGCGCTCCCGGGCTTGCCCGAAAATATCGACTGGAGCGGTTTGCTGTCGTTATTGCGGCGTTATCGCCTGCAACCTGTCGGCGTGCGCGCCCTGCCGGACGAACCTCGCCTTGCCGCCGCGCGGCGGCAAGGCCTTGCCGTGCTTGATGACACGCCGCGTGAACCAGAAAAACGCCACAGGCAAGCGGCAAAATCCGCTCCTCCGGACGAAGAACCACCATCCTCCTTCGTACCAACGGCCTCCACGCTTTTCGTCGACCGCCCGGTGCGCTCGGGGCAGCAGATTTACGCCCAGGGCGGCGACCTCGTCCTTCTTGCCGGTATCAGCCCCGGATCGGAAGTCATCGCCGACGGCAACATCCACTGCTTCGGCCCGCTGGCGGGCCGCGCGCTGGCCGGAGCAAACGGCGACGCCGGGGCGCGTATCATCGCCACATGCTTCGGCCCGGAACTGGTGGCGGTCGCCGGAGTGTACCGCACGTTTGAACGAGGCGTGCCCGGCGCCATCGCCGGGCACGCCGTGATGGTGCGTCTGAAACCCTCGGCGCGCAATCAATCCATTATCATCGAACCGCTCCAAATCGACTGAAACCGGCCTATCATCAAGGGGGAAAAGTGAGAGTCATCGTCGTTACTTCCGGCAAGGGCGGGGTCGGCAAGACCACCACCAGCGCGGCATTCGCTTCGGGGCTGGCCTTGCGCGGCTTCAAGACAGCAGTCATTGATTTCGATGTCGGGCTGCGTAATCTCGACCTCATCATGGGGTGCGAACGGCGCGTGGTCTATGACCTCATCAACGTCATCCATGGCGAGGCCAAGCTCCACCAGGCGCTCATCAAGGACAAGCACTGCGACAACGACAATCTTTTCATCCTCCCCGCCTCGCAGACGCGCGACAAGGAGGCGCTCACCGAGGACGGCGTCGAGGCCGTGTTCAAGGAACTCGACAGCATGGGCTTCGACTACGCGGTGTGCGATTCCCCCGCCGGTATCGAGCACGGCGCGGTCATGGCGCTCACGTTCGCCGACGAAGCCATTGTCACCACCAATCCGGAAGTCTCCTCGGTGCGCGACTCCGACCGCATCCTCGGCATCCTGCAATCGAAATCCCGGCGCGCCCGCGACGGCAGCGAGCCGGTCAAGGAACATCTGCTGCTCACCCGCTATGCGCCCAAGCGCGTCGAAAACGGCGAGATGTTGTCTTACAAGGACGTGCAAGAGCTGTTGCGCATTCCGCTGCTCGGCGTCATCCCCGAATCGGAATCCGTGCTCCATGCTTCCAACCAAGGCATTCCGGCCATTCATCTCAGGGGATCGAGCGTCGCTGAATCCTACACCGATGTCGTCGCCCGCTTTCTCGGTGAGCAGCGCCCCTTGCGTTTCGTCAATTTCGAGAAGCCCGGCCTCATCAAGCGCCTGTTCGGAGGCAAGTAACATGTCATTTCTTGGTCGTCTTTTCGGCGAAAGAAAGAAAACAGCGGCAATCGCCAAGAACCGCCTGGCGATCCTGATCGCGCACGAGCGCGATCCCAATTCCGGACGGACAACGGATTACATTCCAGCAATGAAGGACGAATTGCTCCAGGTCATCTCGAAATACGTCAAGGTCAACCCGAGCGACATCAATATCCAGTTCAGCAGGCAAGACACTTACGAGGTCATGGAAGTCAACGTCGTCCTGCCCGAAGAAGTGTTGGAGCGACCCGCGCCCGCCACGCCGCCCCGCACGTTCAGTGCGAGACGTCCACACCGGAAGTAGGACCCGGCCCACCGTCATTGCGAGCGCGGTGAAGCCGCCAAAGGCGGCTTCACCGGCCTTGTCCAGGCCCCAGAATGGCTGCGGGCCTTCGCCCTTCGTCATGCCGGGACTAAATACCCAACAGGCTCAAAGCAACTCACGAATCTGTGGGGGGAAATGTGGGGGGAATTTTCGGAAGTGGCGATCAAAAAGCACTTGGGCCAATCCGAAGATCGGCCCAAGTGCTTGATTCTATTGGTCGGGGCGGCGGGATTCGAACTCGCGACCCCTTGCACCCCATGCAAGTGCGCTACCAGGCTGCGCTACGCCCCGACATGGACCGGCTATTATAGCAAATCGTCCGAAACTTGCATCTTTTTTCCAGCCTTTTTTCTCGGCACATAATATTCAAAAAGGACAACAAGATGGGTACAAAAGCGAAAATAGCGCGGCAGCGGCTGTCGGTATTGGAACTGGCCGAGAAATTGGGCAATGTCCCGGAGTCCCGCGCCGCCTCGCCGACGGCTTTCGACGCCTTGCTCGTCCGATCCCGCGTTGCCGTCGCCGCCCGGCGAGCGGCGCTGCCCGTGCCGGATTTCCCGCCCGATCTCCCCATTTCCGCCCAGCGGGAAGAGATCGCCGCCGCACTGGGAACACATCAGACGCTCATCGTCTGCGGCGAAACCGGCTCCGGCAAGACCACGCAACTACCGAAGATTTGCCTCGCGCTCGGGCGCGGCGCGGCGGGGCTGATCGGGCACACGCAACCGCGGCGGCTGGCGGCTCGGGCCACTGCCGCACGCATTGCGCAGGAACTCCGCAGTCCGCTCGGGCAGGCGGTGGGCTACAAAATTCGCTTCACCGACCGTGTCGGCGAAGCAAGCTGCATCAAGCTGATGACCGACGGCATCTTGCTCGCCGAAACCCAAGGCGACCCGATGCTTTCAAATTACGACACGATCATCATCGACGAAGCGCACGAACGCTCGCTCAATATTGACTTCCTGCTCGGCTACCTTAAAACACTGCTGCCTCGCCGCCCCGATCTCAAGCTCATCATTACCTCGGCCACACTCGATGCTGATCGCTTCGCCCGCCATTTCGCCGATGCCGCCGGGCAGGCCGCGCCCATCATCGAAGTCTCCGGCAGACTCTACCCCATCGAAGTGCGCTACCACCCGGTGATGGAGGAAAACAGCGAAAGCGGGCGCGAACGCGCGGGCAGGAAAAGCGCGGCCAACCGACGCGATCTTTACGATGCGCTGACCGATGCCGTCGACGAGGCGCAGCGTCATGGCCCCGGCGACGTACTCGTCTTCCTGCCTGGCGAGCGTGAAATTCGCGAGGCGACCGAAGCCTTGCACAAAGCGAAGCTCCTGCCCGGCAGCGAAATCCTGCCGCTTTTCGCGCGCCAGTCTGCGCGGGAGCAGGCGCGGGTATTCGCGCCCTCGGGCGGTCGGCGGGTCGTGCTGGCGACGAACGTGGCCGAAACCTCGCTCACCGTGCCGGGCGTGCGCTACGTGGTCGATACAGGGCTTGCCCGCATCAAACGCTATTCGCCGCGCAACAAGGTCGAACAGTTGCAGATCGAAAAAGTATCGCGGGCGTCCGCCAGCCAGCGTGCCGGGCGCTGCGGGCGGGTGATGGATGGCATCTGCCTGCGCCTCTATGACGAAGATGATTTCTCCCGTCGCCCCGCGCATACCGACCCGGAAATCCTACGCTCATCGCTTGCTGGTGTCATCTTGCGCATGAAGGCGCTCGGGCTGGGGACGGTGGAAGATTTTCCCTTCATCGACCCGCCTGGTGCCAGGCTGATCAGCGACGGCTATGCCCTGCTGGCCGAACTGGGCGCCATCAGCGAGGAAGGCGGCATAGAAGCGGCGCGCGCGCTCACCCCCATCGGGCGCGAACTGGCAAGACTGCCGCTTGACCCGCGCATAGGCCGCATGATGCTAGCTGCGCGCGAGCGCGGGGCGCTGGCCGAAGTGCTGGTAATCGCCGCCGCGCTCTCGGTGCAAGACCCGCGCGAGCGCCCGCGGGAAAACCCCGGCGCGGTCGAACAGGCGCACATGCGGTTTCGCGGCGCGGAACAGGATCGTCATTCTGAATTCCTCTGGCACTGGCATTTGTGGACAGCCTGGTGCGAAGTACAGCGTCACGAATCCGGCAACCAGCAAAAACAATGGTGCCGCCGCCATTTCCTTTCCTATCTACGCATGCGCGAGTGGCGTGACGTACATGCGCAACTGCACACCCTGTGTGTCGAGCACGGTTGGGCGATCAATACCGTCCCCGCCAACTACGAAGCCATACACAAATCGCTCCTTGCCGGATTGTTGGGCAATATCGGCTGCAAGGCAGAAGAAACCGCCGGCTCGCAGACGGAGAGTTACCTTGGCGCGCGCGGCATCCGATTCTGGCCGCATCCCGGCTCGATGCTGGCAAAAAAAGCGGGCAAGTGGATCATGGCCGCCGAACAGATCGAAACCACGCGCCTTTTCGGCAGATGCATCGCCCGCATCGAGCCGGAATGGGTGGAAGAAACCGGCGCGCACCTGATACGGCGGCAAGTGTTCGAGCCGCACTGGTCGAAAAATGCGGGCAGCGTGCGCGCCTGGGAACGCGGCGTGCTCTACGGCCTGACGATCTGGCCGCGCCGGGGCATCGGCTACCGTGATACCGACCCTGCGCTGTGCCGCGAACTTTTCATCCGCGAAGGGCTGGTCGCTGGAGAAATCCTTGACGGCCCGGCGCGCAACATGGACTTTCTCACCCACAACCAGCAACTCGTGGCCGACATCGAACGTCTGGAGCACAAAACCCGCCGACCCGATGTTCTCGTCGACGAAACCCTGATCGAAGCCTTCTACGACAGCAAACTCCCCGCCGACATCGTCGATCTCGCTTCGTTCGAGCATTGGCGGCAGCAGGTTGAGCAGGACGCCCCGAAACACCTCTACCTTTCCCGCGAACAACTGATGCGCCATGAAGCCGAAGGCGTCACCAGCGACCGCTTTCCGCCCGTGCTCGACGTACTCGGGCAACCGCTCAAACTCGACTATCGCCACGACCCTGGCGCGAGCGACGACGGCGTCACCCTCACCGTGCCACTGGCGATGCTCAACCAGATACCCGCACCGCGTTGCGAATGGCTGACGCCGGGCCTGCTAGAAGAAAAGGCGTTGGCGCTGATGAAAACTGTGCCGCAGAAAATCCGTCACCGCCTGCAACCGCTCGCCGACAGCGCCGCCGCCTTCACCGCAGCGTTTGAAGCGGGCGAATTCGACATTGACGGCGGCGACCCACTGCTGAGGGCGCTCCAGCATTTCATCGAAGATCGCGTCCATCTCAAACTGCCCCTGGAAAGCTTCCGCCCGGAAAACCTGCCGCCGCACTGCTTCATGAACTTCCGCGTCATCGACGAACATGGCCGCGTCCTGGGTCAGTCGCGCCAGTTGAACGAATTGCGCGCAAAACTAAAAGAACAGGTTGCTGCGCGCTTCGCGCTCGCCGCGCCCGAAAACCACCCCGGCGAGCGCGAAGCCTCCGGCGCAAAAGGCCGCTGCGCAGCAGGCGGCACGGCCCCCGCCGCCGGATTTACCGCCTGGACTTTCGGCGCGCTGCCCGAACTCATCGAACTGCGCATCGACGAGCGCGAGGTCATCGGCTTTCCCGCCCTCCACGACGATGGCGACAGCGTCTCCATCCGCCCCTGCGACACCCTCGAAGACGCGGCCCGCATGCATCGTCGCGGTCTGGCGCGCCTCTTCGTCCTCATGCTCAAGGATCAAGCAAAAGCCGTCGAACGCCTGCCCGGCCTGCGCGAACTCGCCCTGCAATACCGCGACTTCGGCACTGACGCCGAACTCAAGGCGCGGCTCGTCGAGGCGGCGCTGACGCGCTGCTGCCTCGGCGACCCGCTACCCGCCGATGCCGAAAGCTTCGCCCGCCGCTGTCAGGAAGCGCGCCCGCGCATCGCGCTGGTCGCACAGGAATTCATGCGCCTTGCCGCACAACTGACCACAGAAAACACCGCCCTCCAAAAGCGCCTCGCCGCCCTCGGCAAAACCTTCCCCGAAGTCGTCGCCGACGTGCGCGCCCAGCTCGCCGCCCTCTTGCCTGCTGACTTCCTGCTCGCCTTCGCGTGGGAGCGCCTCGCCCATTTCCCGCGCTATCTCAAAGCCACCGCGCTGCGCCTCGACAAACTGCGCGAAAACCCCGCACGCGACGCCAGGGCCATGGCGGAATGGCAGGCGCTGGCGCAGCCCTGGTCGCGCGAAACCGCCGCCCGCCGCCGCGCGGGCGTCATCGACCCCGAACTGGAAACCTTCCGCTGGCTGCTTGAAGAACTGCGCGTCGGGCTTTATGCGCAAACGCTCAAAACGTCAATGCCGGTATCGGTGAAACGCTTGCAGAAGATTTGGGAAGGGCGGCGGAGATGAAGCGCGCCAGCGATGCAATCGCCATTGGGCCGTACCCCTTGTACTTTGCCTACCTGTTTAGTTGTGTAGTCCCGGCGTGAAACTGAAATGACCGCGAATGGTAATATCGCCCCCCTTCCTCTTGCGCAAAAGAAGCCCGCCATGCCCAAACCCTACGAATCCGAATTCACCCTGTTCATGCGCGAATGGCTGGCGCAGCATCCAGAGGAGCGCGAAGTACGGCGCATCGGCCTCGCCCTGTGGTGGGACAAACCGCAAAATGTCCAGGCGCGTCGCGCCTATGACGCCGCCCGCGTGCCGGTCAGTCCCTATTACGACACGGCCCGCTGAAACGGCGCGGGCGCGCTGGCGACGCCTGCCGCTTCAGCGGCTCAGGCGACGGGCAAGCAGGCCGAGCCACTCATGCAGCGCAAACCAGCCCGCATAGGCGGACTCGGTGTTCGGCAGCGCGGGCAGGATGCTGCCGCTGCGCTGGCTGCTCAGCCAAGCGGTCGGGGCCGCGACGATGGCAAGCCCCTGCGAGGCGAATTCTTCCTGAGCGCGCCGCATGTGGACGGCGTGGGTGACGAGGACGACGCGGCTGATATCGGCGGTCTTGAGCAAGGCGGCACTGTTGCGGGCATTCTGGCGGGTATCGAGCGAGGCGTCTTCCGTCCAAGTTACAGGAACGTGGAATTCCTCTTCCAGCACAACCTTCATCAATTGCGCCTCGGGCGTCCCCCCGCCGGGCGCGCCGCCGCTGACCAGTATTGGCAGGCCGGTTTCGCGCGCCAGCCGCGCGCCATAGCGCAAGCGTTCAAGAGTCATGCGGCCAACGGTGTCGCCGCCGTATTCCGGTGTGTCAAACATGCGCCCGCAGCCCAGAATGACGATAGCCTGCGCGCTCCGGGCTTCGGCAAGCTGGACGGGGGCTGCTGGTTCCAGCGGAGCCAACATCAGGTTGGTCGCGGCGGGCGTGATGGTCAACAGACCAGCGGCGAGGCCGAGCCAGGCCAGGACGCCGCCGCCGCGCCAGCGGCAACGGATGAAAACGAGTCCGGCAAAAACAAAAACGAAAGGCAAAAGCGGCGGCAGGATCAGTACCGAAACGATCTTTTTCGTCCAAAAGAGAAAAAAAGGCAAGAAAAGTTCCATATCGTTTGTCCGAAACGGGTGTGACAAGTATTATCGCCATATTCGACCATGGCGTTACATGGCAAACAACCCGACGTTATCCTTTCCAATATGGATGTCCGTCAGGGAGGACGGATCATGCGGCAATTGGTATGGAGTTTTATTGCGGCGCTGCTGGTTTATGGCGGATGGCAATTCATTCGCGCCCTGTGCATTCGGCGGCAAACAGCATCGCTGACCGAGAGCGCCGGAACGGCGGCAGGTACGGACAACGATTCTTCCGGTCATGCGTCCCCGCTGCCCAAGGAAGCGCCTCTGCTTTCCGTTTTGCCGGAACCGGAAAGTATTGTGCAGAATATCGCGCCGGATAACGCTTTCGATCCTTTCGCGCTGGAACTCGAATTGCAATGCCTGCGGCGGGAGGTCGACCGCGTTTGGGAGGCGTTTGAAACCCAGCGCCAGGAAATCCACGCATTGCGCGCAGAAGTGGAACGTCTGACGGTACGGCCAGAAACCTCCATGACCATGCCGATGGAGCCGCCGGGCGTTTCCCCGGAATACGATGAGGCGCTGGCGCTGGCGCGGCGCGGGGTGATGGCTGATGTCATCGCCACGCGCTGCGGCATTACCCGTGCCGAAGCCGATTTGGTGGCATCGCTCGCCGCGCGGGCGCGACAACAGGAAGCGCGGGGCAGACGGGCATGAGCCGAAAAATCGTCACGCCCGACGATTTGCGCCGGACGGCGCTGCGCCGCGCGGGCTTTGCCGTGCTGGCAGCTACCGCCTTGCTGCTAGGCACGCTGTGGTACGAAGATGGCGGCAGGCCGATGTTGTCGCCGTCAGCGAAAACCGCGCCGCCGCCCGCCGCCAACAAGGCCGACACTCACCCCGCCCATGCCATCGACGCGGCGGCATCGGACGAAGCTATTGTGCCCGTCGATGAAATCGTTGCCAGCACGACGGATGCTTCCACTCCCAAGGCATTGGAAGCCGCGCCGGGCAAAGCGGGAAACGTCCCGGAGACCGTCGCGCCGCAGCCCGAGCCGCCCGCCGCGGGTCACACTGTTGGCGCGGCGGCTGAAGCGTCGCCTCCGCCGTCATGGAACGGGTATTTTCTCCAATTGGGCGTGTTCGATTCCATGGACAATGCCAAAAGCCTGCTTGAGAATGCCTTGGCATCCGGCCTGCCCGCTCATCTCCAGGCGCGAGTTGTGGCTGGGCCTTTTCGTAATAAGCGCGAAGCCGAGGCGGCAAGACGCCGCCTGGAAAACATCGCCGAAAGCATCGTGCTGCCGCCACGGAAAACCGGCAAGGCGCCCGCGAAAGCGGCCAGAAAACCGAAGCGGCAGGCGGCGAAATAATTCACCCGCGCCGCGCATCGTCTCGACAACGGGGGGCAATATGAAGATAGATAGTCCGGCATTGGGCGCGATCGAGATTTCCGATGACAAGATAATCGAATTCCCGATGGGGCTGCCTGGATTCGAGAATTCGCGCCGTTTCGTGCTGCTGCACGAAGAAGGCGGTGGCGGAAAGGTGCTTTTGCTCCAGAGCGTGGACGACGCCAGCTTGGCGTTCTCGCTCACCGGGCCGGAACAGCTCGGCATTACCTACGAGTTTCCGCTCACGGACGAGGAAGTCGCCTTCCTGCGCCTGTCCCGCCCTGAAGATGCCGCGGTTGCCGTCATCGTCCGCAAGAACGGCGACGCGCCCGCCGAGGCGGGCCTGCACGCCAATTTCATGGCGCCGCTGGTCATCAACATCCGGCAGCATCGCGGCCTGCAAAAAATCATCGACAAGCTCGGCTACGACATCATTTTGCGCGTGCGCGGCTGAAAGCACGGGTATCATGCCAAGGGGCGCGGGAGAGCCGCGCCCCTTTCCTTTCGTTTTTCTTTTCCCACGCTTTTCCGGAAATACAGGCATGACCCGCGAGATTGTTTCCACGCCCGCCGCGCCCGCCGCTATCGGCACCTATTCGCAAGCCGTGAAAGTCGGCGGCACTGTTTATTGTTCAGGCCAGATCGGCCTCGACCCCCAAACGGGGCAACTGGCCGAAGGCTTCGAGGCGCAGGCTGTCCGCGTTTTCGAGAACCTGAAAGCGGTGGCCGGGGCGGCTGGCGCGTCGCTTTCGCAAACCGCGCGCATCACCATTTATCTCACCAGCCTGGGCAATTTCGCCAAGGTCAATGAAATCATGGCACGCTATTTCGACACGCCCTACCCGGCGCGGGCGGCGGTCGGCGTCAAGGAATTGCCCAAAGGCGCATTGGTCGAGGCCGACGCCATCATCGTCACCGGCTGATGCCTTCATGCGCGGGAACGCGGCCGCGTGAGCGCGGCGAACCGCTGGCCGACGCAGGGCAGCCGCCAGGCGGCGCTGCTGGCAAAGCTCGACATCCACCGCCCAGAAGACCTCATCGTCCATCTGCCCCTGCGCTATGAGGATGAAACCCGCCTCACCCCGATCGCGCAAGCATTGCCGGGCGAGACCGCGCAGATCGAGGCCGTGGTGCTTTCCTGCGAAATCGCCGGGCCGCGCCGCCAGTTGCTTGCCCGCCTGCGCGACGACGCAGACAGCGAAATCGTCGCCCGCTGGATCAATTTTTATCCCTCGCTGCAAAAGCAATTGACGGCTGGCCGCCGCTTCCGGCTGTTCGGCGAAGTGCGCGGCGGCTTTTTCGGCATCGAGATGGTGCACCCGCGCCTACGCCCGGTAACGGAAGGCGAACCGCTGCCGCGCGCACTAACGCCTGTCTATCCGGCAACCGCCGGGCTTTCCCAGACGGTCTTGCGCGAACTGGCGGATTTCGCGCTGCAAAATACGCCTCTGGACGACCTGCTCCCCGCCGCGCTCCGCCGCCGCCTCGAACTGCCCGGCTTCGCCGAAGCCATCCGCACCCTGCATCATCCGCCGCCCGAAGCCGACGCGCGCGCGCTGGCAGCGCGCACACACCCGGCATGGCGGCGCGTCAAGTTCGAGGAACTGCTCGCCCAGCAACTCTCGCTGCGGCGCGCCTACAACGCTCGCCGCGCCCATGAGGCGATAAGCCTGCCGCCGCGCCAGACCTTGACCGCCGCCTTGCGCGAGAGCCTGCCGTTCGCCCTCACGGCGGCGCAATCCCGCGCGGTGGCGGAAATCGCCGCCGACCTCGCCGCCTCCCACCCGATGCAGCGGCTCCTGCAAGGCGATGTGGGCAGCGGCAAGACCGTCGTTGCCGCCTGCGCCATGCTGCAAGCCGCCGAAAACGGCTGGCAGGCCGTGCTGATGGCGCCCACCGAGATTCTTGCCGAACAGCATTACCGCAAACTCGCCGCCTGGTTCGCGCCGCTCGGCCTGGACATCGTCTGGCTTTCAGGCGGGCGCAAAAAGCGGGAGCGCGAAGCCGGGCTTGCCCGCCTGCGCAGCGGCGAATGCCTGCTCGCCGCAGGCACCCATGCCCTGATCGAAGACCCAGTCGACCTGCCCCGGCTCGCGCTGGCGGTCATCGACGAACAACACCGCTTCGGCGTGCGCCAGCGCCTTGCCTTGCGCGACAAGGGCATTTCCGGCGCGCGTCCCCACATGCTGATGATGTCGGCGACGCCGATCCCGCGCACCCTGGCAATGACCCACTATGCCGACTTCGACGTCACGGCGCTCGACGAACTGCCGCCCGGACGCGCGCCCGTCACCACCCGGCTGGTCTGCGCCACGCGCCGCGAGGAAGTCATCGCCCGCCTGGAAGCCGCCTGCCTCGGCGGCCAGCAAGCCTACTGGGTATGCCCGCTCATCGAGGAATCGGAAGCCCTGCAATTGAAAACCGCGCTCGAAACCTGGGAAACCCTGAAAGCGGCCTTGCCGACACTACGGATCGGCCTCATCCACGGTCGCCTCAAGAGCGAAGAAAAAGCGGCGGCGATGACCGCCTTCTCCACAGGCGAGCTGCATGTGCTGGTGGCGACCACGGTCATCGAAGTCGGCGTGGACGTACCTCGCGCCAGTCTGATGGTGATCGAACACGCCGAACGCTTCGGCCTTGCCCAGTTGCACCAGTTGCGTGGCCGCGTCGGGCGCGGCGCGGCGCGCTCCACCTGCGTGCTCATATACGAACGCCCGCTGTCGGAAACCGCGCGCGCGCGGCTCAAGGCGATCTATGAACAAAGCGATGGCTTCGCCATTGCCCGCGAGGACCTGCGCATTCGCGGCCCCGGCGAATTCATCGGCGCGCGGCAAAGCGGCCTGCCCCTGCTGCGCTATGCCGACCTCGAAGCCGACGGCGACATGATCGACACGGCGCGGGACGTGGCCGGAGAACTGCTCGCCGGCGCGCCGGAAGCCGTCGACAGGCTGCTCGCGCGCTGGCTCGGCGGGCGCGAGGCGCTGTTGCGCGCCTGAACCTGGCGCCATCCGGCTGTATTCGTCTTTTTGTATTTATTTTTCCATTCTTGTATGTGCTACGGAATTTTTGTATGTTAATATTTTCCGCACCTGAATGAGGTACTTGTTCAGGTTTCTTTATTTCCAGCCATTCATTATGGGAGGTTTCAACATGGCTACAACTTCTATTGGCGCGATCTTGGGTTTGTGGGGCAATCTCGTGGAAACATGCGAGGAAGGAGTGGACTCTGGAATCTATGCCGCCGCGACCGTCGCTGATATCGCAACAGATGCGATTTGCGGCATCTTCAATCCCGGTCACATCTTCAGTCCGGAAAACGTCGAAGTGGAAGGTAAGCTAGGTTCCGTGCTCAGCCTTTGGGGCAATCTGGTGGAAAGCTGCGAGGAAGCCGTCGATTCCGGTATTTACGCCATCGCGGGTGTCGCCGACATTGTCACGGATGCGGTTTGCGGCATCTTCAATCCTGGCCACATTTTCTCTGATCTGTTCGGCCTCTAAAAATCCAGGCGCATCCGGCGGACCGCTTCGCAGCTCGCCGGATGCGCAAAAATCATACGCCAATATTTTTGTCATTCCCCCCGAAAGACCGCGGACGGCTGAAGTCCCCGGTTCACGGGGGTTTTGTTTTTGGGGGCACCCCTTGAGGCTGGACGCGGCCATGAAGAACACAAACCCAACCTGTTCCATTCGAGGCGCGGAAGGGGCGTAATCCAAGCGTCGTACCTGATTGCCACACTACGCTCGCAACGCTCAATGCCGATTGATCTGACGGGGCATCCTGTTTTATATCCACTTTTCTTTTTATGTTACTATCTTCGCGCCTGAATGACGCACAAGTTCGGGTTTATTTGTTTCCACTTGTTCTTCAAAGGAATTATGATGGCACTATCATTCGACTTGCTTTCAGTGGTCAGTAGTTTTTCCTCCGCTTCTCCCGACGGGGCGCAGCGGGTCGCCAGCCTTTTGAGTGGGGAGAGCACATCCAGCAAGGGGCGAAGCAGCCCCTACGACCTGCTTTTCGCCAAAAACATCGTCGGTACCAATGCGCCGGAAGCCCTGACAGGCTCCCGCTATGCCGATGCCCTTTTCGGCCAGGGCGGCAGCGATGTTCTCCTGGGCGGGCTTGGAAACGACACCTATCATTTCGGCCACGGCGGCGGCGAGGACCAGATCTACGACGCTGGCGGCTGGGATACCATCGTGCTCGACCCGGACATCGGACTGAATGACGTTACCATTGGCCGTGTCGTCGACCTCATGGAAGGCGACGGTGACGGTGTGTTCGTGGCAATCAATACAGCCCTCGGCGAGCCTGAGTTCATCTTCAGCCACGCGGCCAACGACATCGAAGCAATCCGGTTCGCCGACGGCACGAAGGTCAGCGGCATGCTGTTGGAGGCGCTGATGGCCACGAACCAGACCTGGTTCGGCACCCTCGGTAACGACAACGCCGTTGGCGGCATCGGCGTGGATTACCTGCATGGCCGCGCCGGCGACGACGTGCTGCGCGGAGACCGGGGAAATGATTCCATGATTGGCGGCCCCGGAAACGATACCTATGTGTTCTGGGCTGGCGACGGCTTCGACCAGATCGTCGACATTGAGGGCAACAACGATGTGCTCGTGCTCTACGGCATCGACCCGGACGCGATAGAAGCCTCGCGCGTCGGCAGCAGCAGTCTCTTGCTCGATTTCGGCACGAATGGTGGAGTTTTCATCCAGGGCAGCATTGAGGAAATCCAGTTTGTCGGTACGGACGTGGACACTGTCTGGACAGCGGACGACATCGCCGAGCTAGGGAGTTGACCCCCGGGAAATCCGGAACGGGCCGGACGGCGCGTCCGCCTAGCCCGTCTCGGTGGCACTCCGCAGCCTTGCCAACCAACCGATACGGTAAAATAATGCGTTTTTCGCCGCACAGCGATACAAAAATCGGGGAAACGCTCATGAACATCGTCGCACGCTTGCCGCATTATGCTCACTTGATTCGTGTCGATACGCTCGACAAGCAAGTGGGCACGACCTTGTTGTTGTGGCCAACGATGTGGGGGCTGTGGATCGCCGCGGGCGATCTGCCGCCCCTGCATCTGATACTGATTTTCGCTTTCGGCAGTTTCCTGATGCATTCGGCGGGGTGCATCCTCAACGATTATGCCGACCGCGAGTTCGATGCGCATGTGGAACGCACCCGCTCCCGCCCGCTCGCCACCGGCGCGGCCAGTCCGCGCGAGGCGATCTATCTCGCGGTGTTCCTGCTGCTTATCGCGTTCATGCTCATCCTGACGCTCAATGCGTTGGTTTTCTGGCTGGCGCTGGTGGCGTTGGCGCTAACGGTGAGCTACCCGTTTACCAAGCGTTTTCTTCCCGTGCCGCAGGCTTATCTGGGGATCGCCTTCGGCTTCGGCATCCCGATGGGCTTTGCCGCCGTACAGGATACGGTACCGGCGCTGGCCTGGCTGCTGCTCGCGGGCAATCTTTTCTGGGTGATCGCCTTCGATACCGCCTACGCGATGGTCGACCGTGCCGATGACATCAAGCTCGGACTCATCCGCAGTTCGGCGATTTCCTTCGGGCGTTTCGACGTGCTCGCGGTCATACTGTGCTATGCCGCGTTTTTCATGCTCACGACCCTCGGCGGCCTGCTGGCCGGGCGCGGATGGGTGTTCCTCACCGGAATGGCGGTGGCAATGACAGCGGCGGGGTATATCTATACATTGATCCGCCGCCGCGAACGCGCCCAATGCTGGCAGGCTTTCGTGTTCAACAACTGGGTGGGCGCGGCGGTTTTCGCTGGCGTGGCGCTTGATTACTTCGCGCGCGGCTGAGGGCATGGATTTCGTCGCCGCCCTGCGGGCGGCGTGGCGAGAGCGCGACAGCCTGCTCTGCGTCGGCCTTGATCCCGATCCCGCCCGCTTTCCGGCGTCGCTGGCGGGACGGCCCGATGCGGTTTTCGCGTTCTGCCGCGCCATCGTGGATGCCACAGCCGATCTCGTGTGCGCCTTCAAGCCGCAGATCGCCTATTTCGCCGCGCGGCGCGCCGAAGATCAGCTCGAAGCCCTGATCGCACATATCCATGCCCGCCATCCCGGCGTGCCGGTCATTCTCGACGCCAAGCGCGGCGACATCGGCAGCACCGCCGGTCAATACGCCGAGGAGGCTTTCGCGCGCTACCGGGCAGACGCTGTGACGGTCAATCCTTACATGGGGCGCGATTCGGTCGAGCCTTACCTTGCCTGGCGGGGCAAGGGCGTGATCTTGCTTTGCCGCACCTCCAATCCGGGTGGAGCCGATTTACAGAATCTCGATGTCGGCGGCGAAAAGCTCTACGAGCGCGTCGCCCGGCTCGTCGCCACGGAATGGAACAGCGGCAACAATTGCGCGCTGGTCGTCGGGGCAACGTTTCCAGCGGAAATCGCCTGCGTGCGCGCACTCGCCGGGGACATGCCGCTACTCGTACCCGGCATCGGCGCGCAGGGCGGCGACATCGCCGCCACCGTGGCCGCCGGGCAAACGGCGGACGGCGCCGGGCTAGCGATCAATTCTTCGCGCGCCATTCTCTACGCCAGCGCGGGCGAGGATTTCGCCGATGCCGCGCGCCGCGCGGCGCTTGCCATGCGCGAGGCGATCAACGCTTGCCGCGCGGTCGGGTGCTGACCGGCGCATCCGCCGTCCACACCCACTCGATCAGTGCGTCCTGCGCCTTGCCGGAGTTGGCGGCCTGGGGGTGGTTGACCATCATCACCAGGGCATGGCGACGCCCGTACTGGTCGAGCACATAACCGGCGATGGCTTTCACGTCGTTGATGGTGCCGGTCTTCAGGTGGGCATAGCCGCGCGCCGGACTGTCGGCGAGGCGGCGGCGCGTGGTGCCATCGCGGCCCGCCACGGGCAGCGAGGCGAGAAATTCCGGCATCCAGGGGCGCTGCCAGGCGCGGATCAGCAAAGCACCCAGGCTGTCCGCGCGAATGCGGGCATCGCGGGACAAACCAGCGCCGTTGTCGATCACCAGCCCGGAGATGTCGATGCGGGCCTCGACCAAGCGCTGGCGAGCGGCTTCGATACCCGCGCTCACCGAATCGGCGGGCGCGGGGCTGCCGCGCCCCAACTGGGCCAGTAATTGGCGGGCGATGACATTGTTCGACCATTTGTTCATGGTGCGCACGATTTCGGCCAGCGGCGCGGATTCGTCGGTCATCAGGGTTTGCACGCCTTCGGGCGCGGCGCCGCGGCGCACCGCACCGCGCAACGCGCCGCCCAGTTCGCGCCAAAGCGCCTGGACCAGCGCCGTGCTGAAATCGGCTGGTGCAAGCGGCGCGGCGGCCCAGATGCGCGGCCCGCAACTGGCGGGCAAGCTGCCGGTGAGCACCAGCCGCCGGTCTTCGAGATGGGCGTCGAGATCGCGGTACCACGGCTCGCAGGCTTTGCCGGAAGTCACGATCCGGTTGTCGATGACGACGCCCGCCAAGGGCGGCTCCTCGACCAGACGCACCGGGCCTTGTACCCGGCTGCCGGGAAACAGGGCAAGCTCCTGGGTATTGAAGTGCATCAGCAGCCCGTCGCCGCCGCTGTTGTAGGGCCGCAGGCCGCGCCCGTCGAAAGCATAGGGATCATGCGCGGGCAGGACGAGCGCGGAACCGTCGAGCACGATGTCGCCCTCGATGCTGGCGACGCCCAGCATGCGCAAGCGGCGCAGGAGCCGCCAGAGGCGTTCGTAGGTCAGGACGGGATCGCCGTCGCCAATCAAATAGAGATCGCCCGCGAGAACGCCGTTGCGAACCGGCCCGCTGGCGGCGATGCGCGTTTTCCAACTGCGCTCCGGGCCGAGCTGCTCCAGCGCCGCGAACGTGGTGACGACCTTCATCACCGAAGCCGGGTTCATCGGCTGCCCGGCGTTGATCGCCAGCGTTGGCTGTTTCGCATCCACGGGCTGGATCCATATCGCCACCGCGCTCACCGGAATGTGGGCGCGTTCGAGCGCCACGCTCACGACAGGCGGCAGCTTCGCGGAAGGCGCGGCGCTCGCGTCCGGAAAAAACAGGGCGGCAAAAAGGCCCAGGACAAAAACGAATGCGGAAGGCTGTGATCGGTGCGGCATGTGCGGAGACGGCGACAATGATAAGGTATGACACGCGCACCCGGCGGAATCGATGGATGCGCGAACGGCATGGAAAAATCCCGATGAGCGGCTTTGGGCATTACGAGCGCACCGCGGCGGAACTCGAAAACGCGATCGTGACGCGCGGGATTCTGCTTGGATTGGATTGGACGGATCAGGTTCAGGTGCGCGCGCTCGCCCGCGAGGCTTTGGATTGTACGCCTGAAAAACGTCTCGCCATGCTGCGCGCCAGTGACAGACGCATGAAGGCCACAGGGGAGCTTTTCGCGTTTTCGACGTTGATGCTCGACATCATGCGACAGAGCGCCCAGGCGGGCGCGCGGATTCCGGACGCGGGCGTCTGGAAAATATTCGCACAGACGCTCGTCGACGTTTCGCGGGAAACGGCGGAAGACAAGCGCGCGGACTGAAACGCCGCGCCCTACCCGCGCGGCAAGGGCCGCTCCAGCGCGTAAAGCGATTCGACCGTTTCCCGCTCCCGCACGAGGTGCACCGCTTCGCCGTCAACCATAATTTCGGCCACGCGGGGACGCGAATTGTAGTTGGAACTCATGCTCATGCCGTAAGCCCCCGCCGAAAGCAGCGCGAGCAAATCGCCTTCTTCCACGGCAAGATCGCGGTCGCGCGCGAGAAAGTCGCCGCTCTCGCAGATCGGGCCGACGACATCGTAACAGCGCGTCGGCCCCGCCCGCGCGACGACGGGCGCGACACCGTGCCAGCCTTCGTAGAGCGCCGGGCGGATGAGATCGTTCATGGCCGCGTCGACGATGGCGAAATGCTTCTCCTCGCCGTGCTTCAGATATTCGATTCGGGTCAACAGCAAGCCCGCGTTACCGGTGAGCGAACGGCCCGGCTCGAAACACAGCGCCTCGGGACGCTCCGCGAACAATTCGAGCAAGGGCGCGAGATACGCGGCCACCGTGGGCGGTGACTCATCCCGGTAGCGGATGCCCAATCCGCCGCCGAGGTCGATATGCTCGAAATGTATTCCCTCCGCCGCGAGCAGATCGGCGAGGCAGAGCAGCCTGCCAGCGGCTTCGACGGCGGGCGCGGCATCGAGCAGTTGCGAACCGATATGACAGGCGATGCCGCGGATGCGCAGATGCGGCAAGGCGGCGGCGCGCCGGTAGAGCGCCGCCGCGTCGGCGGAAGCCACGCCGAACTTGTTGTGCTTGAGTCCGGTGGAAATATAAGGATGCGTCCTGGGATCAACATCCGGGTTGACGCGCAAGGCGACAGGCGCGGTCATCCCCAGATCGGCGGCGACCTCATTGAGCCTTTCGAGTTCGCCCGCCGATTCGACATTGAAGCAGCGGATACCGGCCAGGAGCGCCTGCTGCATTTCGGCGCGGCCCTTGCCCGTGCCCGAAAACACTACCCGGTCGGCCCGCCCGCCCGCAGCCAGCACCCGCGCCAGTTCGCCGCCCGAAACGATGTCGAACCCGGCCCCGAGGGCGGCGAACACCGACAGCACGCCGAGATTGGCATTGGCCTTGACCGCATAGCACACCGAGGCGGGCCGCCCGCCGAGCGCATGGTGGTATGCCTCGTAAGCGGCAGTGAGCGCCGCCCGCGAATAAACATAAGCGGGCGTGCCGAAGCGCGCGGCAACATCGGCCAGGGCAACGCCTTCGAGCGTCAGCCCGCGCGGGCCATGGGAAAGCGTCGGCAAGGGAAACATCGCGCTCATGGCTGGGCGGCGGTCTTTATATCTTTATCGGGCGCGGGCAAGGCAGCCCCATTGCCGCGATGGCCGTTGCCCGCCGGACTACTTCCGTTTTCCGCGGGAACGGGAGGCAAATACAGGGGGCCTTTGATGCCGCAGGCCGAAAGGAACAAGACACAGGCAAGTATCGTGACAGCGATCGTCGCACGCATGAACGGAACT
Organism: Azoarcus sp.; assembly: GCA_031258965.1. Lineage (GTDB taxonomy): Bacteria > Pseudomonadota > Gammaproteobacteria > Burkholderiales > Rhodocyclaceae > WRNU01. The sequence continues at coordinate 19,585 of JAIRMC010000078.1, read as the reverse complement.
CTCTATCGAAAGGCGGCATGTTAAACCAGCCAAGCCTAAACCGGGCCAGACGATCCCCGCGGATTCGAGGCAACCGCGCAAGAATGACAGGAGGGTACCAAGACAGGCGAACGCACTGGATTACTATGGGGCCACGCCCCTCGCAATGACGAGGGTTTTTGCGTGGATTGCCGCGACGCTCCCCCCTCGCAGTGACGACTCACCAGAGGTTCCCTGACTGACGGAATATTTGACACACCAAGTTCATAGGCTAGAGAAATTTTCTTTGTTTTCAATTAAATGTATATATGGCACGCTTGTTGCTAAGTTAGCTTTGACTTTGTGGCGGATGTATTGGAATGCGTTTTTCCCCGCCAATAGTGAAGATCCCCCTTTCATCCCGTAGCGCACCGATTCCGGTGCCTACGGGGTGCGTTTATTTCATCTCTCGGTTGCGTGTGGATTGCTGATATCATCCAGGCAGGTTTGATGGTCGGTTGTGTCTTTCCCGGTTTCTGCTTTTACCGACTTGCGATGCCCGTTTCCCGCGCGTGCCTGATCTTCCTGTTTGCCTGCCTGTGTTTCTCGGCGGGCGCGGCGCTGGCCGCCAACGCGGATGGAAAAGACCGTGACGCTCATGTCGCCGCGCCGGTGCAAGGGCCGGAAGACGCGGCCAGAAGCCTGTCGGCGGCGGCGGAGCGGGTGTTCGGCGAGGCGCAACCTCGCCTGCTGCAAATCCGCACCGTGCTCAAGTCCGCGCAAAAGCAGTCGTCCATCGGTTCGGGTTTCCTGGTGAGCGCGGATGGACGGGCGCTCACCAATTACCATGTGCTCGCCCTCCACGCGCTGGAGCCGGATCTTTATCAGATCGAATACAGGGCCGCCGACGGTTCGCGCGGCTCCTTGCGGCTTCTCGCCATCGACATCGGCAACGATCTCGCCGTCGTGCAACTCGATACGCCGCCCGGCAAGCAGTTCGAGGCTTTCGCTTTCGCGCGCGCCGCGCTGGAAGGCCGTCTGGTCAAGGGCGAACGCCTGTTTTCAATGGGCAATCCGCTCGATCTGGGTTTCACCATTGTCGAGGGAACTTACAACGGGCTGGTCGACAAAAGTTACCAGGCAAGAGTGCATTTCACCGGCGCACTCAATCCGGGCATGAGCGGGGGGCCGACAGTCACCAAGGATAACCACGTGGTGGGCGTCAACGTTGCGAGGAGTATCGACGGCGATCTTGTGAGCTTCCTGGCGCCCGCCGAAGCCGCCGTGCGTCTGCTCGAAAAGGCGCGCGCGGGCGGCGAAATGGATGCCGCCGCCGTGCGCAGGGAGGTTGGCGCGCAGATGAATGCCTGGCAAAAGGATTTTTTCGCGGCGCTCGACGCGCAGGGTTTCCGCGAAACGGCGCTTGGCCCGTATCGCGTCGCCGAAAGCAAGGCGGACTGGTTCAATTGCTGGGCGTATACGAACCGCGACGAATGGCGCAAGTTGCGCGTCCTGATGAATCGTTCGAGCTGCAATACGCACACGCAGCTTTTCCTGGGCAACGAGATATACACCGGCGGAATGGAAATATCCCATGCCTATTTCAAAAGTATCGATCTCGACGCCTTGCAGTTTTCGCGGCGGCTCGGGGTGCGTCATCCTTATCTTCCCGGCGGCGCGGGCAATCGTTACACGCCGTTCCGATGCCGCGACGATTTCCTCGCCAGCGGCGAAAGCTCGCCGCAGCGGCCCGCGTTGCGAGTGTCGTGGTGCGCGCGCGGCTACAGGGATTTCCCCGGTCTGTACGATGTTTCCGTCGTGGCGGTCACGCAGGATCATGACCGCGAGGCGCTGGTGTCGAACGCGACCCTGACCGGCGTCCAGTTCGGGAACGCGCTGGCGTTTACACGCGGCTTCCTGGCCGCATTGAAGGTGCGGCGTGATCTGGATTGAAACGCTGTCGCGCAACAAGGAGGTCGTGGCGCGCGTCCGCGCCACGGGCAAGATGGCGACGATCGGGCGCGCGTACGATAACGATGTCATTATCGACGATCCCCACGTCGCTCCCCGGCATATGCGTGTGCGCCATGGCGAGGATGGCGCACTCATCGCTGAAGACCTTGGCAGCCGCAATGGCATCCAAGACGAATCGGGCAAGCGCCGCCATGCCATGAAACTGACCGGCGACACCTTGCTGCGCGTCGGACAGACTTGGCTGCGCGTGCGGGACAACACGTTCCGTATTCCCGCCGAACGCATCCTGCCGCCGGAGAGACGCCTGTGGCCCTGGCTACTGCTGGCGCTGACGCTGGCTATTGGCGTCAGACTCCTGAACTCGTGGCAGACCGACATCTTCGAGCATTCCGATCCCGTCGCCCTGTATGTGCGGCCCCTGCTGGGTTTCGCCCTGCTCGCGTCGGCCTGGATTACTTTCTGGGCCGTGCTGACGCGCCTGCTCGCGGGGCAGGCGCGCGCGGGTTTGCACGCTATCATCGCGCTGACGGGATTTGCCGTCGTTTCCGTGGCCGGATCGCTGCAAACCTGGCTCAGTTTCGCCCTTTCCAGCCACGCGCTCGCGGATTATGGCTTTGTGCTCATCTGGCTACTGGCCGCCGCCGTTTTTCATGCCCATCTGCGCGCCATCGGCGCGCGCCACTCGTTGCGCAAGGCCGTCGCCGTCCTGATGCTGGCCTTGTGCGCCTGCCTGGCGCAGTGGCTGGAAAGCCGCCCTTTTTCTTCCGAGGAAATGTCCGATCCGGATTTCCATCCGGGAGAATTTTATCCGCCTTCATGGCGCATCACGCCTCCCGGCACGGAAGAGCCGTTTTTCGAACAGCTTCGGGAAATCGAACCCATGATCGAAAAACTGCGCAAACATGACGCGGAGCTTCGGAATACCAACGTGTCCGCGCCGCCGAAATCCTGAAAACCCCCGCGGCTATGCCGCATCGGCAAACGGATGCCGCTCCAGCGCCGCCGCAGGCAGCCAGCCAAGCCTGTGGAAAATCGACCACACCAGCCAGACGCTGAACCAGGTGAAATAAAACGCGAATACCACATCGCTCAGGAAATGCCCGCCCTGGCTGATTCGCCCCAATCCGGCGAGGCCGCCGAGCGCAAAGCCGATTGCCGTCCAGCGCCGCCGCGCCGCCGCGCCGCCGAGAAAACCGAAACTGGCGAAGAAGAATCCCGCCGAAGCATGGCCGCTCACGAATGAGCAATTTTTTTGGCATTGGTCAGCGGGAACAAACGCGGGCGTATAGCGGGCGCTGCCGCCGAATTCGACGATTTCTGCCGGGCGGGCGCGGTCAAAGTAGTCTTTCAGAGCCACGTCGATGACGAGTCCCGGCCCAAAGGCGAGCGCGGCGGCCAGGAACCCGGCGCGTATCCGCAAGAGGCGTCCGCGCGGGCCGCGAAGGAAAAGACCGATGACGAAGACAACAAGGATGAGCGCGATGGCAGAGCGCGCCAACAAAGGGATGAATCGGTAAACCGCCATGGCCAGCGCGCTCTGGTTGCCTATGAAGTCGCGGATTTCCGGGCGGTAGAAGAATGCGCTGATCTTGGGATCGAGTTCCGGCCACAACGTAAACAGCGCCGCCGCCGCCAGCATGGAGAGCAGCATTGCCAGCGTGAGCGGCTCGATGCGGCACGGGCGCACGGGCGGAAGATCGCCGCGATCCGGCACGGGAGCGGCGGCCCGCGCGCTCATGGCGCGGCCTCACTCGCCGCGCCATCCGGTTCGCTGACGGCGGCGGAATTGCGCACGACCGCGATACCGCCACGGCGGAACAAAATCTCGAAGCCTTGTTCCGGTACGCTGTCGATGCGGGTGATGGCCAGCTCTCCCGCCTCCGGCGGACGCGAGGGGGTGACGGCGTCGCGGTAGATGCTGATGCTCGGCAAGGTCAATTTCCAGGCGACAACGGGTTCAGGACGTTCGCGCACGAAAAGCGCCGCTTCTTTTACCGGCCCTTGCAGCACCGCGCCAAGCCAGGGCGTGAAAGCGAGCGCGAGCACCAGGGTTTGCAGGACGGCGGCGGCGAGCAGGCGATTCCACAACGCGCCGCGCGGCATGAAAACCGCCGCCAACCAAAGGAGCAAGGCCACGCCGCAGATGAGGTAATACGCCACATCTACCCGTGACGCCGCTTCGGTGAATTGGGCGAGATAGTAGGTATTGCCCGAGACATTGTCCGCGCCGATGGCGGCGAGAAAGACCGGGCCAGCGCCGCTGACGGCGAGAAGCGTGCAGATCACCGGCAAGCAGATAAGAAGCGCGAGGAATATGCCGGGGGCCGCCAGATGCGCGAGGGGACGGCGCAATTCGTCGCGGTGCACGGCGATCAGCAGGAAAAGCGGCGTCGTGCCGTAAAGCGCGTAATGCGGCAGCTTGGTGCCGGAAAGCGAGAAGAATACGACGACGAATCCTGCCCAGATCCACAGATAACGCCGTAGGCCGCTGGCGGTGAAATCGGATTTCATCTGGCGCAGGCTGGCGACGAACGGCCCCGTCCAGGGCAGCAGCAGGAGCGGCACGAAGACGATGTAGTAAAACAGGCTGCCCGCGTGGCCTTCGAGCGTGCCGGTGAAACGCTCGACGTTGTGCTTGAGGATAAAGCCATCAATGAAGTTCCGCCCGTGGACGGCAAGCGCCGTGCCGTACCAAGGCGCCGTCAGCGCGGCGAAGATCAGCCAGCCGCGCGCGTCCCCGAGCGCGTGAAGCCAGATGCGCCACTCCTTGCGGGAGGCGCAATAGAGGAAAGTCACCGCCCCCGGCACGATGAGCGCGATCGGCCCCTTGGTGAGCGCGCCCAGCCCGATCCAGGCATAACAGCGCAACAATGGGGCGCGGCGTTTGGATTCGAGGTATCGCCACGCGTCGAACAAGGCCAGCGCCAGGAACAGATTGAGCAAGGCGTCGGCAGTTGCGGCGCGCCCGATGACGAACGGCCCAAGCGCGGTCGCCATTACCGCCAACGCCGCCAGCGCCGTTTCCGGGCCGAAACGGTGACGCGCGAAATGCCATGCCGCGTAGCACCATGCCATCGCAGCCAGAGCGGAGGGCAGGCGGAACACCCATTCGGCGTCGAGCGTGCCGCCAAAGCACAGGTAGCTGGCCGCTTGCAGCCAGTAAATGAGGATCGGTTTATCAAAACGATGCGCGCCGTTGAGATAGGTCGAGGAGAAGTCGCCGCGCTCGAACATTTCGCGCGTCGCCTCGGAAAATGCGCCTTCATCGACATCGAAAAGCGGCGCGCCGCCCAGGCGCAGCAAAAAAGCGGCCAGCGGCAGGGCAAGGATGAAGATGAGGCGCGCGTCCGGCTGTGTGCCGGGTGTACCGCCGCCCATCACGCTTTCCCCGCAGGCATGCCGGAACCCGCCACGGGAAGATGCCAGCATTCACCATCGGCGGGTGTTGCCGCGTCTCGCGCCAAATAGGAACGTGTACTGCCCGATTCGTAATAAATCCGCGCCAGCAATTCCGCCAACACCCCGGAAGTCACCATCTGCACGCCAGCGATGATAAGAAAGAACCCGCCGAAAAGCAGCGGCCTGGTGCCGATGTCCTCGCCGAAGTAGAACTTGACCACGGCGAGCCAGGCGAGGATGAGGCTGCCGAACATGCCAAGCGCAATGCCGATGCCGCCGAAGAAATGGCCGGGCCGGGTGCGGAAGCGCATGAAGAAGTAAACAAAGATCAAATCGAGCAGGACGCGGAAGGTGCGCGAGATGCCGTACTTGGATTGCCCGAACACGCGAGCGTGATGGGTCACGACTTCTTGTGCGATCCGGCGCGGCGTCGTCACCGTCGCCAGCCAGGCGGGAATGAAGCGATGCATTTCGCCGTACAGGCGCACATTCTTGATCGCGCTGGCGCGGAACACCTTCAGGCTGCAACCGTAGTCGCGCAAATGCACGCCAGTCATGCGGGCGATCAGGCGGTTGGCGATCCGGGATGGAATCTTGCGCAACAGCAGGCCGTCCTGGCGATTCTTGCGCCAGCCCGCGACGAGGTCGAGGTCTTCGGCGAGCAGCCGTCCGGCCATGCGCGGGATGTCGATGGGATCGTTTTGCAGATCGCCGTCCAGGGTTGCGATGACGCTGCCGCGCGCCGCGTCGATGCCCGCCTGCATCGCCGCGGTCTGCCGGAAGTTGCGCACGAGCCGTACCACCCGCACATGCGGGCCGTGGAGACGCGCGCATCGCAGCAACTCCTCGAAAGTCGCATCGCTGCTGCCGTCGTCGACCAGCACCGCTTCCCACGGCCACGGATAAGCGCCGAGCGCGAGATGGATGCGTTCGAGAAGCGGCGCGACATTTTCAGCCTCGTTGTACATCGGCACAACCACCGACAGTGTGTGCTGCGGCAACCCAACGGGGATTTCCGGCGTGGCGGGGGGGAGGGGCGGCGTGCTCATGGGTTCTGGCCTTTCGCGGATACTGGCGGTTCCGCCGTTGAAGGAATGCCGGGCAGCAGCGCGGCGACAACGCCTGCCGCCAGGGCGCAGGCGATGACGAAAAGATGCAGCGCCAGCGCCGCGCGCAAACCGTCGGCGAAAGCGATGCCGCCGGGCAGCAGCGCCGCCGCCGCCCCGGCCTCGTAAGTACCGAAACCGGCCACGCCCTGGATCGGGAGAATGGCGGCGAGTTCCGCCCCCAGCGCGCCCGCCGCGCCCGTGCGCATGCCCGTATCGAGCAGGGCGGACAACAGCCATGCCTGGGATGCGAGTTTGACTGACCAGTTTGCAATCGTCCATAGCCAGCCGAAACGGGCATGCCGCGCCGAGACCGCGAAAGCGTCGCGCAGCGCGGCGAACTTGCGGGCCAGCGCGCCGCTTTCCGCCCAACGGTGCGGTTGGCGCGCCCAGCGCGGCAAGGCCCCGGCGAAAACGACGAGCGCGGCAAAACCCGCCATCCGCAAGACCAACGCCAACCCCGGCCATACCAGCACCGCGACGGCAGCCACCACTATCGCATCCTGCAAACGGAACCAGAAAAGGGAAGCCAGCGCACGCGCGAGCGGCGTGCCGAACACCCTGCCGAGGAGAATCGGGAAAGCCGCCTCGCCGCCCCGGAACGGCACCACGTTCAGCGCCGCGTTGTGCATCAGCACGATGCGCAAACAGGGGGCGAAGCGGCCATTGGCATCGTGCCGGAACTCGTCGTACACCCGCGCCGCGCGCAACAGATAGCTGAGCAGGAAGCCCACCGCCGCCAGCGCCGCCGCGCCCGGGGACAAACGCGCCAACGCCGCGCCCAGTTCCGCCCAACGGCGGTCGCCGAGCAGCCAGAGAGCAAGCGCCAGCGTAAGCGCGATAGCAAACGCATGCTTTGCATATTTCATCGAGAAGCCGGTTCCGGTTAAAGCGCCGCCCCCAACGTGACGCGAGGTCCGTGGTCGAAGCGGACGTTCTTGCGAAAAGCGTCATCGGAGGCAAAGGACGCGAATATATACCAGAGCGTGGAGACCCGCGAAAGCGCGCCGATACCCGGTCCCTGATCCCTGATGTTTCAGGCCGGCGCTGCGCCGATGCTCGCCACGCAGGGGCCAGCAACGCGGATGACGCCCCTGGACATCCTGACCTGATTGCGCCCGGCTTCCTTGGCTCGGTAAAGGGCATCGTCGGCGGCCTTTGTCAAGGCATAGATGCCCACTTCCCCATTGCGGGGCGGGATGACACAGGCCGCGCCGACGCTGATCGTCACCACTGGCGAAACAGATGACCAAGCATGGTCGATCCGCAGCCCCTCGATGCTGGCGCGCATCGCCTCGCCCACCGCCAGTGCGCCTTCGGCATTGGTATCGGGCAGGATCGTGGCGAACTCCTCGCCGCCGTAACGCGCCACCATATCGTTCGGGCGCTGCGTGGCTTCTTCCAGGGTATGCGCCACGATCTTGAGGCACTCGTCGCCCATTTGGTGCCCATAGTGATCGTTGAACAGCTTGAACAAATCGACGTCGAGCATCAGCAACGACAAGGGCATCATCGAGCGCGAGCAACGCCGCCATTCGCGCAGCAAGGCCTCGTCGAAGCGGCGGCGGTTGGCAATGCCGGTCAGGCTGTCGATGGCGGACAGGCGTTGCAGTTCGTGGTTCGCTTTTTCGAGCTTGCTCGTAATCTTGCGCAGCGAATCGCGCATATCCGACATCCGGCGCATGGCGTTGATCTTGGCCTTCAGCACGACTTCGGAAACCGGCTTGATAAGGTAATCGTCGCCCCCGGCCTCGATTGCGCGCTGCAAATCCCGCTCGTCGGCGCGCGCGGTCAGGAAAATGATCGGTGTCCAGTCATTTTTTTCCCGTTTGCGAATACGACGCGCCACCTCGAAACCATCCATGCCCGGCATGATGATGTCCAGCAGGATCAAATCCGGCTGTTCGCGGCCGAACGTCTCCAGCCCGGTTTCCCCGGAGACTGCGTGCAATGCGGTCAGTCCCATATTTGTCAACCAGTTGCACACCACGGTGGCGCTGGTAACAGTATCTTCAATAAGCAGGACTTTCATCGCAAAACCGGCTCCGGCACGAGATCCCGCCGCCGGTTTACCCGCGATTTCGCGGGCGGCGGAAAACGGGACGAAAGCTGTAGAAGCAATCACGTCATACTAACAATAACCCTGCACGAAAACTGCTCTGTATTTAACGCTGCGACTCGCGGTTTGACGTATTACCGGAACGGCCATTAGACTCACATTATTTTTCAACGATTTTCCTATGTCAAAAGCCCATTCCCTTATCATTTCCCGTGCATTGTCCGCCTTGCTCGCGCTTTCGACCGCGTCGTTCACGCAGCCGGTGCGCGCACATGACGAAAGCATTCTCCCGGCGATGCCCTCCGACGTTGCGAATCTCCGCGTCGATGCGCTCGATGTACGCGCCGTCGATCTCGGCCATTCGCCAAAACGGGTTCTCACGCTCGACCTCACCCGCAAACCCAACGATATATGGGATCGCATCCGCCGCAGCTTTCGCATGCCCGACCTCGCCAACAGGCGCGTGCGCGAACTGCAATCTTCTTATCTCAAACGTCCAGAATACTTGGAAAGTATGTTCAATCGCGGCGCGCGCTATCTCTATTACATCGTCGGCGAAATCGAGCGGCGCGGCTTGCCGACCGAGCTTGCCCTGCTGCCGATGGTGGAGAGCAGTTTCAACCCACACGCCTATTCGCGCGCACGCGCCTCGGGACTGTGGCAATTCATCCCCTCGACCGGGCAAAACTACAAGCTCGCCCAGAACCGCTGGATCGACGAGCGCCGCGACGTGATCGCCTCTACCAACGCCGCGCTCGACTACCTCGAAGACATCTACGACCGGCATGGCGATTGGCATTTGGCGCTCGCATCCTACAACCGGGGCGAAAACGCGATTGGCCGGGAGGTAGAACGCAACCGCGCCATCGGGCGCTCCACCGAGTTCAGCGCCCTGCGCCTGCCCACCGAAACGCGCGACTATCTGCCGAAATTGCAGGCGCTCAAGAACATCGTCGCCCAGCCCGAGCTTTTCGGTATCGAGCTTCCCTATGTCGCCAACGAGCAGCTTCTTTCCACCGTCGATGCCCCGGTTGGCATCGATCTTGCCACGGCGGCCCGGTATGCCGGCCTGCCGCTCGAAGAATTCCTCGCCTACAACCCCGGCTACAACCGCCCGGCCATCACGACGCCGGGCCAAACCCTAGTCGTGCCGTCCGACCGAGAATCCCTTTTCACCACTCGTCTGGGCGAATTCGAGCGTTCCGGCAAAGGTTGGCGCAGCCATACGCTCGCCCGCGGCGAGACAGTCGGCGGCATTGCCAACCGCCATGGCCTGACGCTGGCGCAATTGCTCCAGATCAACGGCCTGCACGAGCGAAGCCTTCCGTCTCCCGGCTACAGTCTGCTCGTGCCCGGCAACGGCGTCGATCTGGGCGACGCGCTGGCCGTGAGCGAACGCTTGCCCGCCAGCGCCCGCGCGGCGGCGCGCGCGGGCGTGCGCGTCGCGCCCGATCCCCACGCGCGTAAAAAGCAGGGCAGACAGGCCAAAGCCAAAACACCACGGCGCGGCGGCGCGAAGGCCGCCGCATCCGGCAAAGCCAAAACGGGCGGCAAGAAAGCAGCCCGTCCGTCCACCGCAAACAAGGCGAAAACCGCAAAAAAACCCGCGTCCGCGCGAAAACCCCGGCGCTGAAAGTCTGCCCGCAATTGCTCGGATCGTCGCGCCAACCGTCATTGCGAGGCGCGCGTCGCCGCGGCAGCCGGGTCTGGCGCGGCGACGCCGTTATCGGGCCGATGTCCGGAAGCAGCGCACGGCATGCCCTTGGCCCAGATCCCGTGCCGCCGGATAGCTTTCGCGGCAAGCGCCATCCGCCAGCGGGCAGCGCGGATGGAAGTGGCAGCCCGCTGGCTGCGCGAGCGGCGAGGGCGGTTCCGCCAACGCACCGGGTTTTTCTTTCGCCGCGCCGCCGTCTACATCCGGTTCGGCATCGACGCGGGGCACGGCGGCGAGCAGCATCCGGGTATAGGGGTGTCCAGGCGTTTCGAGCACCCGCGCCGCCGGGCCTTGTTCAACGATGCGGCCAAGGTACATCACCGCCACGTCGTCGGCCATATAGCGCACGACGGCCAAGTTGTGGGTGATGAACAGGTAGGCCAGCCCCCGCTCCCGCTGTAGCTCGCACATCAGATTGAGCAACTGTGCCTGCACCGATACGTCGAGCGCACTCGTCGGCTCATCACAGACGATGATCCGGGGCGAAACAGCCAGCGCGCGGGCGATGGCGATGCGTTGACGTTGGCCGCCGGAGAATTCATGCGGGTAACGCCAGCGCATCGCAGGCGTGAGGCCGATGCGTTCGAGCAGCCCGTCTACGATGCGCTGACGCGAGGCCGCATCGCCGCCGACGCCCAGGCTCACCATGCCTTCTTCGAGGATTTCCCCAACACACAGGCGCGGGTTGAGAGAGGCGAAGGGATCCTGGAACACCATTTGCACCGCGCGCCGCATGCCGCGCACGGCGCCACGATCGCGCACCCGCAGCGGCGAGCCGTCGAAGCTCACGGTTCCGCCCATGATAGGCGTCAATTGCAGAATGGCGCGCCCCACTGTCGTTTTGCCGCAACCGGACTCGCCGACCAGGGCAAGCGTTCGCCCCGCCGCCAAGCGCAGTCCGACGCCGTCGACCGCCCGCACCCAATCCACCGTGCGCCGCAACAGTCCTTTTTTCACCGGGAAATGGACGGCAAGGTCGCGGACTTCGAGCACCGGGGCGGCGACGGGCTGATACGCCGCCGCTGCCCCGGCGGCAAACCGCTGCCGGATTTGCACCTCGCCGCCGCCATCGTAGAGATGGCAACGCACATGCCGCTCGCCCACGCCGTGCCAACCGGGCGCTTCGGCCTGGCAGCGCCCGACCGCGCACGGGCAGCGCGGCGCAAAACGGCAGCCGGAGAAATGCCCGTCGAACGACGGCACGCCGCCCGGCAAGGCGGCGAGCATGCGGCCGCGCGCCGCGCCATCGGGCAGCGCGGCGAAAAGCCGTTGCGCATAGGGATGCAGGGGCGCGGCGAAGAATTCTTCGCGCCGCCCGCTTTCGATCAGCTCTCCAGCATAAAGCAGGCCGATGCGGTGCGCGACGCGCGCGACGACGCCAAGATCGTGGGTTATCAGCAGCATCGCCATGCCGCGTTCGGCCTGGAGGCGGGCGAGCAGGTCGAGCGCCTGCGCCTGGATGGTGACGTCGAGCGCCGTGGTCGGTTCGTCGGCGATCAGTAGTTCAGGCTCGCCCGCGAGCGCCATGGCGATCATGACTCGCTGCTTCATGCCGCCGGAGAACTGGAATGGATAATCGTCGAGCCGCGCCGCGGCGGATGGGATGCCGACCGCTTCGAGCAGCCGCCGCGCCTCGGCCCTGCCCGCCGCGCCCGCGAGGCCGCGATGCAGCGCCAGCGCCTCGCCGATCTGTGCCGCGACCGTCATCACGGGGTTGAGACTGGTGGCGGGTTCCTGGAAGATCATGCCGATGCGCCCGCCTCGCACCTCGCGCATTCCCGTTTCGGGCAGGGCCAGCAAGTCATCGCCGCCCAACCGTACCCGCCCGGCCACGATGCGCGCCGCGCCGGGCAGCAGGCGGGCAATAGCCAGGGCCGTCATTGACTTGCCGCAACCCGATTCACCCAGCAGCGCGTATGTTTCCCCCGCCGTGATCGACAGTTCGACGCTATCGACCGGACGCACAACGCCCGCCGCGCCGCGAATATCCACCGTGAGTTTCTCGACTTCGAGCAGGGTGGCTGCCGCGCGCGCCATATCGGCCATTGCTCGCTTCCTTTACCCGAACACCGTCCAGGCCGAAAAAGGAAAACGGCTCAATGAAGACTCCGGCTGTCGCCGCCATGATGGCTGTTGCCCGAATCATGGACGTGGCCATGAGCGATTTCTTCCGCCGTGGCGGCGCGCACGCCAGTAACGACCAGATCGAAAATCAGTGCCATGCCCGCAAGCGGATGATTGCCGTCGACGACGACCTTGTCATCGGCGATCTCGGTGATGTGGAAGATTTCTTCGCCCGCGTCGCTGACCCGCTCGAAAGCCATCCCAACTTCGGCGTTTTCCGGAAAAAGTTCGGCGTCCTCGACCGCCACCAGCTTTTCGTCGTAATCGCCGAAGGCGTCCTGCGGCAGCAATTTGATCTTCAGCTTGTCGCCGACTTTCTTGCCGTGCAGGGCTTCTTCCAGCTTGGGGAAAATGCCGTCATAGCCGCCGTGCAGATAGACAAGAGGCTGGCGGCCATCGTCGACCACGACGCCATCCGCGTCGGTGACAGTGTAGTCAAGTGTAACGACGCAATTCTTGGCGATTTCATTTGGCATGGCTGGGGCTGTCCTTGTAACGGCAAATATCCGACCATAACGCACGCGCGCGTTCGATTCAAGGAGAACTTTCGCTTGCCGTTGCCATTGTGTCCCGGAAACCGGGATGCGGGAGGGGCGGAAACAGGTTCAAGACGCACCGGAATTAGGGAAAAACATCAGTCTGTATATATTTACAAATATTGCTGAAATATACTTGCGGATACTACTTACTACAGAAGCGTTTCCATGAGGTCGCCCACGAATCCCCGTTTGACCATCCGCCAGCAAGAAATACTGGACTTTATCGCCCACACCGTGACGCTCGAGGGCCGTCCGCCCACGCGCACCGAGATTTGCGGCGCTTTTGGTTTCCGCTCGCCCAATGCCGCCGAGGGCCATCTGCGCGCCCTAGCCGCCAAGGGCGTCATCAAGATCGACGAAGGGCTTGCGCGCGGCATTCGCCTTCCCGAACCGCCGGGGCTGCCCATCATTGGCCACGTTGCCGCGGGCAGTCCGCTTCTGGCGGTTGGACACATTGAAAAGCGCCTCCAGATTCCTTCCGATCTGTTTTTCCCGCGCGCCGACTACTTGCTGCGCGTGTGCGGCATGAGCATGCGCGATGCGGGCATTCTCGACGGCGACCTCCTTGCCGTCCATCGTTGCGCCGAGGCGCGCGACGGGCAGATCGTCGTCGCCCGCATCGAAAATGAAATCACCGTCAAGATCCTGCGCCACAGCGGTCACGCAATGGAACTGCTCCCCGCCAATCCCGATTTCGCGCCAACCATCATCGACGCCCGCAGCCAATCGCTGACAATCGAAGGCGTGATGGTGGGGCTGATCCGGCGGGATTGAACCGTGCTCCGAGGCGCGCCGAAGGTTCCTATCCGTCGTACCTGACCTTGATGACCTCCACTTCCCGCACGCCCGCTGGACTTGCGAAGCGTACCACGTCGCCTTCGTGCGTCTTGAGCAAGGCGCGGGCGAGCGGTGATACCCAGCTTATTTTGCCCGCGCCCGCATCGGCCTCGTCGATACCGACGATTTGCCAGTCCTGCCCGGCGGCATCGGCATCGACGGCATCGCAGATCGTCACCGTGGCGCCGAAAAACACCTGATCGCAGCCCTGCCGCACCCGCGGATCGACAACTTCGGCGTTGTCGATGCGTTTGCTCAGGAAACGGACGCGGCGATCAATTTCGCGCAGGCGCTTCTTACCGTAGATATAATCGCCATTTTCCGAGCGGTCGCCATTCCCGGCGGCCCATGAAACGATCTCCACGATCCTTGGCCGCTCAACACGCAGAAGATGATCGAGTTCTTCGCGCAACGCCCGGTAACCGCGCGGCGTCATGTAGTTCTTGCCGCCCGGCGGCAGGCGCGGCTGAGGGGAAAGCGCCTCCTCCTCGTCATCGTTCCCGGATTCCCTGATGAAAGCCTTGTTCATGATTCATCCCGATATGAGCGCTTTGTTGCATCGGATTTTACTTGGGCGGCGATTGTTTTCTCACCTGTGGACACATAACATAAGTCACGGGGGAGTCCACCCGTCGATATGCCTGAGGCTACGATGAACGACGATATTTTCGATACTGCGGCGACGCTGCGCGAGCGTCTTGTCCGCCTGCATGATGAACACCGCGATCTCGACGATGCCATCGCCCGCCTGGACGAATCTTCGACCAGCGACGAATTGCTCGTAAGACGAATGAAGAAACGAAAACTTGCGCTGAAGGATCGCATCAGCGTACTGGAACGCCTGCTCGAACCCGACGACCTGGCCTGAAGCGGCCTTGTGCCGCATTGTTTGTCTGTTTCTTGTTCACGGCGCAAAAAGACCGGCCCGGGATTTTGCCTCCTGGGCCGGCTGGAACCCTTGATTACGCATCAAACGCCGCTAAAAAGGCATCGATGTCCAAGGGAGGCGGTGGGCAAACCGCCTTGGGAGGGAGTCTTGTTCCTTCTTGTAATTGGGGCTGAGGGTATTCGACCGGCTGCTGTATCGCATGGTTTTCCGGTGGGTCGCCGCGCTTGCCGTCTTCCATGTCAATGACGATCATTTCTTCGCTCTCCGTCATATCCGTCTGGTTTCTTCACGACCATTTCTACGGTCTATGTTGCCGGGGCTTTAGGGCGCGGCGCAGTGACGGCGCGTATTTCGTCACGGCGGCGGGCGGCTCTTACAGACCTTGCGCGCAGAGCCATTCGTCGATACGCACAGCGACGTTTTCCCAGCCGCGTTCAAGCATCATGCCGTGGCCCATTCCGGCGAAGATTTCCGGCCTGCTGCCATAGGCGTTCGCGGTCATATACACCTGACTGGGCGGCACCAGGCGGTCGTACTCCGCGCCGAGGATCAGCATTGGCGCTTTGTAGGCCTTGCCGGGATGGGGCAAGTTGTAGAGGGTCATGTCCCAGAGCGCGCGGTGGGATTCGGGTTGGGACAAGCGCCAGTATTGCCGGAGTTTTTCGGTGGAAACGGGCTGGTGGAAAAGCGCCTCGCGCAGGCTGTCGACGCTGGGTTCGCCGCCGCCCATGACGCTGTTGAGGTCGAACAGCAAGTGCGGGGCACTGAACAGCATGCCGAGCGCCGAGCTTATCAGGCCCTGCGGCGGCACCGACGCCATCAGCACGACGGCCGGGGATGCCGCCTGCTCCAGATATTTCTGTACCACCATGCCGCCCATGGAGTGGCCGACCAGCACCGGCGGCGACGATAGGGTGGCGACGGCTTCGGCGACGTCGGCCACGTAGTTGTCGAGGCTCAAGTGATCGAGATCGACACGGCCCCGGCTGTTGCCATGGCCGGTCAGCGAAAGCGCGTAGACATCCCATCCTCGTCTAGCGAACCAGGGCAGGAAGTGTTCTTCCCAGCACCAAGCCGCGACGAAGGCGCCGTGGACAAAGAGGATCGGCGTGCGGTGCGCGCCGCCAGCGGAAGGATAAACAATGATTTCAAGGGACGTGGGGATTTGCGCGGCAGCTTTTGCGATATTCATCGTTCTGGATTTTCGGGAGAAAGAAAGGGCGAGGATACATGGGGTCTATCAGCCGCCGCACAAACTTGCAGATGCGCACATACAGCGGCGACCCGCGCGGCGTGAAGGCGGGCGGGAATCTGTCCGCGTTCGGCGGTGGCGCGGGCCACCGTACCGGCATCGACGCCGAAAAAGGCTTCCAGTGCATGTACCCATGTCGCGGCGGGCGGCCAAGGGGAAGGCCAGTCTCCTCCCCGGCCAAAATAATCGCAAGCCGAAGCCTTGAGCAATGCGTGAAAACGCTCGGGCCGCCGCGCGGCATCGCAACGCTCCAGGATGTCGACCACGGTGCCAGGGCGCAGGTCGCCGATATGGCCGAAATGTCCGTGTTCGCGGGCGAAGATCGTGGCGAATTCGCGGCAGTGGGTGGGGGTTCGCAGCCGTTTCGAGACATGTTCGGCCAGCCGCGCGCTTCGGGCTTCGTGCCCGTAGTGATGCGGCAGGATGCCGGCGGGGGTCTCGCCCTTGCCGAGATCGTGCAGCAGGCAGGCCCAGCGTACTTCGAGCGGATGCCCGGCGCGGGCGGCGTGGTCGATGGTCAGCATCGTGTGTTCGCCGGTATCGGCTTCGGGGTGGTGTCGCAGCGGCTGCGGCACGCCAAACAGCCGATCCAGTTCGGGGAGGATGACAGCGAGCGCGCCGCATTCGCGCAAGACGCGGAACATCCGTGAAGGGCGCGCTTCCATGAGTCCGCGCGCCAGCTCTTTCCATGTCCGCTCGGGCACGAGGTGGCCGAGTTCGCCGCTGGCGCGCATTTGTTGCATGAGCGCCAATGTTTCCGGCGCGAGGGTGAAATCGGGCAGCCGGGCGGCGAAGCGCGCCACGCGCAGGACGCGCAAGGGATCTTCGGCGAAAGCCGGGCCGATGTGGCGGAAAACCCTGGCTTCGAGGTCGCGCGCGCCGCCATGAGGATCGATGATGGCGCCATCGGCGTCGCGGGCGATGGCATTGATCGAAAGGTCGCGCCGCAGCAGGTCTTCTTCGAGGGTGACATCGGGCGAGGCGTGACAGACGAAACCGGCATAGCCGTGCCCGCTCTTTTTCTCGGTGCGGGCGAGCGCGTATTCCTCGTGCGTTTCCGGATGCAGGAATACCGGAAAATCCCGCCCCACCGGGCGAAAACCGCGCGCGATCATGGCTTCGGGTGTTTCGCCCACCACGACCCAGTCCCGATCTTTGACCGGCAGCCCGAGCAAGGCATCGCGTACCGCGCCGCCGACGATGTATGCGCGCATGGCTTTCAGTTCAACTTTGGCGGAATCGTGCCGAGCCGCGTCTTGAGCGATTGCGGCTTGCCTTCGAGCAAAGCGGCATAAATCACTGTGTTGGACATAACGTGCTTGACGTAATCGCGGGTTTCGTCGAACGGAATGGTTTCAGCGTAGATGGCTCCTTCGAGCGGACGGCTGTCGCGCCAGCGCCGCGCCCGGCTCGGCCCCGCGTTGTAGCCCGCCGCCGCCAGCACGGCATTGTCCTCCAGCTCGTCGAGGATGATGCGCATATACCCCGTGCCGAGTTCGACATTCATTTCGGGGTCTCTCAACAGGCCGGGGTGGTAATACAGGCCAAGCTTTTTCGCCACCCACTTGCCGGTGGCGGGCATCACCTGCATCAAGCCCTGCGCGCCGGAAGCGGAGCGGGACGGGATGATGAACCGGCTTTCCTGCCGCATCACCCCGTACACCCAGCTTATGTCGAGGTTCTTGGCAACGGCGTGCGGCTCGATGATTTCGCGGAAGGGCGTGAGGAAACGCAGCTCCCAGGCAGCGGCGGGGTTGGCGAGTTCCGCCGACGTAATGGCACGGTCGTAGAGATGGTTGTTCAGGGCCAGCCGCGCCGCGGCAAGGCGGAAAGCCTCGTCGCGCCCGCGAAGCGACCAGTTCCATTCCTGCACGGCCTCAAGGCGCAGATCAAGCCGGAAAAGCGCGAGCGCGCGTTGCAGACCGGGATGTTTGTCGACATTCAGCCCTGCGGCGGCGGGCGCGGCGGCGGGGATGTTTTCCATTTCGCCGGCATCGACATCGGCGTCAGTATCGGTATCGGCATTCCCTTCCGCGCTTTCCGCCGCATCGCCATCGAGAGCCGCGTTGCTGGCGACCGGCTCCCCGATGCCGGATGCGGCGGGCGCGGCATGCGCCGCGCGCGGGTCGAACGGCTGCCCGAGTTCCTCATTGGCGAGAATCCCGTAGAAATCCGGCACGCTGGCGATGAGGCGAAACGCCTTGTTTGCCTCGTCTGTCTTGTGCAAAGCTTTCAGGGCGCGGCCACGCCAATAAACCCACTCGGGCATCGTGCGTTCCTCGGCGTTCAGCTTGCCGATGCCCGTGAGCACGGCCTGCCAATCACCGTCGCGCAAAGCCACCCGCACGCGCCACGCGCGCTGTGCCGCACTCATCGGCGTTGCGCCCGCATTGCGATACCACATAGCCGCCTCCGGCTTCTGCGCCTGGCCCGCGCGCAGCGCCAACACCGCCCAGGCATGGGCGCGCTCGCTGGCCGTCAGCCGTTTCGATATGCGCAAGAATTGGGCATGGGCGGCATCGACATCGTTGCGTGCCAGCCGGGTGATCGCGGCCAACGCCAGTTCGCGCCCCGCGCGGCTGGCGGCGAATTTGGCGGGCAGGCGGGTGAGATAGGGTTTCGGCTTGCGCATGGCCTGATCGAAAGCCTTGAGCCTGTTACTGGCGAGCCAGCTCAAAACAGTGCGCGCGCGCAACGGCGAGCGGGTATCGACCCGGCGGCGGAAAAGCTGCCAGGCCTCCTCGTTGCTCACCTTTCCGCGTTCCACGGCGGCGCGCAATACCGGCGTGCAAGCAGCGCTCGCCAGCGTGAGCGACTGCCAGCCCGCGGCAACTTCATCGAGAACCTTTCTGTCGCCGTTTTCCAGGCGGCTGCTCCATGCCAAGCAGCGCAACTCGCTGTTCGGATTCTGCAACCCGGCGTAGACCTGGAAAAAACGTTCCGTCTCACCATTTTTGGCCAGCCTGCGCAACCAATCGATGCGCAGGCGCTCGGCGAGCAGTGTGCCCGCCTCATCGCGGATGAATTGCTCCAGCTCTTCCGGCAACGGGGCAATCGGTCTTGCCAGCCTGTTGGAAAGTAGCCAGTAGCGGACGTAACTGTCCAGTGGGTGGCCGCCGGTTTCGCTGGCGAGCTGTTCGAGCGCATTTCTGTCGCCCTTGCGCACGGCATCGCGGGCAGAGAGAAAACGGGATTCGCCCAAGGCATAAGCGTCGCGCTCCTGAGCCTGCGCGATAGCGGCGGCGAACAACCACGCCAGGAAAAAGCCGCTCGCTATGCGGAGGGTATTTCGGATAGCTTTTTTCTTATCCATCTTTCAAGTCCCCATGAATGAGTGCCGGCCAACGACATGAAACGCCCGAAAATATCACAGCCCGAGGTCAAAACACGGTTTATTCGACCGCCTGTGGACGCGGAGCTTGCTTTTCGGCGCCTCTGGTAAACCGTCATGCGAGGAGCAAAGCCCCGTGGCAATCCACGCAGCGATTCAGCTTTCCGAAACGCCCCTGCAACTTACAAGACCATCTGGATTGCCGCGGGTATTCGGCCCTCGCAATGACGAAGGAGAGAGATCCGCCATTGCGAGGCGCGCAGCCGCCGCGGTAATCCAGGTTTCCTTCGGATTGACTTGGAATTAACCGGCGCTTTCTTCACCCCCCCCTGCGCCCGCATCCTCCACGCGGTTTTGAGCACGCAAAAACCCGACCATGATCGACAACACATCCACAACGGCG
>JAIRMC010000072.1 GCA_031258965.1 Azoarcus sp. | reverse complement strand
TGGGAAATCCCGTGGGGGATGGAATGGCAAAATTCATCTGGTTGCCGCGGATGACCGAACGGCCATAGCGTTCTCGCTCTCGCCTGGGCATGCCCATGACGCGCCGGAAGGCCGCAAGTTGCTACGCCGGATCGGAGCTGTAGCTCGCCCTGTTCATCTGTTGATGGATCGCGCTTATGAAGGAAACGAAACCCGCCAACTGGCGCTTGATCTGGGGTATTTTCCTGTCGCGCCCTCGAAACGAAACCGGGTCACGGCTTGGGAATACGACCGTGTTATGTACCGCCGTCGCAACGGAGTCGAGCGGCTGTTTCGCCAACTCAAAGGCTTTCGCCGAATCTTCTCTCGTTTCGAGAGGCTTGACTTGATGTTCTGGGCCTTATTCACTTCGCGCTCATCGTCGATGCTTTGCGATAGCGTGAACACGCCCTAGGAACGTTTGAAGGATTTCATGCGAGGCTTGCTGGAAAAAGTGGAACTCGATCTGGAGTCCCACACATTTCAGCTTACCTATCGCCTCTCTACGGGGGATAGAGTGGCGTCCCCACGGGGATTCGAACCCCGGTTATCGCCGTGAAAGGGCGGTGTCCTAGGCCTCTAGACGATGGGGACTATCCGGCCAGCTACAACTTTTCCGGTGGTGGAGGTAAGCGGGATCGAACCGCTGACCTCTTGCATGCCATGCAAGCGCTCTCCCAGCTGAGCTATACCCCCGTCGAAAGATCGCGCATTGTAGTGTGCGTTTTCACGCCTGTAAACTCCTTTGTGACGAATTGTAGCGAGCCGCGTATCTGTCTGCCCGCTTCGATAGTCCATCCTGGACAATGTTGTTTCGCGCCGCCTCACCTGCGATGACATTGGCTTTATCGGTGTTTTTCACATTTCCTTCAAACAGCCCCCTTTTTCCCTTTCCGCGCCGCTCACATGGGGCTTCTACGCTGCCGTGCTCGTAACCGCGCGGGATGGCTTCCGCGTCATGCGAAAAACCCGGGAGAAACAAAATGAAAGACGATGATTCAACGGCACTCGGCGAAGCGCGTTCATTCGCGGAAGAAAAACGGATGGTGCGCCCGTACCGCTTTGTGCCGCCATACCGGTTACGGTTCGCGGCATGGCAAAAAAACGTCCTTGCATGGATTGCGCTCCTTGCGCTGACATACGTCGCGGCGCGCTGTTTCAAGCACCCCTTCTTTTATATTTGGCGCGGCGTGGAAACACCGGTGTTGCTTCTCGCCGCGTGTGTCGGCGCATGGTTTGCCCTGCGTACCCTGCACGGCGCGGCGCGCTGGCAAGGCAGGCTGGAGGCGGGATCGCGTTTTGCCGTCTGTTTGCTGTTGCTGTGCCTGACCGTATGGCAAGAAGGTATGTTCCGCTGGCAGCAATACCAGGTATTGCAAGGAGGCGTGCCGATGGAACGCATGGGGCGGCATTTCGTCGTCGGTTTCCGGGATTTCAACGAACTGGAACCGCTGGCTGAACGCGGCCTCATCGGCGGCATTTACGTCACTCGGCGCAATCTCGCGGGCGAGAGCGCGCAAAGCCTCTCCCGGCGTATCGGAGAACTGCAAGATGTCCGCCGCCGCGCCGGGCTGGCGCCGCTGTTTGTCATGGCCGATCAGGAAGGCGGCAAAGTCTCGCATCTGTCGCCGCTCATCGAACCCATGCCCGCGCTTGCCAGCCTGCTCACGGACGGCATGGAAAACCTGGAAGCGCGCGCCCGCGCCCAGGGCGAACGCCAGGGGCGCGACCTGGCGGACTTGGGTATCAATATGAATTTGTCTCCAGTGGTTGACCTGAAGCCCGAGCAGAAAAGCGATTGGGCCGACCTGCACACCCGGATCGAGCGCCGCGCCATCGCCGCTGATCCGTGGATCGTGACGCGGGTTGCGGCAGCCTATGGCGCGGGCCTCGTCGCCAGCGGCGTCCAGCCCACGGTCAAGCATTTTCCCGGTCTCGGGCGGGTGCGAGGCGACACGCATCTCGTCGGGGCCAGTCTGTCTGTCGATCCCGTGGCGCGGGCCGCCGACTGGCTGCCGTTCCGCGAAGTCACCGCCCGCACCGGCGCGGCGATGATGTTGGCGCATGTCCGCCTGCCCGACATCGACCCGCACGCGCCCGCTTCTACATCCCGCGCACTGGTGCAAGGCGTCTTGCGCAAGAAAGGGGGCGAGGGCTGGAATTACCAGGGCATCCTGATTACCGACGACATGAACATGGGCGCGGTATACGCGGGCGGTATTGGCCGCGCAGCGACGGCAGCGCTGGACGCGGGCGTGGATTTGATCCTGGTTTCCTACGATCCCGACCAGTATTACCGCGCGCTCCACGCAGCTGCCAAGGCGTGGCGAAGCGGCGCCATCGACATCGGGCGCGAGGCCGAAAGCGCGAAAAGATTGGATGTCTATTGGGAAAAGAACCGCCCGGCGATTCCCTCGGCGCTGATCGGCCCATTGCCATGATTTGACGACGGCGCTTGATAATATGCCAAGTGTCTCGTTTTGTCTATTTATAAACCTGAGTCTGGACAATTGGACCAGGACGCTTTATTTTGCATCCAGCCTAACAAATGTCGGAACTAAACATAAATGAAGTCCTGCAAAAGATGAATTTGCCGCTCGCGGTGGAAAATGTGCGGGAGATAGTGAAGAAGAAGGCAGACACAAGGATGGAAAAGCATGTATAGCGAGCAGAGGCAGAGATTGGTGGATTGGGTGCGGCGTCAACTGGTTGGTAGTCGACCGGATGGCGCATGCACGCTGCCCGAGGAAATCCACGGCATCCTGCCGACGGAACGTTTTCCCTGCGGCGCCCTGTACCCGGTTTCCAGCGATGGAGAAGGCATGGACCCCGCCATCGAGGATGAGATCGAAACGGATCATCCCGCCGACGATGAAATTCCGGATGAAGGCGCGGAACCATGCGTCGTTCGCCGCTTCATCCCGCCTTCCGCGCTGGGTTTTTCCTTTTATGTCGAGGGTAACGACATCCGGTTCAGCGTTCTGTGCGCCGCCTGCCGTTATGAACGCCGTGAAAGAGATGAACGCGGGCGTTTCACCAACAAATGGACGCGAATCCCACTCCCGGAAGAAATGAAATATCTCACCGGGCCGCCGGTACAGAGCGCTCCCCGCCAGCGCAAGCCTGTATTGGGTAGCCTGGCGGAAGTGGATGTGCTGTGGCGTTCTTTCGACGCGGGCTGGATCGTCACTGTCACGTTGTGCAATACCCAGGAAATGGAAGATGGGAGCAAGGACTACGCCGCCGAACGGGCGGAAAAAACCCTGTTCGCGGTGAGTTTGCAGTGCGTGATCGAGCGCGAGCACGGGAAAATTGGCCTTTATCCACGCGTGGAGCGCAGCCTCCTCGATGAGGAAGAACAGGAAATCGAATTGCAATACGCCAACCGGCGCATTTATGCCATCGGCCATGGCTGCGCGGTGGATTGGGAGGAACGGGAAGGAAAAATCCATGCGTTGCGCTCCGACCCCATGCCGGTGGTCGAAGTGCCGCAGGTCACGGCGGATACGGGGACGGATGACGCTCTTTCCCTGGCGCGCCTGTCGGGTGAATGGCGGGGAGATCTCGCGCGCGAGCTTGCCGGTTTCATCGGCAAATACGGTGACTGGGTGCTCGCGCGGCGTGGTTCCATCGGCAGCCTTCCGGAGGAAGACCAAGCGGCGGGCGAGCGCATCGTTGCCCGGATGGAGCTAGCGCTCTCCCGCATGCGCGCAGGGCTTGCCTTGCTGGAAAATGACGGGAACGCCCAGAAGGCCTTCGCCCTGGCAAACCGCGCCATGCTCGACCAGATGCGCCAGCATGACATCATCCAGGGCAAGGCGCGGCCCCAGGAGGCTTATCACTGGCGCCCCTTTCAGCTCGCCTTCTTGTTGACCGCGCTGGAATCCGCGGTGGATGAGGAAAGCAATTTCCGCGATACGGTCGATCTCATCTGGTTTCCTACCGGCGGCGGCAAGACCGAAGCCTATCTGGGGCTGATCGCCTTCCTGATTGTCCTGCGGCGCTTGCGCTTCCCCACAGCGGGCGGCGGCACTACCGTGCTGATGCGCTACACCCTGCGCCTGCTCACGCGCGACCAGTTCGTGCGCGCAACGCGCCTCATCTGCGCGCTGGAACTGATCCGCCGCGAACGCAACGATCTGGGCGCGGAAGCCATCAGCATCGGCATGTGGGTGGGAAACGCAAGCAGCCCCAACACTTTCAAGGCGGCCCACGACAAGATCGCCAGGGCGCGGGAAGAAAACGGCAAACCACTGCTCGTCATTGACCATTGCCCATGGTGCGGCAAAGCCTTTGCCGTC
>JAIRMC010000046.1 GCA_031258965.1 Azoarcus sp. | reverse complement strand
GTCGCGGGCAACCCGGCAAAGCCGATACGGAAACGTTTCGACGACGAACTCATCGGCCTGCTTCAAGCATTCAAATGGTGGGATTTGCCCGTGCCGGAAATCCAGAAGATCATCCCGCTCCTGTCCGATGGCGATCCGGAATGCCTGAAGCGCGCCCTGAAGGAAAAACCGGGAAGCGCATGACGGCGCGGTGCTGCGCCACGAACAATACTCCCCCATTTTCAGCAATCGCTGATGCGCATGCCGCACCGGGCATTCCCCACCTAACTGAACATATTGTTTAACAAAGAAAATTTATATGGCACGGCAATTGCTGGCCGCGCTGTGGGTCTGCTCGCGGCGGCTTTTCCGTCCACGGCATTCTTCCGCCCCGATTCCCGCCGTCCAACCATCCGGAGTTTCCCATGAATACCGTCACCGACGCCTTCATTACCCGCAAAAGAGCCTCCTCCCGTTCAGCCAAGGTACGCGATCTGCTCGATTACCCCGTCATCGACACCGACATTCACACCAACGAATTCAGCCCGCTGCTTGAAGACTATATCGCCCAGTACGGCGGAGCCAAACTGGTAGACGTCTTCCGCGAACACGAAAAGATCGGCCTGAACTACCTTGCCCACCAGTGGTACAAACTCTCGCCCCAGGAGCGCCTTGAGCACCGCATCAACCGGCCAACCTTTTGGACGCTCCCCGCCCGCAACACCTACGACCTCGGCACCGCGGCCTTTCCCAGGCTGCTCTACGAGCGCCTCGGCGAGCTTGGGAGCGATTATGGCGTCATCTACCCCAACATCACCCTTTTCGCCGCCGTCAGCGGCCACAAGGAATTGCGCCGCGTCCTCGCGCGCGCCCTCAACCATTACGCGACCGATCTCTATCGCCCTTACGCCGACCGTCTGACCCCCGTCGCGGTCATCCCGCTCCACACCCCACAGGAAGGCATCGAAGAACTCGAATTCGCCGTCAAGGAACTCGGCCTCAAAACCGCCATCATTCCCGGCGCGGTACGTCGTCCCATCAAGGCGCTGCAAGAAAAATTCCCCCGCGAACTCTATCCAGAACTTGCCCGCCACATCGAATACCTCGATTTCTTCGGCCTCGACAGCGAATACGACTACGACCCCTTCTGGGCCAAGACTATCGAACTCGGCGTCAATCCCACCACACACTCCGGCAGCCAAGGATGGGACTCCCGCAACTCCGTCACCAATTACATGTTCAACCACATCGGCCACTTCGCCGATGCGTCCGAAGCCCTCGCCAAGGCCCTGTTCTTCGGCGGCGTCACGCGGCGCTTCCCCAAGTTGCGCATCGGCCTCATCGAAGGCGGCGCGGGATGGGGCGCGGATGTTTACACCCACCTCGTCGACCGCTGGCTCAAACGGGGACGCGACGCCGTGCAAAAGTACAACCCCGCCAATGCCGACAAGGATTTCCTCTACAGCCTCTACGAAAAATACGGCGAAGACCTCAACAAGGGGGGGCACAAATACAGCAAGGAAGAAATCGCCTATCTCGCCTTCGGCGCGCGCGGCCAGTATTACGCGACCCAGGGCGCGGCGGAAACAGAATTCGATGATTTCGCCCTTGCCGGTATCGAAAGCATCGAGGACATCCGCGACCGCTACATCCCCAATTTCTACTTCGGCACCGAAGCGGACGACCGCACCCTCGGGCACGCCTTCAACACCCAGGCAACCCCGCTCAATGCCCAGGTCAACATGTTCTACTCATCCGATATCGGCCACTGGGATGTCCCCGAAATCAACACCATCCTGGCCGACACCTTCCGGCTCGTGGAAGAAGGCATCATCAGCGCCGAAAACTTCAAGCAACTCGTCTTTACCGGCCCGTACAACTTCTACACCGCCAACAACCCCGGCTTTTTCAAGGGAACCGCGGTCGAAGCCCTGCTTCCGGCGGAAACGCGGAAATCGGTGGCAGCGTAAAGAAACGCCAGCCAACCAGAAAGGGGGATCTGGTTGGCTGTTATTGCGAGAGGCGAAGCAGCTTGGCAATCGGGCATCAGCCCGCCTTTCTCTCCATGACGGTTCTTTGTTTCAGAACCTCATGCACGGTAATCGCGTCACGAGGCGTTCGCCAATACCAGCCTCGCGTTATTAAAACGTCGTACAGGCAGCGAGAAAGACCGCCACGCCGACAAGCCTTTCAGCTTTATTACGCAAGATGCGAAACAATGATTCGCTGCGTTCCGTCATCATTATTTTCTCCGCCTGCCCGATAGTGTAGACGCGGAACCATATGAGTTTCGCGCGCTGGAGCCGAGCAGGCCGCGCAGGATGGCGCGGCCTATTTGCGAGCCGATGGCGCGGGCCGCTGATTTCGTCATGGCTTCCATGGCGCTTTCACGGTTGCCGCCGTTGCGGCGCGGGGCGCGCGGTTCGTTTGCGGGAACGTCCGGGACGTTTTGCCGCGCCTTGAGTTTTTCATAAGCGGATTCGCGGTCTATCGCTGTGTCGTAGTGTCCGTGGAGCGGCGAGGATTTGATGATGT
>JAIRMC010000031.1 GCA_031258965.1 Azoarcus sp. | reverse complement strand
GTTTGCAGCAGCTTGCCGCCCGCGGACGCGTCGACATCGCGCTCGCCGTTGATGTTGATCCGGACATCGCCGCTCTTCACCAGCCAGGCGCGCGCCAGCAGGATGATGGCCGCGAGCGCGAGTACGACGGCGGTAAACATGCCTATGGCGAGGATCATTTCCTGGGTGTTCATGGTGTTCCCTAAAAGATAAGTTCCAGATTGCGCGGTTCCGTTTCAACGTGATCACGGAAGCGGCAATACTCGCTGGTCAGGCCAAGCCGTTCGGCAACCTGTTGCAACGATACCCGTTTGAGCAGTTCCGCCGTGATCGGGCGTTTTTCATCGGGGAAACTCATTGCCTCGATGATGCGGCGGTACGGTTCCGATTGTACGAGCAAGAGGATGAAATCCGCCTCTTCTTCCGATCGGCATGGAAGAAAATAAACCGTATCGTCGAAGACGACTGGTTTGCCGTCGATGGGACCAATCTTCACGAAGCGCGGATTCTTGTAAAAACCGGATATGGCCACCTTCCAGGGGGCGAAGGTGTAATCGCCAACGCCAAAGATGGAAAACCGGGGCTTGTTCTTATAAATGACGCTGCTCCGTTTATCCATCAGAGCCGCCTGGGAGACAAGATACGCCCATGTTTTCGGCGCCGTGATCCGGAGCAGGGAAGTATCCGCCCCTACCCTGCGCTGAGTGACGATCATGCGACGGTCTGATCGAATCCGTCCCCGCGCGACATCGGAACTCTTCAGCATCGGGTACAGGCATGCCTCTTCCAGATGCAGGCGCTCGCCCTTGCCATTGGTAAAGCCCTGCTCGACCGAACCTGATAGTTCCATGATCCTCGCGCAATCGTGCTTGACGCCTGAACGCCATATGTAATCGGCATTGTGACCGATCAGGCCGCGAAACCGCCGGTATCCGTCCACGTCCGCGACCAGCATGTCGTCATGAAACCCGGTAACGCCGGCCGGAGCGGGCGCGCTCAAATCCGGGTAAATATCGCAATCCCGCGACGTTTCTCCCAAATTGACCGGCAGCACAAGAAAACAGGCGTCAACCGAAGCGCCAAAAGAACGCAGGGCATCAATTCTGAAGATGGCCGCCCGCCCCGTTGGCATTTGGCGTTTCCATGCGTGCCGAAGCGTCTTCCTGGCCACGGAAGTCTTCACCAGCATGGCAATCCAGCCGGAACGCTCCTCCAACCACGATAAGTGCTGGAGCAGCATCCATTCCGACAGATCGAAATTGGCCTTGCCGGTCACGGCGTCTAGTCCCCTGTGGCCCTGGAAATTGCTTTTTGCCGGAAGGTTGCCACTGCCCAACACGCCAAGCTCGGCATTGGTAACCCAAGGCGGATTGCCAAGAATCAGCCACGGTCCGGGATCGCGGTCAAGCACGCGCGGCCAGTCCATGCTGAAAAAATCCCCCTGTTCAACCTGCACCTCTGGGTTGCGGCCCGCCGCCGCCGCATACACGGGATTGATCTCCACGCCCAGCAGAAGCCGGCATCGAGGAAACTGCGCCGCCGCCGCCATGAGAAAAGCGCCTCGCCCACAAGTGGGTTCCAGCACCGCGGCGGCGTCGACTCCCCGCCGCGCGAGCACGGCACATGCCGCCGCAGCCAGATCGGGCGGCGTCTGGAAATCTCCATATTGCCGCGCATCCCGATGAGTTTGCCTGGTCATGTCAACGAACCCGCTCTATCCCGGCGACCGCCCCGGCCTGGCTGATGACGCGACCGTATTGCAGCCGCCACTGGAGCGCATTCGATATGGTCAGATACCCCTGCAATGGCGGCATCCCGAGAACGGCATCGGCAATATCGCGCGCTTCCATTTCATCGACGGGAAGATTCTTGTCTTGCAGGAAAGCGACGATATCATCCGCGTTCCCGTCATTTTCGATGATTTGCAGCAAGCCGCGCGTCATCTGGAAGTCAGCGGTGCGGGTCTTGTCGACGAAAATGACATGCGTGATGTCCAGGCTGCTCGTTTGCGCGTCCGCATCGTCGGTTTTCTCATACATGAACACCAGCAGATGATAACCAAGGCCATAAATCTTCTGGCGCGCAGACCTGAAAGGACATGACGATTGCGGCTGTCTTGCGCTTGTGGCCTTTATATCCAGATCAAGACCGGGGATGTCGATGCCGGAAGCCGAATTGCCCGCGTCGAACACATGGCGCTCCTCAAGACATACCAGGAATTTGTGTTCAAGATAAGTTCCAATGGCCTTGCCGTCCGTCGCGCCATACAAGGCTGGCACGGCGCACCGGCTCTGCGCTTCGGCAAAACCAGCGGCTTCTGCCCGCAATCGTTCCAGCGTGAGCGGCAAGCGATCGGCCAATTTCTCCCCCCCCCCTCCATCCTAAAGCTGCACGCCCGAAAACGACATGAAGCCCAGCGACATCAACCCGATGATAATGAAGGTAATCCCCAGCCCTTGCAGCCCGGCGGGCACGTCCGAGTATTTGAGCTTTTCGCGGATGCCCGCGAGCAGCGCGATGGCCAGCGCCCAGGAGACGCCGGAGCCGAGGCCATACACCACGCTTTCGGAAAAGTTGTAGTCGCGCTCCACCATGAAAAG
>JAIRMC010000023.1 GCA_031258965.1 Azoarcus sp. | reverse complement strand
GCGGCAGCAAGGGCAGCGCCTTTTCCAGGGGAGCGGGGACTTTCATGGCGTTTCCTTCTCGTAAGGGGGGAAAACCGGATGCGGTGGAAAACGCCCTGCCCAACGCAAGGTGTATGCCATTTTTGGCGTTTCGACGGGAATCGGCGCGATGGCCGCGCTTTGACGGCCCCCCCCGCGCCAAGCGTGGTGAAATCCGCCGCACTACATTGGTGCGGTGACGTAATTGACGAGGCGGGGATGGTGCGGCCAGATCAGGAATCAGGAATCGGACGCGCCCGGACCGCCGCCATGGCGCGCGCCCTTTTTTCAATGCGCCGCATGGCGCACCGCGGGACGGCCCCCCGCGCAACGACGGCGCATACCTTCGTCATTGCGCGGGGGCGAGGCGATCCATGGTGTACATTGGTATACGGCCTCCCTTGCCAGTGTCAATACCTAAATCGGAACGATTGACGGCAACCCCGGAGTGCGGCCAGAATTTTCACGCCGTTCCCAACCAGAGAGAAAACACCATGAATATCCAAGATCGCATCCGCGAACAAGTCACCGCCAACCCGGTGGTGCTGTATATGAAAGGCACGCCGCAATTCCCGCGGTGCGGCTTTTCGTCGAGCGCCGTGCAAACGCTCAAAGCCTGTGGCCTCAAGGATTTCCTCGCGGTCGACGTCCTCGCCGACGAAGCACTCCGCCAGGGCATCAAGGCATACGCCAACTGGCCGACCATCCCGCAGCTCTATATCGGGGGCGAATTCATCGGCGGCAACGACATCATGCGCGAAATGCGCAAAAGCGGCGAACTGCAAGCACTGCTCAAAAGCGCCGGGGCCATCGCCTGAATGTGCGCGCCGGAAAGACGCGGCGGGCGGCCGGAAACCGGCCGATCGCGCGATTGCCCCGAACCGTGCGGCGAAGGCCGCGTTGAACGGCCAGGAAACATGCAACAATCCACCTCCGAACGCCGGACGTCCGCGCGTGCATTCTCCGCTACCCCATGGAACACAACCTCTCCCTGATAAGCACCATCGCAGGCGGCTTTGGCATGGCCCTCGCGCTAGGGCTGATTGCCGAACGGCTGCGGGTGCCCGCGCTGGTCGGCTATTTGGTCGCGGGCGTCATCCTCGGCCCCGCGACGCCCGGTATCGTCGCGGACCAGGCCATCGCCTCGCAGCTTTCGGAAATCGGCGTCATGTTGCTGATGTTCGGCGTCGGGCTGCATTTTTCTCCAGGCGATCTGCTGGCGGTCAAGCGCATCGCCATCCCCGGCGCGGTGGCGCAGATGGGGCTGGCCACGCTGCTCGGCGCGCTGCTGGCGAAGTGCTGGGGCTGGCAATGGAGCGGCGCGTTCGTGTTCGGGCTGTCGCTGTCCTGCGCCAGCACGGTGGTGCTGCTCAAGGCACTGGAAGCGCAGGGCAGCCTGGAGAGTATGAACGGCCGCATCGCCGTGGGCTGGCTGGTGGTGGAAGACCTCGCAACAGTGCTGGCGCTGGTGCTGCTGCCGCCGCTGGCAAGCTTGCTCGGCAACGGCGGCGAGGCCCTCGCCGCCGCGGACGAAGCCGCCGCGCAAGGCTCGTTCTGGACGGCCATCGGCATCACCCTGTTGCGCGTCTCGGCATTCATCCTCCTCATGCTGGTGGTGGGGCAGCGCCTCATCCCCTGGCTGCTGCGGTATGTGGAACGCACCGGGTCGCGCGAACTATTCACGCTGTCGGTCGTCGCCATCGCCATCGGCATCGCCTACGGCGCGGCGGAATGGTTTCATGTCTCCTTTGCCCTCGGCGCTTTCTTTGCCGGTATGGTGATGCAGGAGTCGCCACACAGCCATCGCGCGGCGGCAGAGTCCCTGCCGCTGCGCGATGCCTTCTCCGTGCTCTTTTTCGTGTCGGTTGGCATGCTGTTCGAGCCGGGCATCCTGCTGGATGCGCCGTTCAAGACTTTCGCGGTGGTGACGATCATCATCCTGGGCAAATCCCTGGCTGCCGCCGCGCTGGTGCTGGCCTTCCGCTACCCTTTGCGCACGGCGCTCACGGTCGCTGTCAGTCTGGCCCAGATTGGCGAGTTCTCCTTCATCCTTGCCGGTCTGGGAATGACTCTCGGGCTGCTCTCCAAGGAAGGCATGAGCCTGATCCTCGCCGCCTCCCTGATCGCAATTGCCCTCAACCCCCTGCTTTTCGCGGCGATCCCGGCGCTGCAAGGCTGGCTGCTCAAGCGCTACGAATGGGCGCGCCGCCTCGACCGGCGTGAAGCGCCCTACACTCAACTGCCGATGAACACGGACCGCAAGGCGCTCGAAGGCCAGGTCGTCCTGGCGGGATATGGCCGGGTCGGGCAACGCATCGCCGGATCGCTCACGGAGCACGGCATCCCCTTCGTGATTGCGGAGCAGAACCGCGAATGCGTGGAAAAACTGCGCAAGAAAGGCATCCCCGCCGTCTGCGGCGACGCCGCCGAACCCGCCGTACTGATACAGGCCCACATCGCCAAGGCCGCGATGCTGGTGGTGGCGACGCCTTTGCTCCCGGATGCGTACAAGATGGCCGAAACCGCCCGCGCCCTGAACCCGGACATCGAAATCGTGGCGCGCACCCACAACGATAAGGAAAAGCAGTCGTTGAACGACGAAGGCATCAGCGCGGTCTTCTTTGGCGAAGAAGAACTCGCCCGGAGCATGAGCCGTCACGTCGTCGAGCGTTTCGCGCCGGGCGTCCAGACCGGCGGACGGCGCGTCGCCATGGCGGAAGAATGACGCGCGCCGCCGCCGCCGGGGGCGGCGCGGTGTTCGCCAACAGGCGCGGCGCATGACATCCACGCTTTCACGCCGGGTCTTCCTCGCCCTGTGGCTTTCGGCGGCCTGCGCCCGCGCCGCCGAACCGCTGCCCGCCCTGGCGGCGAGCGCCGAAAACCTGACGGTATCCGGCCTCTCCTCGGGCGGCTTCATGGCCGTGCAATTCCATGTCGCCCATTCCGCGCTGGTACGCGGCGCGGGCGTGCTTGCGGGCGGGCCGTACTACTGCGCGCGGGGCAGCGCCATCCGGGCGCTTTCATCGTGCATGTCCCCTCACTTCTTCCTGCCCGCGCCCAAACCGGACGTCCTGCGCGAAGAAGTGGAAAAGCAGGCGGCGGCGCACCGCATCGACGCGCCCGTCAACCTGGCCGCCAGCCGCGTCTGGCTGTTTTCCGGCGGGCGGGATCCGCTCGTGAAAAGCGGCGTGGTGGATGCCGCCCAAGCCTTCTACCTGCAATGGCTGCCCGAATCCGCCCTCGCCTACGAGCGCCTGCCCAATGCCGGGCACGCCATGATCGCGCCGCGGGCGAAAGACGCCCGCGCCTGCGAGGCCACCGCGCCGCCCTACCTCAACCGTTGC
The DNA here is from genome assembly GCA_031258965.1 of Azoarcus sp. Lineage (GTDB taxonomy): Bacteria > Pseudomonadota > Gammaproteobacteria > Burkholderiales > Rhodocyclaceae > WRNU01. The sequence goes on along the minus strand of JAIRMC010000023.1, from coordinate 777 downwards.
GGCGATTTCGACGCGCCGGGCCGTTTGCTCGCGCATCTGCTGGGCAAACTCCAGCCCCCCGCGCCCGCCGCGAGCGGAGAACTGCTCGCGTTCCGGCAAAGCGAATTCACCCGCCCGGAAGCGGGCATGGCGGACGCCGCTTGGCTCTACCTCCCCACCGGCTGCCGCGCGGGCGGATGCCGCATCCATATCGCCTTCCACGGCTGCCGCCAGCATGCCGGCGCCTTGGGCGAGGCTTGGGCGCGGGAATCCGGCTACAACCCATGGGCCGAAAGCAACCGGCTCATCATCCTCTACCCGCGGACCTCTTCGGCCAGGGAGCCGAATGGCTGTTGGGATTGGTGGGGCTACACGGGCGCGGACTACCATCTCCAGTCCGCGCCCCAGATCAGCGCCGTGCGGCGCATGATCGAACGGCTGGCGGCAAAGCCCGCGCCATGACGCCGTAACGGCTTGTCATGGGCGCATCAATCGCAGCCCGTTCAACCCTTTGTAAAGTTGCGCAGACCCGAACCGCCGCCCGTTCAACCTAAATCGATGTTACGGGCGCATCGACCGCCGCCCGTCCATCCCTTTGTAAAGTTGCACAAGCCCAAACCGCCGCCCGTTCAACCCAAACCGATGTTACGGGCGCATCGACCGCCGCCCTTCCAAGCATTTGTTGTATTAAAGACACCCTTGCTCTCATCCTCGCGGGATTTTCGCTGTCTGCGTTTACATGACCTTGTCAGACCGTCTATTCTTTTTTGCCCGCGGGGGCATTCCCTTATCTTTCCA
>JAIRMC010000126.1 GCA_031258965.1 Azoarcus sp. | reverse complement strand
GGCATCAAACTCTTCGAGCACCCCATCCACGACATCGTTGCCAGTTACGAGCAAGGCTTCGGAGCCGCCTTCGGCGAGCCGATCGAGGGTGTGGCGCAGGAAAACCTGCAAGCCCGCGTGCGCGGCGCCATACTCATGGCGTATTCCAATCAGTTTGGCGCTTTGCTTCTCACCACCGGTAACAAGAGCGAGATTTCCGTCGGCTACTGCACGCTCTACGGCGATACCAACGGTGGCTTGGGACTCATCGGCGATCTCTACAAAACGGAAGTTTTCGCCCTCGCCCGCCACATCAATGAAACCGGCGAGCGTGAACTGATCCCCGAAGCCATCATCGAAAAACCGCCTTCAGCCGAGCTTGCACCCGGCCAGAAAGACACGGACAGCCTGCCGCCTTATCCGGTGCTGGATACGATCCTGAAATTCCTGATCGAGGGCGAACGTCTGAGCGCCGAAGAACGCGACGCCGTCAAGGCCGACTATGCGCGGCTGTCTGAAATGGAAGACGGCGCGGCGCTGATCGCGCGCGTGCGGCGGATGATCTGGAAAAACGAATACAAGCGCCGCCAGGCGCCGCCCATCCTGCGCTTGCGGACGCACGCATTCGGCAGCGGACGGCGGATGCCGATCGCGGCGAAGTACGAATAGCCGTCATTGCGAGGGCCACAGCCGCCGTGGCACTCCATGGGGTGCGTTGCCCCTGGCTTATTCTTTCGCCGTCCGGCCCGTCAGTTCGGCAAAGACTCGGCACAGGCGGCCTATCCGTCCGTCCCAACTGTTGGTCTCGGCATACCGCCGAATGGCCGCACGATCCCAGGGCCGCGACAGTGCCCGGTCAAGCGCCGTTTCGAGCACCAGCGGCTCGCCGAAAGGAACCAGCTCGCCCAATTCCGGGCGGCAAACGGTTTCACGGCTGACGCCCACTTCGGTCGTCACGACCGGCAGACCGCAGGCCATGGCCTCGAGAAAGGCATTGCCCCCGCTCCCGATATGCGTGGCAAGCACGAATACGTCGGCGGCGGACAAAGGGCCGGGGAATTCATCCAGCGACAAATCGTCAAGAAAACGCACCGTGCCGCCCAAACCTAGACGCACCGCATGGGCCTTGAGCGCGGTATCGTCATGCCCGGCCAACGCGCCCGCCCCGGCGATCAGGTACACCAGTCCTGGCCAGCGCCGGACAAGCGAAGGCAATACTTCGATGACCCGGTGGCAGCCTTTCTCATCGACCGGCCAGCCCGCCGATATCAGCACAGGCACTTCCGGCGTCAATCCGAGCGCCGCCCGCGCCTCGCCACGGTCACGCGGGCGGAAGTTCTCGACATCCACCCCGTCGCTGATCGTCTCGGCCCGCTCGTCCGGCACGCCCATCCCGATAGCGAGCTGGCGCAGGCTCTCACCCATGGCGAACACCTTCGTCGCGCTCATGAGCGCCTCGCGCAGCTTCGGGGCAAGGCGCTGGCTCTGCGCCTGCCGCGCTTCAGCGCCGCGCAAGGTTATCGTCACCGGCACGCCTAATTTGCGCCCGAGCAATACGGCAGCATAGCCGTCCGGCCAGACGAAATGCGCGTCGATCACATCGAGACGCCCGGCGTGGCGCATCGCGGCAAAACGGCGATACGCCGCCATCGCCATTGTTCGCCCATCGCAGCGCCTGAGTACGCCCGGCACGGACAAAAAACGCGGGTACCATACCGGAATGCCCTGTTGTTCCTCGTATTCCGGCGCGCCGGGGCAAAAGCGCGGCTTGTCCAGGTATTTCTTTATCGCATCCTGCCATGGCATCCAGGGCGTCGGCGCCACGACGAACAGCGGCAGGCGCCGGGCGACGCGAAACATGCGCTCGCGGATGAACAGCCCCGAACCCGGCTGTACGCTACTCGGAAACAGGCTGCTCAACACCCCGATATACGGGCCTTTCAACAACTCGGCCATGCTCGCTCCGTCCCCCCGGCAAAGCTGGCGTCGGCGCTTTCCGGGCGGCAAAATATTGTTGATATGCCATGCGCTGCCCCGGACATCCGGGCCGCGCCTCTCAGACAATCGAGAATATGCAAAGTGCGCACAATCGGTCAAGTGGAACTTACCGTCGGCGCGGTATGGCGCAGAAAGGCTTCGAACGTCAGCAAGGCCCACAGCGAAGTACCATGGTCGCGCACGCCGAGCAAATGGGTATCCACCAGATGCTGCAAATACCCGGTATCGAAGATGCCCGTGGCCGCCAAGGTATCGCCCAGGATGATTTCCCGTACTCGTCCCTTGAGCGGGCCGCGAAGCCAGCGGTTGAACGGCACGGCGGACGGCCTTCCCGATTGATGCAGTACATTGCGGGGAAGTTGCGCTTCCATGGCTTTCTTGAGTAGGAGCCGCCCTTCCCTCCCCCGCCGCTTGAATGCCGAAGGCAGGGCGGCAAGCCACTCGACCAGCATATGGTCGATCAGCGGTGCACGGACTTCCAGCGAATGCGCCATGCTGGCGCGATCAACGCGGGTATTGACGAATCCCGCCAGGCTGGTCTTGATGTCCAGATATTGCACGAGCGCCAGCGGATCACTAGTCTGCGCGCGCCGGATGTGCCTGCGGAAAACTTCGATGGCTTCATAACCGGCAAGATCGCGGCGGAAAGACACGGAAAAAAGACGCCGCCGCATATCGTCGCGCAGCAGGGAAACCGAATGGAAATACGCTTCGACCGTATTCTTCGCAAATGCCTGGAAAACCGCCCTGCCGCGAAAAAGGCGGGGCGCCCAACCCGCTGCCGAATACAGCCCCCCGAGAAGCCCGAAAATCGGCTGGCGCACTCCCGCGGGCAATACCGCGCGCAGACGCTCTCCCGCCAGGTGCATGCGATAGCGACGATGACCGGCGAGAATCTCGTCGCCGCCGACACCCGAAAGCGCCACCGTCATCCGCTTTCGCGCCAATTCGCACAAGCGATAGAACGGCATGGCCGCGCTATCAGCGAAAGGCTCGTCGTACAGACCGGACAGCGTATCGACGAGATCGAAATCGTCCGAGCGCGCCGTTCCGTTGAAATGATTGCCGTGGTAGAGCCTGGCGACCGTATCCGCCAAGGCGGCTTCCCTGGAGCCGGAATCGCCGAAGGTAATCGAGCATGTGTCAACGGGCTTCTCCGACAGCCCCGCCATGGCGGCAAATACTGCACTGGAATCGGTATCGCCCGTCAGGAGCGCCCCCAGCGGCGCCTCTGCCGTCAGGCGCAGCCTTACCGCCTCGCGCAGACGCCCGCTGAATTCAGCGGCGGCTTCCTCGAACCCGATGGGATTATCGAGCGAAAACCGGAGGTCCCAATACTCGCGCGGCACCGGAAGCGGCCCGCCGCGCCGGATGCTCAGGGTATGGCCGGGCGGCAGCTTCCAGGCCGCCAGAAAGATCGTGCGCGGATCGGGCACGTAGCCGAAAGCGAAAAACTCCTCCACCGCGCGCGAGTCGAGCTTGCGCCCAAAACCAGGGTGTCGCATCAGCGCCTTGAGTTCGGAGCCGAAAATCACGCTGCCATCCCCGAGCGCCGCATAGTACAAAGGCTTGACGCCGAGGCGGTCGCGGGCGAGGAAAAGCGTCTGCCGGGCGCGATCCCACAACGCAAAGGCGAACATACCGCGAAAATGCCCGACGCACGCCTCGCCCCACGCTTCCCAGGCACGGACGATGACTTCTGCATTTCCGCCGGTGCGGAACACATGACCGAGTGCGGCCAGCTCGGAAGCCAAGGCCTGAAAATTATAGATTTCGCCATCGAAAACCAGCGCCACCGAACCATCTTCGTTGAGCAAGGGCTGCTGCCCGGCGGCGATGTCGATGACCGACAAGCGCCGATGCCCGAGCGCAAGCCCCGGCGCCAGATGGAGCTTGCCATCGTCCGGCCCGCGATGGCGCTGGGACTCGTTCATCTCCCGCACCAAAGCGCAATCGAAATCGCGCAGGCCCTGGAGATCGAAAAGACCGACGATACCGCTCATGTTGAATCCTTTTATTCTGGAAACCGCTTCCGGCGAGACGGGCGCGCTTTATTCTTCCCGTCCGGCTTTTGGAGGCGCGCCGGACTTTCGGAAGCATATTGGATATTCACCCGGCGCGCGACAAAAACCGCATAAGCGCCACACTCGCCGCATCCGCCCCGCACGACAAGCGTCACAAAATATCCCTGAACACGTCGTCCATCCGCCCCCATCGGAAATCTTCGAGCAACAAGCGCAAACGGCCTTCGGTGCGCGATAGATTGAAGTATTGGCCCAGGCGCACCCTAGGCGGCGCTTCCCGGACCCTGGGCTGCTCCGGATCGATTTCCCAAGGGCGGAAATAAAACACCACGGCGCGGCCATCGTGGCGGTTGATCCGGGCGATCTGCCAGCGCGACATCTCATACGGCATCAACCGGAACCAGACCCCGCCCCCGGCTGGCCAGTTGCGTCCGCCCCACCGCACGGTGGCGGGCGGAATCTCGGCCAGGCCCGGCGGCAGGCGCCAAGGAAAACGCGACGCGCCCGGCATACCATGCCGACCATGCCCGACTGGATAAACCGACGAACTGTACCGATACCCCGCCTCGGCGAGAACCTCATACGCCCATGAACTGCCCGCGCCGATCGAAAAATCCGGTGCGCGATAACCCAGTACCGGCCTGCCGGAAAAATCTTCGAGCAAGGTTTTTGTGCGGACGATTTCGGTGCGAAAGGCCTCGGGCGTCATCGCACTGACGTGGCCATGGCCATATCCGTGACAGGCCAGTTCATGACCATCATCGACGATCCGCTGCACCAGCGACGGATAACGGGTCGCCACCCAACCGAGCACGAAAAACGTGGCAACCACGCCATGCCCGGCTAACAAATCGAGAATGCGGTCGACGTTCTGCTCGACTCGGCACGGCGTCGACGCCCATGCCTCGCGCGGGAAATACGCCGCCAGGGCTGGCGCCTGGAAATAGTCCTCGACATTGATGGTGAGCGCATTGCGCAAAATACCCAGGCCGGGCGTGGAAACGAGTCTACTCATATGCCGGATTCTCCTTCGCGCGCCACCGGAAACGCGACGGATGGCGGTGCACCCCAAAATGGTGCACTGCCGCAACGATACCAGAAAACCCCACTGCGCCGATGCCGCATAGACACCATTGCCCCGGATGGCACACACCCGCAACAGCAGTCTTGGAAAACCCGCCGAACCGATGCCACACGACCGGGCGGCATCATCAATATTTTTATCGACATGAAACGAATGCTGGTTTGAAACACGAGCTTCAGCGCGCAAAGGCGGAATGCCTCCCACGACTCATCCGCACGGTATCGCCTGGCCGTGAAACACGCCTGGAGAAACATTTGGGCGTCGTCCGGGGGTTCGGACTCTACAATTTTCACAAAATTCAGACTTGACAGAAGTTTCTGAACATCTATAGTCCACGTCATGAACCTCACACCGATCTCCGAACGATTCATCCTGCACTGGGGCGAGATGGGCGCGCGATGGGGCGTCAATCGCAGCGTGGCGCAGATTCACGCCCTGCTCTTTCTCTCCGACCGGCCCCTTGCCGCGGACGAGATCGCGGAAACCCTGTCGGTTGCCCGCTCCAACGTCAGCATGAGCCTAAAGGAGCTTCTATCCTGGCGGCTTGCCAAGATCACGCACCAGATGGGCGATCGCCGCGACCATTTTGAAACCTCGAAAGATGTCTGGGAACTATTCAAGATCATCGTCGAAGGCAGAAAACAGCGCGAAGTGGCCCCGACGCTCGCCGTACTCAACGAATTCCTGGAAAGCACCGATCTCGACCAGGAAACACCGGGCGTCGTCGCGCGCATCGGGCAGACGCGCGAGTTCATCCAGGTCTTGACTGCCTGGATAACGGAAATGCTGCGGCAAGAGCCGGAGACGCTGATGAAGATCCTCAAGATGGGCGCAAAAGTGAGCAACCTTGTGCGGGGGACGACAGAAGAAAAAGCACAGCAATGAAAAACGCTGGCGGGACTCCGGCCCCGCCTCTCTTCACGCGGTTTGCCCGCTTTTTTCAAGCACACATGTTTCACTCTTTACTGAAATTACGGACAAAAAGGAAAGTGCCATGGATGCCAACATCTCCCCATCGGGATTTCTCCACGATGGCAACTACGCCATCTGTCGCAGCAGCGCGGCGAACCCGGCATGAACGTTTTTCTTTGCGGCGCGGACGGCTTCCTCGGACAAGTCATCCAGCGGGCGCTCATCGCCGCCGGGCACCAGGTCACGCGCGGCGTACACCGTCCGCGCCTGCCCGGCGACATTGCCATCGATTACCGGCGCGACCTCGCGCCGCAAGACTGGCTTCCGCGGCTCGAAAAAATGGATGCCGTCATCAACGCCGTCGGCATTTTGCGCGAACAGCGGGCGGACGATTTCGAGCGCATCCACCATCGCGCCCCGGCGGCGCTGTTCCACGCCGCCGCCAGCGCGGGCCTGAAAAAAATCGTGCAAATTTCCGCCCTCGGCGCGCCTGCGACCATGCCCTATCTCGCCAGCAAATACGCGGCGGATACCGCCCTGATGGAGGCCATGCCCGCAAACGCCACCGTTCTGCGACCCGCGCTCGTCTTCGGGCAAGAAGGCGTTTCGACTCGCTTCTTCATGGCGACGGCCAGCCTGCCCATCCTTTGCATCCCGCGCGGCGCGGGCGAATTGCGCCCCATCCATGTGGAAGACGTGGCGGCGGCCGTCGCGGCCTGCCTCGCGGCCCCCGCCGCCGCCAGCCGTGTACTCCGCCTCACCGGCCCTCGCGCCATGGGCTACGCGGAATGGATGGAAACCTACCGCGGCCTGATGAAATTGCCGCCCGCGCCGCACCTGCCGGTTCCGGCCTGCCTCATGACGGCGGCGGCGCGCGTCGCTGGAATGTTCCATGCCTCCCTCCTGAACCGCGACACTTGGACCATGATGCGACACGGCAACCACGCTGAGGCCGGAGAAACGCCCCCTTTCATTGGCCGCCCCCTGCGCGATCCCGTCGCCTTCGCCCCGCCCGAAGACGCCGAACGCCTGCGCCTTGCCGCGCTCGCCGCTTGGCGGCGGCCCATGCTCATTGGCGCGCTGGCGGCCATCTGGTTTCTGACGGCCCTTGTCAGCGTCGCTTTCCATCCCATCGCTGAAAGCCTGAAACTCCTTCTCCCGTTCGGTCTCACAGGCACGATCGCCGTCACCACGCTCGCGCTCGCCGCTGCACTCGACGCGCTGATGGGCATCCTGACCCTCGTCCGCCCCGGACGAAAACTCTGGCTCTGCCAACTCGCCCTCATCGCCGTCTACACCCTGCTGATCTGCTGGCGACTGCCGGAATTCCTCTTCCATCCCTTCGGCCCGGCGCTCAAAAACCTGGCCGTCATGGTCATGATCGTCCAGCTTCACGCCGAGGAGGCTTCATCGTGAATACCTATCTGATCGTCAAATGGCTGCACATTATTTCTTCCGTGCTCATGGTCGGCACGGGATTCGGCACCGCCTTCTATCTTTTCTTCATCCATCGAACCCGGAATCTCGAAGCCATCGCGGAAGTGAGCCGCCTCGTCGTGCGCGCCGACACGTGGTTTACCATGCCCGCCGTCATTTTCCAGCCTTTGTCCGGGCTGTGGCTCATGCAGCAGACGGGACTGACGCTGACGACAGGCTGGATTTTGCTCTCCCTTGCCCTTTTCGTCCTGGCCGGTATCTGCTGGCTCCCCGTCGTTTGGCTGCAAATCGAACTCCGCAATACCGCCCGTGCCTGCCGCGACGAACAGCGCCCCCTTCCCGATTACTACTGGCGCAAGGCCCGCCTGTGGGAATGGCTCGGCTACCCGGCCTTCATCGCCGTCACGGTCATTTTCTTCCTGATGGTAAACAAACCGTTTTGAGAACCTGTGTACCGTCTGTCCACTTTCTGGCGGAAAACCATGCGTTACCTCAAAAATCCCCCGCCAGCGCCTGCAAGGCGGCGATCGCGGCCAATCCCGCCGTTTCGGTGCGCAAAATACGCGGCCCCAAGCCAACCGGCTGGCAACCGGCGCGCTGGCACAGCATTTGTTCTTCCTCGCTCCAACCGCCTTCAGGGCCAATGAGAAGGTGAACGGGAATAGAAGGAAGAGGACGGATCGTGGAAAGGCGCGGGCCTCCGGGCAGGAAAAGCAGTCGCATTGCATCCTGTCGCCGCCCAAGGTAGGCAGCAAGGTTCTGCACCGGGGCAATGAACGGTAAACGGTTGCGGCCGCATTGTTCGCAGGCGGCGATGATGGTTTGCCGCCAGTGTTCGCTTTTCCTGGCGGCGCGTCCGTCGCCAGGATGCGGCAGGGAACGCGCTGACAACAGCGGGATGAAACCGCTCGCGCCAAGTTCCACCGCTTTCTGGATCGCCCAATCCATTTTGCCGGCGCTAATCAAGGCTTGCACCAGCACAAGGGCGAGCGGCGATTCCCTCCCATCCGTTTCCAGCCATTGCCCGTCGACCGCATAGGCGCTACGGGCGCGGATGTCGAGCCGGGCACGCAACTCGCCGCCGCTGCCGTCGAAAAGCGTCACGGCGTCACCCGACGCGAGGCGCAGCACCTTGAGTGCGTGATGAGCCGCAGCGGGGGGAAAAGCGATTTCTCCGACGCGCGGCAAAATACCAGGGAAATAAAAGCGCGGACTCATGCGCAAGCCGTGTCTCCAGAAAACATTACCCGCAAGCTGGAAGCGGCATCGCTAGGTTCGCTCTCAGCGCGCCTCGATGCTCTGTACCTCGAACCCCGCCACGCGGCGCTGCTCGCGGCTGAACTCCACGCCGATCAAGTGAATGGGCTGACCGAGACCGCGGTATTTATCCGCATAGCCC
>JAIRMC010000028.1 GCA_031258965.1 Azoarcus sp. | reverse complement strand
GGCCTCGCCCGCACGCTCGGCATCGAACGCGGCGCGGCGCAAGGCTGGATCGACCGCTACTTTGCCCGCTACCCCGGCGTTGCCGCCTACATGGAACGGATCAAGGCCGTCGCGCGCGAACAAGGCCATGTCGAAACCGTCTTTGGCCGCCGTCTGCACCTGCCCGACATCGCCGCCCGCCAATACGCTCGCCGCCAGGCCGCCGAACGCGCCGCGATCAACGCCCCCATGCAGGGCACCGCCGCCGATCTCATCAAGATGGCGATGATCGCCGTCGACCGTTGGCTGCGCGAAAACGCGCTGCAATCACGGCTGCTGCTGCAAGTCCACGACGAACTCGTCCTCGAAGTCCCGGAGGGCGAAATCGACGCCCTGCGCACCGCCCTGCCCGGCCTGATGGAAAACGTCGCCAAGCTTGCCGTGCCGCTGCGGGTGGACGTGGGCGCGGGGCGGAACTGGGACGAGGCGCATTGAATAGCGACTGTATTGGCGCGGGGCCGCCCGCTTCGGCAAGTTCATCAACAACCGAGGCCGGCATATCCTTTAGACATCTTCCATGATAGGATGCCTGTCCTTTTCATTGACATGCGGGTACCCATCATGGCTGACATCCTCCCTCCGAAAAGCGACGAAGTCTTCAAGATGCTCTTTGGCGACGAGCAGGACACGGAGATCCTCATCGCCTTCCTCAAAGCCGTACTGCCCCTGCCCGGCGACGACTACGACGAGATCACCATCATGAACCCCTTCCTGCCGGGCGAAGTGCTGGGCGACAAGATCGGCATCCTGGATCTGCGGGTCAAGACAAAAACCGGCAAACAGATCGACGTCGAGATCCAAGTCGCCAACCACATCGCGTTCAAGGCGCGCATCCTCTACTACCTGACCCGCCTCTTCACCAGCCAGATTGCCGAGGGCGAGGACTACAGCGCGCTCAAGTCCACGATAGGCGTGGTCATCACGGATTTCGTTTGTATCGCGGACAGCGCGGACTATCATAACGTCTATTGCTTCTGCGACTGTAGGCGCGCGCGATATTTGTCACCGTTTTGCGCGATATTTGTCATCATCCAGTTCAAAAAAATCCCACAAAACGTGTCACCGCTTTGTGGGATCGGTTCGCTCCAATAAAAATTACGGTTTGCTGCCGCTCCGACCACCGCTTCGACGATGCCCCTTCCTCGCATTATGTTTTTTCGGCTTGCTGCCCGCCGCAGGCTTTGCCTCGTGATCGTGCCTGCCATCCCATTTTACGAATCGCCGCCAATGTTTGTTTGCCGTAGCCATCTTTTGCTCTGCAGCTTGACGTCTATCGTAGAACGTCGCCTCACGATCCTGTTTATCGTCATTACTCGTATATCCATAAAACGCAGCATCATCGGGATGTGTCGCATACCCCCACCATCCGGGGGCGATCTGGACGAAGTTCGGGTCACTCCATACAGTCCGCCGCGCGGTTGCCGCCGACAATCGCGCGGCGACCGCCGCTTGACGGCTTTGCAGCATGCAGGACGCCCTGGTTGATCCCGCCCAACCGCACGCATGGCTTTCAGCCGCGAATGAACATAGCAGCATGCCCAACGTCCAAAATTTGGATTTCATGATTTTCTCCACGCGATGTATCAACATTATAAACAACTACGACTATGTCGGCGGAACCGGCCATGCAATGTTGAGCGGGTCGGCCTGGAGCGTGATGTCTCTCAATGCTTGCCGATAAACCAGCCACGCCCGCCGCTCTTCGGATGACTGATTTACGTCAGCCAGTATCCGCCAGTCTGTTTTTCCAATGAGCCTGTCGCGCTCTGCGCGAATGTTACCCCACGCGGCGGCGGCACTGAATACCCAAGCTTTTTTGTCATAGGAAAATTCATAATATTCGCCCGGCGACGCAGGCATGTCGACAAACGTGGCAGATGCGTGATCGTAATAAACACGCAACACGTCACGCGGGGCCCCTGGAATGACAACAAAATCCCCTTGTAAATTTGTCGTATCGAAATCAACAGGATAGGTTGACCAAATGGACGCAATAATTTTGCCCGATGGGGTTACTGCCGCGTATGATTTTGATCTCATTGTGTTCATTTGAGGCTCGTTATTACGGAAAACAACCCATTGAAATCGTTACTCGATACGGCTGTCAGCGTGGCACTTATAGTGCCCGCCCCCAGCGCTGGGGACATCGATACCCTTTGTGAGTATTGTGTGCTGTTGCCAGAGGATGACTGAAACACAACGACACCGGTTATGATGCCACTCCATGAAAATGTTTTTGACGTATTGTTGGATGGACTCCAGGTAAAACTATCTATCTGCACGCCAGACATATATGTTCTCCAGTTAATGTCGCGCCAGTTTTCTCTTGAATATGTCGCGCTTACAACCCTTGTAATCGCGCCATTGGCGATTTTTTCCGAGGTGACATGCAGATCATGAATGTGGGCGGTTTCTACTTGCAGCTCTTTGATTTTCGCCGATGTGATCGCGGCATCCCCGATCTGCGCCGAACCAATGGCTGCGTTGCTGATAACCGTTGAAACGTTCGATGCGTCGAGTTTTCCCAGTTTGGTGACGAGATCGCCCCAGCTTGAAAAGCCGCCGCTGACCGACCCGCCAGATTGCAGCGTGATCGAGCCGTCCGGCCCGTAGATCGTGAAATTTGTGCCATCCCACGCGGCCCCTGCCGCGCCGGGCGTGCCGACGCGCCATTTATACGCACCGCTTGTCGGCGTCCCGTCATAGCCCTGCCAAAACCCGGTTCCCGCGCTCCAACTTGCCGCGCCGCCCGTGATAAACCCGCTCGCGTCCAGCGTGAGATTCCCCGCTGTCATTGTGCCCAGGTTCGCGGAAATCGCGGAGAGTTGCGCGACGTTGAGTTGATCGGCGGTCACGCTGTTGGCAATCAGATTCGCCCCGTCGCGTGTGAATTTCCACGCCTCGCCATCCCAACCCCACAGCCCGCGTTGCGCCTCATCCTCTACGTCCAGAAACACCGCCAGATCGCCGCCCACATCGGCGGGCGATTCCGGCAGTTCCGTTACCGACTTGATCCCACCCGTCGCCAGTGGTGTGCCGGTCACGCTGCTTGAGACATTGAGCAGCGCCGCGCCGAATGCGTCGTAAAACGCGAGTTTGAAATACATTGGCACGCCGGGCGTCAGCCCCACATGCATGTAGGCGTTGTCCGCGCCCATATAGACGCGGGTGTCATCGGTCGTCGGCACGTCGGGACTGGCACTCATCCATACGATCATGCCCGTCAAATCGGGGGCTGTCGGGCGAATGGCGGAGATGCCGATCTGGCCCGGCCCGGCTTCGACCACGATTCCAGCAGGCGTGGCGGGTGCAGGGTTCGAGGCTGTCAGGGCCGCAGGATTCGCCGAATGGCCGATGGGGCTGTAGGCGGTTACGTCGAACTTCAGTACGCGGCGCGGCCCGCCATCGTAGAGGTTTTTGCCGTAGTCGTAGAGGTAGGAGGGGTTTTGTACCCAGTCCTCGCGCAACGCCACATCGCCGCCCGGCTCGAACACCCGCACGCGGTAACTCACTGCGCCCGGCACGGCATCCCATTCCAACGGCACATCGCGGCCCGAAAAATCCGGCGCGAGCCGTAGATTCTGTACGTCCGGCGCGGTCGCGGAATCATCGACAGTATGGGTGATTTCGGCATACGGCCCTTGCCATCCGAGGGCGTTTTCGGCCACGACACGAATGGTGTACGTGCCGTTGGGCACGTCGTCAATGTCGTAGGTCTGGTGGGTCGTGTTGTCGCGTTTCCAGTTTTCTTCATCGCGCCGCCAAGCGATGACGTAGCGTACCGCGCCATTTTCGGGAGGCAGCCAGCTAACGGTAATCCGCGTCCCCATGCCCGCGCTGTCCAGCATGCGCATGGCGGTCAGCGCGCTCAGTTCCGTGACCGCGCCGGGGCGGCTCCGCAGGGTCGTGACCGGGCGCGGCTCCAGTACTAGCCCTTCTTCCACTGCTGCGAATTTCTGAGGGTCGTGCGCCAGCGCGGTAATTTCTACCTGGCCGATTTCGTCCGACTCGGTAATCGAGACAACGCGCCAGGTCTCTGGCACCAGATCGCCGCCTGCCAGTACCCAGATGGCTCCCGTTACGGGCACGTCGTCGAGCGGCGCGGTGAGCGCCAGCACGCTGCAAAGCGCATCGGCATCGCCCGTCCACGTCACCCCACGGGACTGTACCGCCCCCGAGGGCAGCACCACCGACACGGTATAGACCATGTCCGCCGCCAGTGTCACCGGCGCGTCCAGCGTGATCGCCTCCAGTGTTGCGGAGACGATCCGCCCGCCGCGCCGCTGTCCGGCGCGGTGTGGGTCGAGCGTCTGGATGATCGCCCCCGGATAGATGCGCGCTGCATCCAGCCCGGCGCGGAACATCACGGTTTCGGTTTCGTGCTGTTCGCTGTAGAGCAGCCACTTTCCCATCCTGTGCGCCTGCCCGCGACTTTTGCAGCCGAAGGCGACGATTTCGGTTTCGATCACCCCGTAGCGCGCTACGGCTTCCTCGTCGATGACGGCTTCGACCGTCTGCCGGTAGGCGTCCGCCGGATCGTTCCACGTCACCAGCGCGACCGTATGGCGACTGCGCCCGCTGCTGCCCTGATAGCGGAACTGTCCGTCGATGACGTTCGCGGCGGTAAATTGCGCGACGACGTCGCCGGGCCGATCCTGTACCGCCGAAATCTGCCCTTGTGACCAGTAGGTGATGCCCCGGAACACATTGGCCAGCGCGACCATCATGTCGTAGGCTTGCTGGCGCTCTTGCAGGAACAGAAACACGGTAAAACGCGGCTCCTGCCCGCCGAATCCATCCGGCACGAGTTCATCGCAGTATCGGGCAATTTCGTAGAGCGCCCATTTATCCACCATCGCCGCATCAATGGCTTCGCCCAGGCCGTAGCGGTCATTCGTGGCCATATCGTAAAAAACCCAGGCGGGGTTATCCGTCCATGCCGGTTTAAACGTGCCATCCCAGATGCCGCTGGTGGCGCGCGTTTCCGGATCATAGTTCGAGGGCACCTGTACGATCAGCCCACGCACATCGTAACCGCGTACCGGCACGCGCTGAAACTGTGCCGCGTCCACCTGTATTGCCGCCAGTGCGCAATTCGGGTAGCGTAATTTCTGGTCGATGATTTCGGTATAACTGTCGAACCACGTCTCGTTATACAGATTGCTCGTTGTGCTGTCCGCCGTCAGCCGCCGCATGCGGATGTCCCACGGCCCGCCGGGCGGCAGGTCGATCCGGTACGCCTTGCGGTAGCCGCTGGTGGTTTTGCCCTTGATGGTATCGGCAATCACTTCCTGCCAGCCCGCGCCGCCGCGCTGCACATCTATGGCAATCGCAACCGATGTGCCGCCGATGTCGCCATTGTCCATGTTCTGGTACGAGAGGGCCGGGATGCGCAGGGTAACGCGCGCCGCGTTGATGTTGATGTTCGTGATCGTGCGCACCACGGGTTGATCGGCCTTTACCCGCACGGCGACGGCCACTTCGCTTTCCACCTGCGGAAATCCGCCGATATAGGTCTGGTCTTGCGTGCCCTCGCGCGTTTCGACAATAACATCCTGAAAATTGAATCCGCCGCCTGGATTTTCCAGCGGCACTTCGTCGAGGAATATGGATTGCAGACCATCGACCAGGCCGACGATGGGGCCTTCGCTGAGCAGATCGACGAAACGCGCATATTGCGTATTGCGCAGGTTGTCGGGGGTTTCGACCGGCGTGCGCGCCTCGTCATCGTCGCCGCCGCCGCCCGCGCCGCGAATGCTCAACGCCATGCTCATATTGCCACCGTGGAGAATCCCGCGCTGACAACCTGACTGCCGATCCGCCCGCGTCCGTAGCAGATCGGCACCGGGTTGCCTTGCGCAGTCGTATTGGTCGGCCCGTCAAAACCGTAACTTGGCAGATTGTCCGGGCGCTCGGCGGGGCCTTTGGTCTTGGGCGGTTTGCTCAGCATGGTGGTGATGCCGCCAATCAACATCGCCATGCCCACGTTAAACGTCGAGCCGCCCGTCCAATAGCTGGCCACGATCAGAACCACGCCGATAATCGTCTGAAGTACCCCGTTTTTGGCACCCGCCACGGCGGGCACGATGCGGATCACCTCGTCGGCGGGATGCGCCAGGGTGTGTACGTCGCGCGATTCCCGCCCGGTCAGCACATGGTAGCCCGGCGTGGAGTGTTCGATGAGATGTTGTTTGAATTCCGGGAAATTCGCCGATAGCGCCCTGATGGCCTCGGCAGGCGTGCGAATGGCGAAACGGTGATATTTGCCGAACTTCTTCCGTAACGCGCCGTAGAGCAAAACCGTAATCACAACAGGCTCCTGTGTCTGAGAACGTGGGTTGTCACCTTGCGCCAGTAACCGCCAAAAATATCCCGGCTCGAAAGCCGTCCGTGGCAATGCTGCAAAAGCTGTCCGCCTTCCACGATCACGCCGGAATGATTCGGCACGGGGCTGGCCACCTGCATCAACAATCCGTCGTGAACGCGAATGTCGCGGCATTGCCCGTCGCCGATCTGGACAAACCCGGCAGCCTCGAAATTTTCCCGGTACAAATCGCCCCCCCGGAGCCACCAATCGTCCTCGCGCGAAAAATCCGGCAGATCAATCCCCAGCGTTTCCCGGTAGTAGTCGCGCACCAGCGCGTAACAGTCCAGCACCCCATGCCGGAATGCACGCCCCACCAGCGGCGCGCGCCAGCCTTTGGGTTCAATGACCTTGCAGGTGCCGCCGGGCCAGCTCACGATCAACCACGGCAACGCGCTTTGCTCGCACATCGCCTGATCGGCCATGGAGGGTTCCGGGCTGGCGTAGATGTGCGCATGGCACACCGCGACGATTTCCCCACCGTCCTCTGCGACAGCCCAGTCCGAGGGCGCGATCTCGAATTCGTCGGCCCGCGCCGCCAGATTGCGGCATGCCACATAATGCAGCCTGCCGCGCTGCACAACGGCCAGCCCGCAACACTCCCTCGGCTGGGTCTGCGCCGCGTGTTCGAGCACATCAGCAACGATGCCGTCCAAATCCACACCCGCCGCCCGCCGGGATGCCCCTGTCATCGCAGCAGCCCCGCCGCCGGAAAACCGCCGAACGGCAGCCCGGCGTTTTCGCCCCAACGCAGGCGGCAGCTTGAAAGCCGCCCGCCGCATCTGTCTTCGGCCATCGTGCCCACCGGATTATCATTGCGATCCGCCACGGGGCCGCCCGTGTAACCGCAATACGGGCCGCGATAACCGCCGATCATCAGCCACGTGCATGTGTTCTGAATCACCTGGCGGCGCGGCAGCTTGCAGTCCGGAATGTCGATGGCCGCCGCCAGATCGAATTCGATGTATGCGGGGTTCTCCTCGGCCTTCCGGTCAACCACCCACACCTCGCGGTCGATATACTGCGCCGGATCGGCATGAGGGTTGACGCCACCCGCAAAATTCACCGCATCCAGATATTTCAGCAGCGTGCGCGTGCGCGTGATTTTTGCGCCCACCAGATCATCCAACTCATGCACCAGCGCGCCCAGCAGGCCGGTGATATTGGCAACCTTGATTTTGGGGCGCGGCAGCGTGCCCGACGAACGTTTCTCGAACCCGCTCGCCTCCACCGGGAACCGCACATAAACGTCGCCGTTATAGACCACATCGTCGCCCAGCGGATTCACCCCCGCGTGGAACCGGAAAACCTGCGCCTCGCCCGCGCCAGTAGTATCCAGCGCGAACAGTTCCACGAGGGTGCCCGGCGTGAGTGATTGAAGGTCGGCCTCGATCATCGCCCGAACACCTCCTCGAATTCCGCCGACAGGGTTTGCACAGCCGCATGCACATGCGATTGCCGCCAACTCGCGCATTTCCAGCGGCCCGCCTGGCCGTTCGGGTCAGTCCAGTCGAACGCCAGGCTGTTTTCCCGCAGAAACGCCAGCATCTCCGCAATCTCGGCACGTTCCCGGTTTGCAAACGACAATGACCAGCGCCGCACGATGGCGTTGATGCCCGCGTAGATTTCCTGCGCGTAACCGTCCCCGAACTGCGCGCTCAGCACGCGCGGCTCCTCGGAGAGTTCCGCGCCGTAATCGTGTGTCCATGTAAACGTTGCCACGTCAGCCCCCCGCCAACTGGCCGCCCGCGCGTTTCTCCTCGATCAACACCTCACGCGCCGCCGCTTTTCCTATGCGCCAGGCCATCGCTTCGTAAGCGCCATCGCCGCTGGCCGCACTACTTCCGCTGCCGTCCGTATTTACAACGACATTGATCGTTACCGGCCCATTGCCGCCGCCATCCGTCGCCACGCCCAGCGTGCCGTCCGATAACCGTTTCAGCGGCAACGCCGCCTCTGGCCCAGCCTCGCCCGCGACGCCGTTGCGCCACGCGCCACCCGAGGCGAACCGGAAAAACGTGGGTTTCGTGAGGATTTCACCAGGCCCGAACGCGCCGCCACGCGCGAACGCCCGTACCGGCCCGGCAGACGTGAATGCGTTGCCCTGGGCGCTGGCAAACCACGCGCCGATGGCGGAGAAAATCGACCCCCAGCCGCCGCCGCTACCCCCCGCGCTGCTCATGCTCGACGACATTGAACTGAACAGGTCGGCGATCCAGTCGGAGGCGATGTCGAGCGCTTTCGATATGCCTTCCTCCAACCCTTTCTGACTGTAATTGAGCAGCGCGTTTTGCAGCGAACTGCCGAGCGATTTCGCCAGGCTGTCGCCATTGGAAAAACCATCCAGTAACCCGCTCGACACAGAGCGCGAGATGTCCTGTTGCAGGCTGGAGAAACCCATTTTGTTTTTGGACTCCTCCGCTTTTTTAATCACGTTTGAGGCCGCCGTGGCCTGCTCGACCGCATTCACCCGCGCTGCCTCGGACATCTGACCCCAGGCGGGCGAGGCCATCAGGTCGTAGAGTTCGGACATCGCGGCATCCAGATCCATGGTCGATTTCCGCGCCTCGGCAACCGAGGCGGAAATGCTGTCCATCGCCTGTTTGTAGGTGGCCATCGCATCGGCATGCGTCATGGCCTGTTCCGTGGCATCGACCTGTGCCTGCACCACGTCGCGCCACGGTTGCGGCATTTCCGCCCATTGCGGCGAGAGCATCAGATCGCGCAGGGTCTGTTGCGCGCTGGTCAGCCCCAGTGCCTGCGATTCCGCCTGACGCTGGGCGGAAATCAATTGCTCCATGGCCGTGCCGTAGGTTTTACCCATGTCCTGCTGGAGTGAAACCTCGTAATCGGTTTCTTTTTCCGGCTTCTTTTCGCGCGGTGATTTCGGCGCTTTCTTTTTGTATTTCTCCTGTATTTCGGCAACTTTACGATTGTGCGCTTCCAGCGCGGCAATATATTCCGCGTCGGTTTTCTGGTAGTTTCGCGTTGCCGCGTCGAATGCGGTTTGTTCCTCGTCGAGTTCCGCGCGGCGTTGTTCGGAGAGCGAGCGGCGCTCACTCATATATTTGGCGTAGCGCGCATTGCTGGCCGCCGACGCATCCATTCCACCGTTTTCTATTTTCTGAAGCGCGGATTCTATTTCTTTACGCTGCTCCAGTAATTTGGTGATTTCCTCCCGTGCCATGGGGCTGCGCGATTGCCCCAATAGTTCCAGCCGTTTATCCAATTTTTCCAGCGCCTCGCGCATCTCACCCGCCGCGCCCGTGCCGTATTGCATTTCCGTGTTCAGTTGCCTGACGTGGCCCATCGCTTTGTCAATGGCCGACCGTGTGCGGTCGGCGGCACTCTCCGCGCGATCACCAAACGTCGTCCAGGCAATCGCCGCCGCGCCCAGGGCGGTTATCAGCAGGCCAATCGGCCCGCCCAATGCCGCGATAGCCGCGCCAGTCGACGCACTGGCGAGTGCCGCCGCGCGTTGCGCAACGGTGAGCGAGGCCAGCCCGGTCGCCAGTTGCCGGGCGGCGATAACCTTCCCGGCCATCGCGCGGGTGCTGGCTATCGTCGCACCGGTAAACCGGCCAAATGCCGCCACGGCACCAACACCCACCGCCGCCGCCACGAGGTCGATATTGTCCGCGAGCGTCGTGATGCCCGAGGTCAGCGCCTTGACGACGCCGTGATTCTGCTCGGCGCTGCCCGCAAACTGCATGAGGCTGTTTTGCGCGCGGGTAAATGCATCGGAGAGCGTTACGGGCATTTTGTCCGCCTCTTCGCCCAGTTTCCCGACCTGGCTCCCCACGCCGATCAGCACGTCGGCAGTGATTTTGCCCTCGCGCACCATGGCCTGTAGCTCGACCGTGGATTTGCCGAGCGAGTCCGCCAGCGCCTGCACCAGGCGCGGTGCACCGTTGAGGACGGATTGAAACTCCTCGAAATTCATTTTGCCCTGGTTGATGGATTTCGACCAGGCGGCAATGACGTTTGCACTGCGTTCGGCGTTCGCGCCGCTCACGGTCAGGCCGTATTGCAGTGCTTCCACCATGCCCAGGGCGGTGTCGGCGGAGTAACCCAGTTCTGTCAGGCTCTGACTGGTTCGGATATAGAGTTCCGCCGAATTGCCGAACGATTTGTAACTCCGGTTCGAGACCTCCATCAGCCGCGCCGTCGCCTCGGTGGCCAGGTCGGCGGAACCGGCGGCGATCTGGATGCGGCTGGCGAGCTGCCCCCACTCGTCGGCGGCCTGGATCAATTTACCCGCGCTGATGGCCCCGGCAAACGCGGCGGCATAGTGTTTGACCGCCCCGGTCATGCCGTCGATCTCGCGCGAGCTGCGCGCGGCAGCCTGCCCGGCTGAGGCGATTGCCGCACCGGCATCGTTGGCCGCGTTCGATACGACGCGCAACTGTTGCGCGGCCTGCGCGCCGTCGGCGTTGATCCGTATCCCGAATGTCAGATTACCGGCCATTTTTCCGTCTCGCCATTTGTTCCGCGATCACGTCCAGCGCGGCGGCTTCCATGATGCGTAAATCATCAAGCATATGCTTCCGTTCTTTCGGCGGTACCCGCCGCATGCGCATCACGGCCTCCACCTGCGTCCAGTCCAGCCCCAGGCGCACTGCCCCATTGATCCCGGCAATCCAGCGCCACTGCCGCCAAACGTCTGCCCAAATCTCAATTACGGGCAGGTTGTGCCCGTAAATCTCGACGGCGGCATCCGGCGCGGGGATCTGATCCGCCAGGCCGAATGCCGCGAGATCGTCCGCTAGTTCGTCGGGGCCGCCGTCGCCTGCCCAGGCGCGGGCGACGGCACGGAGTTTTTTGCCGTCGCGCCCTCGTGCTGCGGCGGCAGCCCGAAACGCACCTCGGCAATGGCGCGCCACAGGCCGTCCGTGAGCGGACGGCCATACGGGCCTCGGATCAGATCGGGCAGCCCGGAGATGGGGATCGCCCCCTCGGTATCGACAATGCCACGCCAATCGACCACGTATTCCCGCAGATGCGCGGCACTGAGGTCGAGCACCGCCGCCGGGTTGTCCCGCAGTTCGCGCTGGCGCGCGGCCAGCGGCTCAAGCTTTTCCTGATAGGTCGATTCCGGGAGCACCCGAATGCACGCCTCGATCCGGCGCTGCTCATGGACACCACCGTCTACCGGCACGTTCAACGTGACCGGCCACCAGACGGTGGGGTTATCGACGATTTTGAAAACGGGGTTCGTCATGGTTTCCTCACAGATCACAGATAGGTCAGGGTCAGTTCATCGTTGCCCGCCACGGGCGCGAGTTCGAGATTCATCTGATAGGCCGCCTGGTCGTCGATCTGGGCGTAGGCGGGTTGCAGAATGCGAACTTTCGCATCGACCTTCACTTTGAATCCCTCGCGGCTGTCCTGTGTCGTCGTGAAATCCAGCGTGTTGCCCGCGTCCGCCAGCGCGAACGGATTGAACACGGTCAGTGCCGGGGCCAGGACGGTGATCGAGCCGCTCGGCGTGCGGTTCGAGATACTGATTTCGCGTTGCGGGCCGGGCAGGTCGAGCCGGGCAATCTGGTTCGCCAGATCAACGGAAAACTCCGAATAGGCCAGCGTCACTCCGCCGAGCGTCGCCCCCAATGTCGTGGCCGAGCCGACGGGCTGCTCCACCTGCCAGCCGGTTTTATCGACGGTGGGTAGCGTGGCGGCGGCGGGGGCGGCGTAGACGGATTGAAACTGGAACTGGTAGAGCGGGATTTGCTGCGCGCTCATCGTGATCGTCACGGTGCCGCGCGCGCCCGTGAGTTTGTGCAGCACGCCGTCGATATTGACGTAAATCGTCACGGCGGCGAGGTTCTCGGAGGCGAGCCGGTAAATGACCTGATCGTTCTCGTCGTCGACCACCTCACCAAAACCGCAGGCGCGCAGCAACGGGGCGATTTTCGGGGCCGTGCCTGCGGTGCCGCTGCCGACCATCGCCACCTGGAACGAGAGGCTGGCGTATTTGCCCGTCGGTAACGTGCCACCGTTGCCGAAATAGGGCATTTCGATGTTGCGCTCGACGGTTTCCGCCTCGTAGGGCGTGAATTCGACACTTCGCGCCTCGATCCAGTTTGCCGATCCGGTCGGAACACTGTCCTCGCCGACCGTCGTTTCGAGTTTGATGAGGATTGCCTTTTTTTTCCACGAGCGTGGGTTGGCGAGCACGTTTGCCATTGTTCACTCCGGCCTGTTCATGTGGGGATGATCGTTTCCGCGTGCGTTGCGCGGCAGATGATCGTTTTCAGTCAGGGCGATGTTGCGGAGATCGCTCATATTGGTTCACCTCAGGAACGACGCTGGCGGCGTGAAATTTCCATTGACCGCCGCATTCGTGCCCGTGTATCGGGCCACGCCCTGCGTGAGCCGCAGGCTGCGGAACGTCTCGCCGTGATACGCCGCTGTTCTCAGCGGAATACCGCCTCCGATGTGCAGTTTTCCACCGCCAGATAATTTATACGGGTCAGTGCTGCGCGTCCCGCCCTGCCCGTTAAATGCACCATCAACATACCAACGCCATCCGGTCGCGTCGTAGACGATCGCCTGATGATGTAGCCCCTCGGCTATATAGGCCGCAGCAGAGTGCCAGATAGTGCCCGCGTAGCCGCCGCCTGCGGGGAACCGAACGAAATTCCGCCCGCGATTGGCGATAGTTGCTCCGGTCGATGCCAGCGCGGAAAAATTACCATCAGATACGGTTCCGCCCGCGCCGAACGCTAGCCCAAAATCGTTTGTCAAATCGTGATCCATCGACCACCATTCAAGCGTGAAAACGTTGCCCGACGTGAATTGAATCGTGCCCAGCGCCTCGTCCATGGCAACCTCGAAATACGTGGTTTTGCTGCCCGCGAAAACGCCGTCAGCAAACACTGCGCCGCCTATTGCGGCGACGGGGTGCTGGTATTTCGAGTAATCCCGTGCACTGCCCTCGATGAGCAGCACAACGTTGTCGTAATGCGGGTCGCGGATACCCGTTATTTTCTGGCCACCGTGGTAGATCGCCATTGGTTGTCCGTTTCGGTAGAGCGCCATTGGCTGCCCGTTTTTGTAGATCACGGCTAACTCCAGATTGGCGCGGCATACCAGCCGTCCGGATCGTCCGCACTGGCCGCCTGTGCGGCAGCCTCGGTCGTTTCCTCGTGAATTACCAACGGGGCAATCGCCGCCGCCACTGCGGCGGGCGTGGCGGCTTTCGTCGCGTCGGTTCCGGCTACAACCTCGGCGGGGGTGGCCAGTTGAACGATACCGGAGGCGATTTCGGTGGCCGGGGTGGGGGGCGGGAATGTCGTGTAGGCGTTATCGCTGTCGCCGACGACCAAGGCGCGCGTGTCTGTGAGGTAAACCGGCTCGCCCTGCACGATTTTTCCCTGCGCCGCAGCTTGCGCGATTTGCGCGGCGGTGCCGCGCTTGAGACGGATTTCCACGCTCATGAGAAGGTTCCGCCATCGATGGCGACGACTGAGAGCCGCAACGCTCCGGCATCCGCGTCGATGGAAAGCGAAAGGCTGCCGTCTGTGCGCAGCACGCCGTTTGTGCCGGTCGTGCCCCCGAGGGTGCCCGCTTCGCCGCCATCGTAAGGCGCGACGTGTTCGTCTGTGCTGCCCGCCGGAATGTTGAGGGCGGCCTTGAAGGCGTCGAAGGTGACGGTTTTCTGCTTTTGGCCACCTTCGCTGGCGTCGAATATCGGCACGAGGTCGGCCTCGCCGTCGATGACGGCCAGCGTGGCGAGCTTTGCCGGGTCGGGCGTGAGGGTCGCCAGCGTGCCGTCGGTCTTGCCGATATAAAGCTCGTTGGTGTTGGTGGTGACGACCGGCTCGCCTTCGACGTGTCCGGTTTGCGGGATGTTGGCTTTGACACCACGGTGAAGCCTGATTTGCACTGCCATTTTTACTGCTCCTAAAAAACGCCTCCATCGACCGTGTTCAAACGGTTCGAGAGGTCGGCCTGATTTTCGATGTCGCCGGTCAGGTTGCCCCAGCTGACCGTGAGGCCGTGCTGTTGCAGATACTCGGCCACCGCGACGGCGGCGGCCTCGGCGTCAATCTCGCCCGGCGGCCCCGCCGGGCCTTGCAGGCCGACCTCGATCACCTCTATTTCCCGTTTCACAGCGTTGCCTCCAGCACGGCGAGCCGTCCGTACAGCAGCACGGATTCGACTCCCAGACTGTCCGTGAATACGATCCGGTAGCGCGCCTCGCCCGGCAGTGTCGCCGTGTCGGCGGCACCGATCACGATTTCGGCCCACCCTGTTTCCGGCACGGTCGATGCGGGGAACGAACGGGCGGACTCGACGCGCACGTCGTGCACCTCGAACCGGATCGCGGCCCCCGTCAAATCCACAGGCGTGCGATCCGCGTCCGGCTGCCGACACCGCACGGACAGACTCCACGGCATGCCGCGCCGGATGGCGTAGCGGTCATCCCAGAGGTCGTAGCGTCGCGCGGCCATCAGACGGGCACCCTCACGAGTTGGCTGGTGACGTAATCGTCCTGCCACCACAGCACGCCGTTGTTGGCCAGGCGCGCGAGCCTGCCGCCCGACCAGGCGAGCGCGTCATCGCAGCCCTCCGGCCTCCATCCGTTCTCGCCGATCAGGGCGCGCTCGATCACGGCGCGCGCGGCAACGATGCCGCTCTGTACCGCCGCGCCTGCGCTGTCGCTGGCATCCGCGTCGGCGATGACGATGCCGATCTGGAGAATTTTCCTTTGCCGGAATTCCCCGGCAAGCAGCGGGGAACCGGCGCGCTCCGCTAGCGGCAGCACGAACACCGCCGGGCGGCTTTTGAGCGCCGTCTGCGCGGCGGCCAGATCCGCCGCGCCGCCGATGTGCCGGAAGCGCCGCCGCACGCCGTCCTCCGCGCGCAGCCGCGCGAGCGCCAAGGCGGGCAGATCGACGATCATTTCAGAGCCTCCAGCCAGGGCGCTGTGGCGCGAGTTCCGCCACGGCGACGGTCGATACGTTGCTGCCGGCCTGCCCGAACGGGGTGGCCGCGCCCGCCGCGTAGGCGCGCAACAGCGCCAGGGCGTCCCGGTACATTCGCACGGCGGGGTGCTCGTCGGGGATGTCCCGGTGCAGCCGGTAATAGGCGATGTCGCAGGCCAGCCGCACGATGATGGCGGGTATGGGGTCGAGCGGCACGGGCCAGCGCACGGCGAGAAATGAATCCACTTCGCTGTTTGCGTCGGCGCAGGCGCGCGCGAGCACGGCATCGTCGATCATTTCCGTGCCGTCGAACGCGGTCAGCTCGACAAGCACGTTTTCGCGGTGACGGTCGCGCATTGCGCCGGGGCTGGCGTACATCAGGCGGCCCCATCGTCGTCGCATAGAATGTCGGCGACTAGCGCGGGATCGTTGAGCAAGCGCTCGATTTCGCCAGCGCTGAATTCATTGATCTGCACATCGACCGGCGTCAATGACCACGCGCGACCGCATCGACGGAAACCATCCCGGTAACGCGCGGCGACGCGGATGTGCGTCGCACGTAATACCGGAGCCGCCGTCTCAGGGGCAGGCCCCCGTGCCTGCCCGCTGTCTTCTGGCGCGACGGCTTCGGTTCCTGGCGCGGGATCGACTTTTTTCGCTTTTGCCATTTTATTTACACCAGCCAGGGAGAAACGATCAACTGTGCGCTGCCGCGCCAGATGTTCGTGTTACCGCCGCCGGTGAGTTCCGCTTCCAGCAATTTCCGGGCGGCAGCCTCGTTCGACGAGCCCACTACCAGATGTGTCGGGCGCACCGCGAGCGGGGAACCGTCGGGCCGGAACTGCGTAAAGAGCGCCAACCGCGCGGCCTCGTAGTTGGCTTCCGTCAGGCTGTCCGTTGAGCCGAAGGCCAACTGGTGAAAGCCGAAACCGGCCACGTAGCGGGCATCCGCGCCGAAGAGGTAGGTATTCTCCAGAAACACGTTGTCGTCTTCCCGGCGGTTCTTCTGCGTGAACTGCACGGCCTTGCGACTCTGAAAGATCAACGGCTTCAGGTAGTTGCGGGAGAGGTCGAACAGGAACCACGGCGCTGCGCTGCCGGTCTGCACGTTGCTCCACGATGCTTCCTTACCCACACGGTCGAAACCGGCATGGTCGGCGTCGAAAAAGGGCTGGCCGTCGAAGCCCGCGACATCGAAGCCTTTGGCAAGCAGCCCCCAGACGAGATCGTCCGGGTGGCGGGAGGCGATTTCCCCCTGCTGCTTGAAGATTGTCGAGTAGATGCCGAGCTTGTCGTCCTCGATGTCATCGACGGAGACGCCGATGGTGTGCTCCCAGTGCTTGTTCACCAGTTGCGCGGTGGTCGCCTCCAGATTGTGGATGACGCGCTGCCCGGCCCATTCGCGCATCCCCGGCAGGTCTTTCATCCAGCCGTAGTTTTCGGCGGAACCCGTGGAGGGGATGGTCATGGCGATCTGCTGGTAGCTCGATTGCGCGGACTCGAACCCTTGCAGGAAGGCGGCGTTGAAGCCCTGCGCCAGGGCGGTGAGCGATTGCGGGGTGATTTGCATGGCGATGTCCTTTTAAAATCAGTAGCCGAGGCCGATCTGTACCCAGACGCCGGCGTCGTCGACGGCGACGACGCGCCCGGCGCGGCTGCGCGTGGGGTTGCTGCTGGAGAGGGCGGCAGTCTTGCCGACGGTCTGGTCATCGACCAGGTAGCAGTCCGCGCCGGCGTCGGCCTGGGTGATCTGCTCGGTCGAGGCGCTATTGGCGTACCGGAAAATCCCCCGGCGCACTTTGACGAGAAACGCGCCGTTCGCGCCGCCGGTGTTGTCGGCGTCGGTCTCGAACCGGCCTATGGCGATCAGGCCCGTGGCCGTGGTCGCGGGTGCGGCATAGCCGCCGTTGAGGACGGCAATGCCGCCTTGGTAGCCATGTACGTTGGCCTTGACGGGGAAATCAAAGACGTCCCCGGCGCGTTGCGGGGTGTTGCGGGCGCTGGATAACGCGGTCATGCTTTTCTCCCTTTGGCGAATTCTTCAGCAGTGAGGCCCATGGCGGCCATGACGGTTCTTTCGTCGGCGCTCGGGATGGGCGCAGCGGGCGTGTCCTTGCGGCCCTGCGTCTGCATGCCCGAGAGCGCGGCGATGGGCGGGGCGCTGGCAGCCCACGTTTTAAGTGCGGCGAGGTTGGTCTTGCCCAGATCGGTTGCCCACGCCCGCTGCGCTTCGATCAGTTTGCCGTCGGCGAACGCCTGGTTGATGATCCGCGCGGCCTCGTCATCGGCCACGCTGGCCCGCGCGGCGGCCAGTTCGCCTTGCAGGGCGGTCATGGTTTCGATGGGGACGTACTTTGCGGGATCGGGCGGGGCGGCCTTGAGGGCGGCGATCTGTGTCTGGGCTTGTGCCGCCTGGGTTTTGAGCGCCGCCACGGCAGTGATCGCATCGGCCTCGGCGGTGGTCTCGGGCAGCCCGAGGGCTGCGAGCAGTTTTTTCAGGGTTTCATTCACGGGGTGCTCCTGAGGGTGGGACGAATGGCGCGCGCAGAGCGCGGCGTACAGCGGTTTGTCCATCGCCGGGGTGTTCGTCAGGGCGACAGATAACAGTTCGAGCACGGCCCCGGTTTCGGGGTCGTATTCAAATACGGGGGAGAGGTAGCGGTATTCGCCCGTCTCGATCATCGCCCTGGCACGTGGCGTCCAGCTCACGGCGGCGTACAGGCCGGGGGCATCGACACCCGGCTCGTCCGGCTGCCATACGAACAGCTGTTCGTTGATCCAGCCCGCCGCCGGGGCGGGCTGGCCGTTCGTTTCGGCGAGCAGGCTCTGGTGTTCGTAGTCGATGGGGATTTGCAGACCCCGCGCGGCGGCCCTCGCCGTCAGTTTCCCGGCGAGATGCTTGTCCATGAACCACGGCCCCGTCCCGGCCATGGAACCACGCGGGGCATCGAATTTTCCAGCAGGAAAAATCCGGACGGATGCGCCGCCCGGCGCAACTTCAACTGCGCAGGCGGCGATCCGGGCGGGGGATGGACGGACTGGGTTCATGCCGTGAATCATCGCGGCGCGACCGTGTGGGCGGCAGGTGAACGGGTTCAGTCACCCGAAATAAAAACCCCCGCCGGGGCGGGGGCTGGCTGCGCCTGCGGGCAGAGGTTAATCGCCGTGCAGTTTCGCGCCAACGGCGGCGGCAATCCTCGCCAGTCGCAGAACGGCCTCGATGTTTTCGCCGCTGCGGATGTTGTCCGTCCAGGGGGGCTGTTCGATCAGGTATTGCGCGGCGTCCAGGGCGTTGCACAGGGTGCTGAACAGCCACGGCGGTGAGAGTTCGTGACTCAGCTCGGAGAGGTCGACGGGGTTCATTGCGCGACCCTCCCTTCTTCAAGCACGAACAGGTGGCGATCCGGCGGCGGCACGGTTTCCTCCTCCACGGGCACGTGCGGGTATTTGCCGTGCTTGATGAGGCTGATGGCGGTGTGGCTGACACGCACGTGCCGCGCCACGCTGGCGACGCCCATGCCCTGGGCGAGCAGGGTCTGGATTTCCCGGTAAACCTCGGCGGTGATCTTCCGCTGGCCGCGCTGGTTTTTCTCCAGCATGTCGATGTACCGACCGGAAACGTCCATCTGCCGCCGGATCGTCTCCATGCCCCGCGCCAGCGCGGCAACACTCTCGGCCATGGTCTGCAGGGAACTCTCCAGCGCGGGGGAGAGTGTGGGCGCAGCCACGGCGGGCGTCACTTGATAGCCGCCCGTTTTTCGGATGGAGGGAAGTACGGTCTCAAACACCAGCCGCTCGAAGGCGCGGGCGGCAGGCCGATGGCTGTTGATGATGAGCCGGAAAACGTCGGGTTCTTGAATGAGGCGGGTTTCCTGCTCCCGCCCCATGCCATCCGGGATGGGGTGGCGTTTCGCCACCCCACGGCAATGCCGCTTCAGGGCATTCACAGTATCAACGTAGCCGAGCGCGGCGGCCACGTCCCGTCCGGCGAACCATGGCGTGCCGTCTATCACGACGATTCGCACATCAGTGGTGTTGAAGTGGAAGCTGTAGGAAACGGGCGCGGATGCGCCGGGGATGAGTTGCGTCATGGTGATTTACCTTTTCAAGCGGTTGATGTTTTCCGCCTGCCCGCTTGCAAACGGGTGGGCGAGACCGTGCGGGTTGCAAGACCGGGAAAAGGAACCGGCAGGGCCGAAGCCCTCCCGCACGGCTCGCCCAAAGGTAGCCATGCGACGCGCACAAAAAAGCCGCAAGGAGGCGCGGCTGTGCGCCTTTTCATCCGGGCTTGCAAACCCGCGCCCCTGTTGTTTGCAGGGACGCGGAGATAATGCACAATTGCGGGCGTGGGTGTCAACAAATTTTTCACGCATTCAGCGTAAGTGTTTATTGGAGGGGCTTCCATGTCGACAATCAAAGTGCTTGCCGGGGATCTGGACAAAGGCAGTTGGCAGTTCAGTGGCATGTTCGGAGTTTGCATTATGACAAGAGCGAGCACCACGAAGAGTTTGTGGAAAGGCGAAACATACGATTTCAAGACAGATGTCGAAAGCATCGACCAGCTAACTGAAGAGAAGGCCAAAAAACTGGCAGGCACAGCCGCTTGGGGAGCCGCAGGAGCCATTCTTTTCGGCCCGCTTGGCGCTATTGGCGGCTTGCTTCTCGGCGGCAACAAGACCGAGATTGCTTTTATATGCCACCTCAAGGACGGCCAGAAGTTCATGGCCATAACGGACAGCAAGACATGGCTAAAGATCATGGCGGCTCGTTTCTGACCTTTCAAAATCGCCACAGACCTCGTTAGCGGCCTGTTACTTTTCACGATCGGGGCCGAGGTGGTATCCGAACACCACCCGAGGGTAAAAATCGCTTGCAGGCCGTTTTACGGCGTCCGGGGTTTTCATCCGCCCGCCGCGTTCTGAACGTGCCGCTCGATGATGTCGAGCACCGTGGTTTCGTCGGCTGCGGACAGGCCGAGAAACGGCCTCGCGGGAATAACCGTGTTGTGACCGCGACCCGCGCGCGTCGAGCCGAACTGATGCACGGCGGCTCCCTCGTCGAAATCGCCCCAGTTCGTGCCGATATATAGGCCGTCGCCGACGATCTGCCAGCCGATGGATTCCATCAGGTTGCCGGTGTCGATGAGCGGTCGTTTGTTGGCGGCCTGGCGCGCGCCGCGGGCGTTGAGCCTGTCGTCCTTTCGGGTGTTCTTGCCGCGATCCGGGGCGTCGAGATAGCGCAGGTAGGTGGCCTCGGCGTTCGGCGTCCAGCGGCTGCCGTCCGGGGCCGTGCCGGTGATGAAGCGCTGGCGCGTGGATTCGGCCAGCCGCTCGCCGATCTGGACGAGCGCGATGCGCAGGCCCGGCGGTTCCAGGGCGCGCCAGAGCCGCGCGAGGGCGTTTTGCAGGGGATCGCTGGTGATCGAAATGCTGATGAGATCGGCCATTTTTTTGCTATCCTTGCACTGTGAACGACGGGGCGGCAGCGTCAGAATGGGTTATGTTGCGGGCGGCCCGCCGTCGGCATGATGTGGGTTCAAGTCCCACCGCCGCCCCCGAGTTTCACGTAGCGTTTTTCGCTCATGTCCCCGTCCCTGAGCAGCCCGCCGGTGCGGATGAAATTCGCCACGCGCTGTTTGCGTTTGCCCGATGTCGCGTCGCGCAGTTTGCTGTGGTAATCGACCCGGATCGCCACCTTCCCCGTTTTCAGTACGCCGTCGATCACATAGACCAGCGCCGGATCGGCGGCATCAAAGTACGCCTCGCCCTGCCGCAGCAGCCTGGGCAGATCGCGCCAGACTTCAACGGGCAGCGCCGCCGCGCGCTCGCGCTTGGCCTCGCGCAGGGCATGCAGCAGTTCTTCGTCGCGCAGCCAGATGTCGGCGCTCTGCATCGGGTGCCCAAGCGCCTGCAAGCGCGTGACCACATCGGGCGGCACACCGCCGATGAGCACGGCCTCGCCCTGGGCGCGCAATGTCGATGTCACACGATCCGCCATCTCCGCCAGCGCCAGCCGTTGCTCGGCGGCGACGGCTTCCCCAAGGCTCTCCCACATGGCCGCGCCGATGGGGGCCTCCACGTTGATGAGTTTCTGGCCGACGAGATCGAGCAACGGCGTGGTGGCGTTCGCCCCCGGCGCGTAGTCCCAGCCCTGGTCGATGCCCGGCAGCCGCCCCGTTTCCGGGTCGGGTTCGTCCCAGCCCGGCGGCGGTTCGGTGAGTGCGCCATCCGGCGGGGCGGGTTCGCCGACGACATAGCAGCCGCAGCCCCAGCCGTTCGGGGGGTAGCCGGTTTTCCAGAAGGGGTGATCGACGGGCAGCGTGAGCCGGGCGTCGCCCCAGTGTTTGTGTTCGGGGCGCGGCGAGAGGGCGGCGTCGTTGTGGACGTAGCGCCAGTACGGCAACGCCTTTTTGGTTTCCGGGTCGGTGAGTTGCGCGTAGCGCCCGGCGGCATGGCTGGTGCGCAGATTGGTTTGCCAGATGACTTTTGTCCGCCAGGCTTCGCCCGCCTTCGTGCCTTCGCCCGTCCAGCCCGTCCAGCCGTGCTTTGCGACGAGGGCGCGGAAGTCCTTCCGGAAATCCGCCAGCGTGCCGCCGTCCGCATTGGCGCGATCCACGGCGGCGCGCAGGTCGTCGAGCAAGCCGGCCTTGGTCGCGCCCGCGACGATGAACCCCCGGTCATGTGCGCCGCGTTTGATGTCGTCGTAGCGCTCGCTGGGCAGGTTGATCTTGCGGCGGAAGAATTCGATCTGCTCGCGGAACGCAAGCTTGAACGCGCCGTGGGTGTCAGCCATCGCCGGGGAGCCTCGCCGTTTGCCGGGCGTCGCGCGCGGCGCGGAAAAGCTGCGCGTTCTTGCCTTCGATGCTGCCCGCCCACATGTCATGCAGGTCGCCGCGGACGGCCTTGGGCGCACGTCTCAGGTTTTCTTTTATGTTCGGGTGTTTCCGCGCGCAGTATGCGGTGATCGCCGCTTCGTTCGGGTTCGGGTTGGCAAAGGCATCGACCATGACCGCCAGCCTGCGGACGTAGCCGAGGCAGAACGCATCGGCGCGTTTCGTTTTCGTCTTCGTACAACGTTTCAGTGTCGTGCGGATGTAGTCCGCCCGGCTCTTCTTCACCTGCCGCAGCAGCACGGCGAATGTGTACTCGGCAACGATGGGATCGGGGCCGACGCCGATGAATGTCCATACCCCCACGAGCGTGGAGAAAACCACCTTGCAATGGAATGCGTCGGCGACGATATGGACGAGGAACGTGCACCAGTAGGACGGGCGCGACCTCGCGTCCGCGTTCACGCTTTTCTCGCCCACTTCTGATGAGGCGACATCCGCCTCGGTGAGGTCGTGCGCCGCCATCATTTTCTGCGCCTGCCGCAATGCGGCGGCGGCTTCGTGCGGGTTGTCCGAGGCGGCCAGCGCCAGGCATTTCTTGATCTTGTCGAGGATGTCATCCTTGTTCATGTCCCTACCCTCCGAGTTGCTTGTATCTCAAGGTTTCCCTGTATTCCCAATCGTCGCGGCATTCCACGCCGCACCAGCGCTTCCCCGCCGGCACCGGCGCGCCGCAGTTCAGGCAGAACTCCGTCGCCGCCGGCGCGGCAGGTTTCCGGTATGGCGCGGAGGTCGCGGCCAGCCGTTCTTGTTCCGCCTGCGCGAGGTCGGCGAGGTCAGCCATTGCACGGTCTCCGGAAAAATTGCGGCAATAGAAACGCCGCGAGCCACGTCCAGAAATTGAACGGGATCGCCGTTGCAAACAGGGTGTTGATCGCCCAGATCAGCACGGCGGGTGCGAATGCGTAGGCGCCGAGGGCGATGAAAATGAGAACGATCCGTCCAGATTTATCGCCGAAACACAGGGATAACAATCTGGTGAGGTATTCCGTTATTTCATTGTTTGTCATTTCCCGTCTCCAATTTCCGCGCGCCCGGCCAGGTCGGCGGCGGTGATCGCCTCGGCGAGCGCATCGGTCAGTTCTTCCGATGGCAGGCTGTCATAGGCGGCGAGCAGCATGTCGCGGAATTCGTCCAGGCTGTTGGCGGCGGCGAGCATGTTTTCGATGGTGTCGAGCCAGGCGCGGATGGCCGGGCCGGCATCGGCGGCCAGACGCGGCAGCGCGGCGGCAACCCAGGGCGCGTCGTTCGCGCCGGACGGGCTGGCGGAGAGCGCCGCCAGGCGGCTGCGCAGCGCGCCGGTGCCGGGCTGGGCCGCGTCATTCGCGGGCGGCGTCAGCACCTTTTCGCCGCCCTTCGGCGCGGGCAGCCCGAACACGTCACGGATGAACCCCTCGGGGATTTCCATGCCCAGCCGGGCGAAACGATCCACGCCCATCGAGTAGGCATTGATCAACCCCGCGTCGTATTTTTCCGCGCTGGGATTCTTTTTGCCCTGTTCCTGTTCGCCATCGGATTGCGCCGGAGCCGCGCCGGCGGGCGCGATGCCCAGTACCGGCTCGTCGTCGTTGGGTTGCGGGATGCGCAGCTTGTCGTGCACCCACGCCTCCGGCACCCGCATGCCGGCCGCGACGAGTTTGGGCAGCGCCTCGGCGTAAGCCGTGATGTCGCTCGCCTCGCCCGTATCGAACACCCAGCGCGGGCAGCGACGCAGACCATCGACGCCGCCGCAGTTGAGCGCGATGAGCGGATAGACCAGATCGCGGGTGAGCGTGCCCGCGATCTGCCGGGCATCTGAGCAGAGGATGTCGTGGCGCACTTCGCCATGCAGTTCGGCGACGCCGGAACCCATGCCGGTGGCCTTGGCGTCGGCCGAGAGCACTTGTCCGAGGATGAGCTTGGATTCGGCGGCGTCCGCCCAGTTCATCAGGGCGAGGTGCGGCATGGCGTCGGCGCCGCCGGTGATCTTCTGGATCTCGATCTCCATGCCGGAGGGCATGATGGCGCGGGCGTCGCGCCCGAGGGCGGCGACGGCGCGCATGAGGCTGGACTTTTCCTCGCCCGATACGCCGGACATGTACTTGCCGAGGATGATGGGCAGCCCGTAGGTTTCGATGAATTCGACGAAGTCGCCCAGCGAATAGGCTTTATAGAGGAAGGGCCAGAGGATGGCGCGCGACAGGCCCATGCGGCCGAGGTAGCCGGTCTTGGCCTTGACGTGTTCGTGGAAGACCCAGCCCATGGGGCGCGGGTCTTCGCCGTCCCCGGCGCCGTTGTCGAGCACGAGGCGGCGGCGGTCGAGGCTGGTGCGGAACCACGTCTGCGGGCGCGGGTGAAACGCGGGCAGCCATTCGTTGCCCCAGCGTTTCCATTCCAGTTCGATGGGAGCGAAGCCGTGCCCGACCGCTTCCATCATCGCCAGCAGCAAGTCCTCCAGGTCATCGACCGCGTCGCGCAGCAGGGACTCGACGTGCTCGGCGGCGCGCCGCTCGGCGGGGGTTGCATCGGCCGGCGGGATGATCGACCAGTCCAGACCGACCACCGCGCCGGCGCGCTTGTCGTATTCGCAGCGCAGATGGGCGTCGCGGTCGACCATGTCATCGAACAGGCGGTGCAGGGCGACGATGTCGCCCGCGTCGGCCTCGCGCAGGATGCGGGCGGCGCGATCGGGCGAGAGGCCGTCGATCTGTGCGCGCGCCACTTCGTGCTGCAACTGGGCGATGCGGGCGGTCTGCGGCTCTTGCAGGTCGCGTGGGTTGAACGGCTTGCCATATTGGTCGAGGATTTTCAAAACATTCTCCGGTTGCCGGTGTCGCCCCAGCCGTCATCGATGTCGCGCCCGGCGCTGGCGCGGCGCGGTATCGAGCGGAAGCCGTCCATGGACGGGGACATCGTGGCGGCGGCCATCCACAGCATATGCAGGGCGTCGGGGCCGTCGTCGTGGTCGGCCTTGGGGAAGTGCCGCAGTTGATCGAGCAGCGTGGTCTGCGAGGGGTGAAGCAGGATGAGACCGTTGGCGACGTGCGGCTGGAGCGACTCGATGCGCAGCAGCTTGTCGGCGCTCGGTTTGATGCCGCGCGCGGGAACGGGGCAGCCCGCCGCCGCCGCGCGTTTCACCAGTTCGGTGTAGAGGAACTCCTGGAACTGGACGGTCTCGACCACCCACAGCGCGCAGCGCCAGCGGCGCTGCATGCTGATGACGTCTTCGATGATGCGGTCGGGCAAGCGCTTCTTGATCTCGGCTTCGAGCACGTAGAGCTTGCCGGTGGCGCGATCGATGCCGCCGACGAGGAGCGCGGACGGATCGCGCGACGCGCCCGAGCGCCCGAGCGAGGGGTCGCATGCGCCGAAGGTAATCAGGTTGTCGGGGAGTTCGACCCAGTATCTGACCGCGTTGGCGAACGGGGCGTTGTCGCCCGCCACCGGATCGTTCTGGTATTCCGAGTCGAAGGCGTCGTGCCCCTCGCGGGCGCGGATTTTCATGAGCGTGAGCAGCGGGCGCGCTTCCCATGAAACCTCCGACCCGGCCAGCATGGCCCAAGCCTGGGCGGCGTAGAAATCGTCCGCCGCCGGTTCGCCGTCGTTCCTCAGCACTTCTTCCCATTGATCCCACAGGGCCATGTTGTCCGGCCAGCGCAGGAGCGCCCGGAAGCGGGCGGTGCGCCACATCGGATTCGAGAGCGTGCGGGCGAGCACCGAGTCGTAGTGCAGCACGGTGCCGATATAGACGACGTCGTACTTGTCGCCCGCGCCGCCCAAGGGCATCACGGTCTTCTTGAGCCAGGCATGCAGCTTGTCGCGCTGCTCGGGGCTGCGCACTTGTTCGTCGTTCTCGATGTCATCGAGCACACACAGGTCGGGGCGGTAGGGGCCGTGGCGCAGGCCGCGCAGCTTCTTGCCGCTGCCCGCCACCGTGATCTTGATGTCGTTCCTGGTGACGACGGTGCCGGACTGCCAGACGCGGCCCTGGCCCGATGCTTCGGGGAAATCCATGGCCAGCCGCGGGTTGAATTCGAGTTCGGCCTTGATGGCTTCGAGCATCGGGTACGCCTGGTCGATGGAGTCCATGACGATGACGGCGTAGCGTTTCCGTCCCGTTACCACGCACCACAAGACGAACAGTTGAGAAACGAGGGTGGATTTGGCCTCGCCGCGCGGCGCGGCGATGGCGTCGTTCTGGCTTTCCCGCGCCGCGACGATCTCGGGTAGCCGCGCGAAGAGGTAGTCGTGCAGGCGCGAGCGCGCGGGCGAGCGCACGTAGTGCGGGAAGTAGTTGGCCACAAAGTAACCATAGTCGCCGCTCGCCTGCTGGCAACGGGCGCGGATGGCTGCCGGATCGGGGTCGAAGCCCGTCACCTCCGCTTCGATGCGCGCCCGCAGGCTGGCGGCGTAGGCGGCGAGATCGGTGAGGAAGGCTTTCTTCTGCGTGGTCATCAGCTATATGCCTTGGCGATCTCATCGCCAAAGGCTTCGAGGACGTTCACGAATTCCCCGGCCAGCGCGGGCTTGGTCTTGCCGACGAATTCGCCGAGCCGCCGCAACACGTCCATGGCCACGCCGAGCTTGTCGGTCTCGGGCATGAGGCGGCGCGAGGCGTTGGCGAGCTTGTTGTAGGCGTCGCCCAGGCTGGCGAGCATCTGCACCTTGTCGGCGGGGGGGATGTCCGGGCCGCTCTGGATCTCTGCGACCGTGGCCTGCACTTGCTGCACCATCGCCGCCAATGTCTGACGGACGACATCTTCCATGCCGCCGCCGGCGAGCATCTGCGCGCCGCGGGCGCGATCCCAATCGTCGCCAGCGCGTTTCGCTTCGAGCTTCCAGCGCCGGGCGGTGGCCACGGGTACGCCCTTGGCGAGCGCGGCGACTTCCAGCGTCATCTGGTCGAACACATAGGCGGCGCGCAGCGCGCGGCGGGTTTCGTCTGGGTGCGCCATCAGGCTGCTCCGGGCAGGACGGCGCGGCCCGCGACGACCTCGCGGCCACGTTCCGTGAGTTGTGCGGTGTCGTCGCGCAGGGAAATCATGCCGACCTCGGCGAGCCACAGCAGATCGGCGCGGATGCGATCCACGGTGGCGATGAGGCCGTGCACTTCCTCGATCTCCTCGCGAAGTTGCCGGGCGCGCAGGGTCTGACCGTCGGCGAAAAACAATACCGCCAGGAGGCTCTGGCGGCGGCGCAGCACGGCGGCTTTTTCGGCGGTGGTGCTCACGGTGTGCCCGCCTTGCTATTGGCGGCAACTTTCTGGAGAAATTCGCGGATCATGTCCGTGCTTTCCCGCAGGGCCTTTTCCATTCGCTCAAGGCGGGCGTCGATGCTGTCCATTTTTTCGTGGATCATGTCAACGAGGCTTGGCGCGGCGCCATGGCCTGTGGCCGTCGCCGTGCGCACGGGCGGCGGCGGCGGGAAAGGCGCGCTCCAGCGGGTATTTCCGTTCATCATTGGCTGACTCCTTTGTCTATGAAATGGTGCAGCAGGGTACGCATGGTGATGGCGTGCTCGGTGAACGTCCCCTCCAGTTTGTTGATCCGGCTGTCCGAGGCATTGACCCTGTCGTAGATTTTGCTGATGTCCTCGCGCGAGGGCGCGCGG
This sequence comes from Azoarcus sp., assembly GCA_031258965.1. Taxonomy (GTDB): domain Bacteria; phylum Pseudomonadota; class Gammaproteobacteria; order Burkholderiales; family Rhodocyclaceae; genus WRNU01. Next base: position 28,593 of record JAIRMC010000028.1, on the reverse strand, counting down.
GCCAGGGCGGCGGTGTGGGCGTCGAGAATTTTTTCGGTCTCCCGCATGCGCGTCCCGGTTTTGTCGAGCAGGTATTTGCCCCAGCCGGTCAGGCCGCCTAGGAAGGTGACGAGCAGCGAGATGAGTTGCCAGAGTTGGAGTTCGACGATCATGGTGTTTTTTCCGTCCGGTTTTCCCGCTCGGCTTTGAGGAGGGCTTGCAGGCCCTTTACTTGGGCGTCGCACTCGTCGGCGGCACGAACAATTCGTCCCGCACTGTCTGCCCGGTCTGCGGCGGTTGCATCAGGTTGGCGGGCAGCGGGGGGAGTTGCGGGCAGACGGGCGGCTTCACATCCGGCCCAACGCTGGCGCAACTGCAAAGCGTTACTGCGCAGGCTGCGAGCAACGCGGTCACTGGTTTCTTGGGCATTTTTGCGTTCCTGTTCGTAGCGTTGGGATTCGTCGGCGAGCCTCTGCGCGAGCCTGCGCTCGCGGGAGAGGACATCGGCCAGGGCCTGGGTGTGTTCGCGGGCGAGGCGCTCGCGCTCCTCGGCCCATTCGCTCGCCAGGCGCTCGCGGCTGGCGCACTGGAGGGCAATGCCCGCCCACAGCCCAAGGGCAAAGGCGATGGCGGCGATGATGGCGGTCAGGCGGGGGGTGGAAATCATGTTGGTTCGCTCCCCAGGCATTGCCGGTATTCGGCTTGCCGCCGGGTGCAGATGCCGCCGCAGAAGGTTTTGTTTTTGGGCAGGCAGCAGTCGCGGCCCTGCACCTTTTTGAAATCCAGGATGGTGCGGCAGGCGGCCTCGAATTCACCCGCCCGCAGTTTGGCGGGAATGCTGGAGTGGCAAACCGCCGCCGAGCCAACGCTGTAGGCCACGCTCACGATGGCGTTGTATTCGTGTTGGTGGAGCCAGACGCCCGCGAGGCAGATTTTGAGCGCGCCTTCCTTGGCCGTGACATCGCGCACCATGAGGGCGAGGGCCGCGGGCGGGGTGATGGTTTCGCCCGCGCGCACGGGCGTGCCGTCGGCGTGCGTGGTGGAGCCGAAGCCGACGGTGGGCACATCGCCCGGCACGGGCGGGCGGGCTTTCGGCTCGTAGCCTTCGTAGGTGGCGACGGCAACCAGCCCCGTGGCGACGAGGGCCAGCGCGCCGATCGGCAGGCGCGAGGGTTTGAGGGCGGTCATTTTTCCTCCGGGGTTATGGGTAAAATGATCGCGGTTCGCGCAAGGGCGCGGGGATATGAAGGGGTTCAGTTAGGCGGGAAGTTCACCAGAGGAGAATGCACGATGACCAAAGGATTAGCCGCTGCCATAATGGTTGCGATGCTGTTGGGTGAGTGCCTTGCAGCGCAACCGCCCGATGACTCAAATTCGGGCGCGCAACCAGCACGGTATCAAGAAACCATACGCCGTTTCGCACCCCGTATGCATGCCGTGACGAATGTTTTCCCTCCCATGCGTGCATCTTGCGGCACAAAGGAAAATCCAAGCTTGTTCGATGGATGGATGGTTTCTGCTTATCATAAGGATGAAGATGCAGATAAGCTGCTCGGGCATTATTTCTGGTTTCGCGGCGAGGACATCTACGGGGAAAGCCATGACATGGATTTTTGTCCGGAAGCTGCGCAATGGCAGCCCCATGCACCAGATTCCCTGCCGAAATTACATATACATAGCATCACGAAAAAAGGCATTGCCCAGAAAAATACTGCGGCAAGAAAAGCAAAGTTTTCATGGCAAAGCACGACAACGTTGTTCATCGAAAAACCTCATCATTTTATTGTCGATGCGAAAAGGGCGAAGAAGGTGCGCATTCGACCGCTCATCTATCAAGAGGGAAGTCCGGTATTCGAGTTTAATGTTACCGGGTTAGATTGGTGATCTGCAAAAACAAACCCCGCTCTCGCGGGGTTTGTTTTTGGTGTCATGCGATCCGGTCAGTTGCCGTCGTTCGCCTCCGCGCCGATGGCGGCGGCGATCCGCGCCAGTTGCAGGACGGCGAGGATGTTCTCGTGGTTGCGCATCTTGTCCGACCAAGGCGGTTGATCGACCAGGCATTGCGCGGCATCAATCGCGTAGCGCAAGGTGCTGAGCAGGTGCGGCGGCGCGAGGTCGGCGGCCAGGCCGGAGAGGTTGATGACGGGGTTCATTACGCACCTCCCGCAGGCATGGGTAGTTCGCCTTGCACACCTCCGGCAGGCAGGGGCAATTCGCCTTGCGCGGCGTGGCGGTGCTTGAAAAGAATTTGCCGGATATGGTTTCTGGTGCGTCCGGTGCGGGCGGCGATGTCGGCATGGCTGAAGCCTTCGTCCGCCATCTGGATGACGGCCTGGCGGATTTCTTCCGGCGGTACGTATTTGACGTCGGCGATTTTGGCGTCCTTGATGTTCCCAAGCTCGGTCATGAGCCGCGCCTGCCCGGTCAGCGCCCGTATCTGCCCGCGCTGGGCCGTGTCGAGCCGCCGGTAAATGCGCAGGAGTTCGTCCTTGAGCGAGGCGGCCTCTTTGACCATTGCCTGCTGGCTGTCGATCGCGGCGTCGCGGTCGTGTTCGAGCTTCCTGACCAGCGCGGGGACTTCCTCGGCGCAGAGCAGATGACTGGCGAGATGCTCCTTCGCCCAGGCGCGGAAGGCGATGGCCCGCTTCGTGCCCGCGAAAAAGGAAAGCAGGATGCAGCCCGTGGCGCTGAAGATGCGGACTTCGCGTTGTTTTTCTATGCCGTCAGATTGATGCGTGGTCAACTTGACCACGCATGTATCCGACCCGGTGAACTCGTCTTCGTGCCGGTTGTACAGCCGGATGATGCCGGTTCGGGCGTTGGGTTGGGCAAAGCCCAATGCGCCACCGATCTGCTCGGCGGTGAGCCAGCGCGCGCTGTCGTGGTCGATGATGGAAAGCTGTGTGCCGAGGAATTCGGCGGGGATGAGGTGAGTCATGGCGATACTCCTGCTCTGAGGTTTGAACCTCGCCCCCTCCGACCAAGAAGGAGGGCGAGACCGTGCGGGTTGGTCGACCGGGAGCAGGAACCGGCAGAGGCTCGCGCCTCTCCCACACGGCCTACCCATAAGAGATTAGCCGTGCGTGCAGACGCAAAAATACCGCCGGATTTCGGGGTGGCGGTGCGTCCGCCCACTCACCGGGCGACCAAGCCCGTGCCCCGTTGTTCGCGGGGACGGGAAGATGATGCGCGCGCGCCCGGAGAGATGTCAAGCGCTTTTTGCGGGATATTTGTCACCGCCGGACGATATCCGGATGAAACCCCGTTCGATCTCGTCGGAGGTGCACTCAATGCGCGCGGCGGCCAGGGCATCGAAGAGGCGGTTGATCGCGTGGTCGACATCGAGCAGCTTGCGGCGCAGACGGATGTATTCGGCCAGCGTCATGCGCGGCGGCACCGTCAGGGCGGGCGGTATTTTCTTCTGCAACAGTTCGGCCTCCATGGCGTTGAAGGCGTCGATGTAGGCGAGTTTGAAGGCGAGCGCGCGCTTGCCGGTAAAGCCCATGGCAAGCAGGGTGAAGCCGTCGCGGGTGATGGTGTAGGCGGGGTCTTGCCGAGTCGCGCCGTTGGGCATGTTTATGACGGTTGTCGTCAATCCAAAATTGGCTTTACGTTCATCCGGCAGGGAATCCAGCAGGCTGCGGATGTCCCGCAATACCTTGGCGTGATCCTTGCCAAAAACCGTTGCGACATCGCTGCTGGTGGTGACGGGCCTGCCGTCGACAATGTCAATGACGGGCAGGCTGGCTGGAACAGTGATTTTTTGTGTCATGGCAGTAGCGCTCCTGGTCACGACATCCTGTGCTTGATGATGCGCACGCCCGGCGCTTCGGAAACGGTCTGTACACCGCGGGCTGTGCGCTGTTCTTTCTCGCCGGCGTCTTCCGGCAGCCCGAGGAACGTGGAGTTGCCGCCGCCGATGGCGCGGATGTGGTCGATTTCGACCTTGGCGGTGTTGATGAGTACCTGCGCGGTTTCGTTTATGGCGCGGGCGCGGTCGATTTCGATGTCGCCTTTTTTCAGGCCGTGCAGGGTCTCGAAAAGCACTTTACGTAGTTCGCTTATATTGTCCGTCATGATTTCTTGCTCCGTTTGTTGATTTGCCGCGTGAGCGCCCCGCGCAGTTGCGCGAGGCGGAGGATTTCAGGGCCGTAGTTGTAGATGCTGTTGCGGCGCATGTTTTCGCCGCGAGGGATGCATTCGAGGTTGGCCAGGTCGTGGTTGTTCTTGTCGCCGTCCCGGAAGACGACGAGATGACCGGGCGGCAGCGGGCCGTTCGCGGCCTCCCACGTGATCAGATGGATGGCGCGCCAGCGTTTGTGCGCGGGTTGGTCGTCGTTGATTTTCCGCACCCAGTAACCGTCGGCGTTGATTTTCTCGGTGCCGATCGGGCACCATTTTTCCGCCGCGCGTCCCTTGCGTTGCCCGGTTTTGAACCAGGTCTCCGGGCTGCCGAGTTTCAGGCCGCGCTTGCCTTTGTTCCATGGGGCGCCGCCCGGCGCGAAGCGCGTTTCCATGCAGCGCTCGCTGAACTTGTGGCCCATGCGTGACAGGAATCCGGCGCTTTTCTTGATTCCGAGACGGGTGGCCTTGATCCCGATAGATTGCGGCGATCTGCCGAAGCGCGCAGCGCATTCGGCGGCGGTCATGTCCGGGTAGAGTTCGCGCAAGAGGGCGATGTCGGCGTCCGTCCATTTCCGGCGAGGGACGTAGGAGCGGATGCTCCGGCTCTTGGTCATTGTCCCCGCCTCTGCTTGCGTTCCTCGCAGTTCCAGCCACATATCTTCCAGTTCTTCCTGGAGACGGGCAACATCTTTCTGTAATAACGCGGCATCCACCCGCGCGTCATCCCGTTCATCCAGGATTTTCCACAATTCCTTTGTGGTCAGAGGAACGCCATACTGGATTTTTTCCTCTAGAGTGTACATGCTATTGACCTTTTATGGAAAAAGTGCCATCTGCCCGTCCGCCACGGGGCGCGGCTTGCGCCCGCCCGCGTGGCCGCGCACGGCGAGGCGCGCGCCCTCGGTGTCACTTCCTTTGAGGATGGCGCTGATGGCGCGCGAGGTGAGCCGGTATTTAATGGCGAGTTCTTCGAGGGTGGCCCCGGCGTCGTAGTCGGCACGAATGGCGGCGTTGCGGGCGCGTGCCAGGGCGTGGCGCAGGGTGGGGATTTGGAGGACGGTGCCGCCGCAGGCGGCAATGAGCCGGGCGGCGGCCTCGTGCCCCAGGATGTCTTCGAGCAGGGCGGCGCGCTGCGCGCCCGCAGGATTGTTGTTGAAGCCGAGCGGGACGCGGAGGTTGACGCCGCCCATGTGTTTGATGAGGGCAAGGGTGGCGTCCCAGCCAATGAGCGCGATGAGTTCCTGCGCGACGGGCGGCAGGTCTTCGACGATGACGAAGGCGGTGCCTGCGGCGGACATTTTATTTTCCCGCTTTTTTTTTGCTCGCCAGCGTGCGCGAGAGTGCGCCGACGATCGCGGCCAAGGCCGCGATGTCGCAGAAATCGACGCATTCTCCCCAGCGATTTTTCCGGGCGATGGCATCGGCGTATTTGAGGGTGTGAACTTCGCCGGTGACGCGGTGGAGTTCGGCAAGCAGGGCGTCGATCTTGGCGAGCAGCGGGGCGCGCTCGGCGATGGGGGTGACGCGCCGACGCCCGGCGTAGGCGGCCTTGCCGGGGTGGCCGCTCGCGCGGTTGAGGTGATCGAGCACTTTGTGCATGTCGACGAAGCTGCATTGGGTGAGCGAGGTCTTGCCGGTGAGGGTTTCGAGCAGGCTGTGGCGGGTGTCGTCGTCGATACCATTTTTGCGGCAGGCGGCGTGGATGGCGCGCAGCAGACGGACGTAGGCATCCGGGTTGCGTTTCGGGCGGGGGCGGGTGGATGTTTGCGTCATTGCTGTTTCTCCTGTTATGTGAGTTGATGGGTGTGGGTTCCCGGCGGCAATTAAGCGGCCGATTCTCGCCGCAGGATGCCCTTTGCTTTTTCCGTACCCACTGGTTCCGTTATATCCCCACGGTTTCCTTGGGTTACGACGGTTCAGTTGGCGGCGGTCAGTTCGGCCTCGAAGGGTTCGACGAAGAAGTTTTCGCTCTGGCAGATGGCGATGCCGGGGACGCCGCGCACGGCGGCGGGTTCGTTGAGGATGGCGTCTTTGTTGATTTGTTCTTTTGTGCGGATGAAGCGCTCTAGGCCGCGCCGGTGCAGGGCGTCAATCACGGCGGCTTCGCCGGTGACGCGGACAGAGGGCGGGTTGGTGCGCCAGCCGAATTGGCCGGCGGGCAGGTCGCAGGTTTTGATTTTTCCGCCGCCGGTGAGGCGCTCGCGGTGCTCGCTCGCCCATTGCATGAGGCTGTCTGTCAGTGATTCGGCGCTCTGGCGCAGCGGGGCGGCGGCGGCTTCGTACCGTTCTTTGATTTTCGATAATTCGTCATTCATGGCGATTTCGACGCGGGCGAGTTCGCGCTCGATTTCGCCGATGCGGGCGATGTGCTGGCTGGCTTCCTGGTCGTTCTTGGGGATGAGGGCGGGAAGGGGGCGGGTTTTGCGGGCCATGGCGGTTACTCCTGTCCAAGGTTGTGTTTCGAGGTGATAATGCAGACGGTCTGCGCCGCCACGACGGCGTATTGCATTTCGACAATTTTCCGCTTGAGCGTGGCAATTTCACTGGCGTATAGCCAGTCGATGCAGAGCACCGAGAATGCAAAGGCGAAGACGACGGGGAATGCATGCTCGGCGATTAGTTCTTTGAGGGTTCTCATTTATTCCTCCATGGCATGGGGGCAGCGTTGGCAGGTTTTCCATTGCTGCATGGCGCTCGGGTTGTGGGTGGGGGCGGGTTGCTGGCGGTTTTCGTGACACTGGGCGGCGGTCAGGATGTCGTTCATCACGGGACAGTGCCGCCGAGTGAAGGCGCGTTCTACGCGGTTCCAGAAATTGGCGCTGGGTCCGATGTGTCCGCCCAGGATGCGGGAGAGCAGGGTGTGGTTGCTGTAGCCGAGCCGCCGGGCGGTGTCGCTAATGCCACGCTCACTGACGGCATTGTTCAGGGCATGGAGCAGTTCCAATTCATTTCTCATTGGCGTCGTCCTCGGTGACGGTGTCGGCCCAAACAACCGTGCAGGTGTTGGGGTCGAAGACGCAGCGGGCGCGGCAGATGATGGGCGCGCGCGGGCCGGGGGGGCTGCCATGCGGGTAGGGGCGCAGGGTGACGCGGTATTCGTCGTCGAGCTGGAGGTAGCCCGCCCGCGCGAGTTCGCGCAGGTAGGCGCGTGCGGTTTTTTCGTTGATGGTGACGCCGGGGCCGCTGGCAAAGGCGGCGATTTCCCGCACGCTCAAGGGTTGATGGGTGTGGAAGCGCAGGGTGCGCCAGATGCGGTCCTTGACATCACCCTGGGTGACGCGCCCGCCGTCCCGCCGCAGTCGCGGGGCATCGTGACCTTCGTCACGCGCCAGTTTGTAGTGCTGCGCGGTGAAGCGGCTGCCGGGTTGGCCCTTCTCGACGATGCCCGCCCGGATAAGGGCGCCAATGTAGTCGGCGATGCTGTTGCGGGCGACCCGATCATTTGGGCTGTGATCGAGGGCGGTTTCGAGTTCGGTAACGGTGAATTCGTTGCCGCATGTGGCGCGGATGGCATTCCATGTTTTTTGGCGCGTACTGATGCCGCCAATAAGCTGCCAGGCTGCTTTGTGCATCACGCTCTCCTCGGGGCTTCGCCGGTGTAGAGGGGGGCGTCGCCCCATGTGGCGCGGTCGACGGTGCGCCAGCCTTCGGCGGCGGCGGCGTCACTGATGCCGGCGAGGTTGACGACGACGCGGCGCACGCTGCCGGCGGCGAGCTTGACGAGGTGTTCGAGCAGGTCGTCTTCGACGGTGACGCCGTGGCAGTAGATGGGGCACAGGGCGCGGGCGTCCGCGAGGGTGACGGGCTGGGCCGGAACCCAGGCGAGGACGCGGCTATGGAAGCGTTCCCACTTCTTGAGCTTTTGCGGCAGGAGTTCTTCGCCGAGCAGGAGGATGGGGGCGCTGCCCGCGCCTTCGTGAAGGTCGCGGACTAGCTCGACCATGGCGTCGGAGCGGACGCAGTAGTCGAATTCGTCGATGATGAGCATGCGGGCGCTGGCGGCGAGTTGGGCGCAGGCGGCATCGAGCAGCGCCGGGGTGCTGCCGGTGGGACGGAGGCCCATTTCGGTTAAAACTTTTTCGAGGAAGGTCTTGCGCGTCCATGCGCTGCGCATCTGGACGAAGTAGGCGTTGGCTTCGTTGGCGACGGCCAGGGCGGCGGTGGTCTTGCCCCAGCCCGCCGGGCCGTAGAGGACGGCGAGGCCGGGCAGGCCGCTGGCCCGGCCGGTGAGGCGTTCGACGGCGGTGCGGACAAGGTCGAGGTTGTGGATGTTCGCGGTGGTCATTTTCGTTACCTCATGCGTGGGTGGTTCCCCGGAAGGCTTCGGGGTGCTGCCTGAAATAGCCACGCGCTTGTGAGCACATGGGCCATGTCAGGATGAAGTTGGCATCGATGTCGGCGAGGGTTTCGCCGCGCGCCTGGCGGGCTTGCAGTTCGAGCCACTCGGCGTAGTTCTCGGCGGCAGGACGCTCGCGGCGCGGGGGTCTGGCCGGTGCGGCGGGGGTCGCTTCGGCGGGTGCCCGAATCGGCAGGGCGGCGAGGTCGATGGTTTGCGCGCCGACCATCAGGGTGGGGTTGAAGGCGGGCGCGGGCAGGGCCGACACGCCCTGCATTTCGAGCCGGATTTCCTCGGCTTTGGATTCGAGCCGCTTGGCGCGCCCGGCGGCGCGGCGTTCGCGCGCTTGGTCGACAACGGGCTTGGGCATGTAGGCGCGGCGGTTGCCGTTGCACTCGGCTTCGCAGATGAGGCGACCTTCCGGGGTATGAATCCAGACGCGGCTGGCGTCGTGGATGTCGTAGGCGACGTGGGCTTTGAGGCCGTGGAATTCTTCGAGGTCTTTCGAGAAGTAGCGGTTGCCGAAGAGTTCGACTTCGCCGCGCGCGATCTTGCGCGCCAGGCGCGGGCGGAACAGGGCGGCCAGGCCGTCGTCGTCCATGCACTCGGGTTGCCAGCCTTTCGTTTCAAACTCGGCCCAAGCTTGATCCGGGCTTTTATTGCCGAGACTGCGATGCGGACGGGCGTTGTAGTGGGCGATCTGCTCTTCGCACCACTTCAAGAACAGGTCGAAGGATGGCAGGGGCATCGCGCCGCCGTGCTTGATGGCGGCGCGGGTGATCTTGAAGCTTTCAAGCTTCGCTTCCCGATCCATTCCCGCGCCGATATAGCTTTGAAATGTTTTCGCGCCCGTTACCCACACTGTCTTGTGGAACCGCTCGATAACGCCACGCGCCTGGCTGTTGTAGGGGATGCTGTGGGTCATGAAGGCGGATAGCCGCCCCATGAGGCCTAATTCTTCGTCGGATACGGTGACGTTGCGGTAGCCGGAGCCGTTGTCTACATAGAAGATGGCGCACATCCCGACTCGACGTACTGCGGTATGCAGTGCATCGACCACGGCGTGCGAGGACTCGGCCAAGGCGACCGACCATCCGACGCAGCGGCGGGTGGCTACGTCAACGATGCTGGTGATTTCTGGCCGGAAGGGGCGGCCGTGGATGGGATGCTGAACCTCGGCATCGAAGCAGTGGCCGTCTGCTGTCCAGATGTCATTGGGCAGCAGGTCGGAGAAGTCGCGCCTGACGAACGGGCGGATGTTCTTGAGTTCGCGCGGCCCCATGCGGCCGACTTCGCGGGAGACGGCACCGAGCTTGGCGATGAAGCGGCGCACGGCGTGTATCGATGGGGCGGCGATGCCCGCGTCCTGCCAGTCGGCGCGGGCCTGTTCATAGGCATAGGCGACGGCGGGCTTTTGCGGCTGCTGCCAGTGGGCGAGGAAGGCTGTCGCCCAAGGCGGAACCGTCATGTCTTTTTGGCGCACTGCCGGGGCGAGGTCGGCGGCGGTGATCCAGCGTTTGATGGCGCGCGACGTTGGTAGGCCGTCGTCGGCCAGGGCGCGGCGGCCACGGCTGTCGCGGGCGTTTTTGAGGGCGGTAAGGATGCCCGGCGCGGCGGTGTCGGCGCGGGCGGTGGTGAGGAGGGTGGCGATGGCTGTTTCTTGGGTGCAGCCTGTTTCCTCGATGAGGGCGCGCAGGGCGGCGAGGACGCTCGCGCGGGCCTCGCGTTCAGTGATTTGGCGGTCGGTGAGGATCGCCGGAGGGGCCGGGAGGGTCGCGCCGGCGGTGGTGATGGCTTCCTCCAGGGCAAGCTGCCGCAGGTGCGCTTGTGTTTCGGCTGGGAGGCATGAGAGGGGGTATTCGTGGCCCTTGCCTTGCTGTTTCTTCCGTGACGCCCATGCATGCTGCTGTGCAGTGCGCAACACGCCCCAGCAGCTTTTCGGCATCCCAGGCAGTCCGACAAGCTGTTGGGCTGAAAACCAGCAGGCGTCAGCGTTCAGAGACGGCATTGCGCCCTCCTCTGTCTGCTGATATTTCAGCTTTCGATCTTCTCAACCTGACCATATGGGGCCAGATTTTTTCTGGCGGCAACCCCAGAACCTCAGAGATTGCAGCCTGAATACGGGGTGACTTGATCGCCCCGTCGATCGTTTGGCACATGGCAGAGGAGGACACGCCGATACGGTCTGCCAGCATGGTCGGCGTCACGCCCTTCATGCGCATTGCCGCCTTGATTTCCTCTTTGTGCATTTTTGTTATCCTTAACAAATTAACCATAAGTCCGCGCGAGCTTCTTAGCTCACAGGACAATACTATGCCACCAAACGGTGGCTGTCAACGTTTGGTGCAAAAATGACTTCTGATCGTGCAGATTTGGCAATCCGGCTAGTGGAAGAACGGGCGCGGACGGGCTACACGCAGGCTGATTTCGCCAGTAAGCTGGGGGTCAGCCGGGAAGGGTTGCGCCGCTACGAAGTCGGCGAGCGTGGATTCCCCGCCGAATTTCTGGCGCAAGCGGCATCTTTGGGAGTGGACGTGCAATATGTACTGACGGGAATCCGTTCAACGAATGTGCACGCCACCGAATTCGCAGCCACACCTGCCGCAGTGTCTGTTGGAGAGAACAATCGGGGTAATGCTATTGGAGTCGTCCAGCACGGCGCGAACATCCAGCAAATCGTCACGCAGCGCCATATCACGCGCACTGTCGCCGAGGTCAAGCCGGGCGACATACATATTGATGAGGAACAGGCGGTGACCCTGCGCGCGCTGGTGGATAAGGTCGTAGAGACAGAAAAGCGCCTGAAAAAAGCGCCGCGCACCCATCAGTCAGTGTGGCGTGCCCTGAACGCTCATTGCAAAGTGACGCAGTACAGGCTCATCCTGAAAGATGATTTTCCCAAGGCACAAAAGTACCTGCATACATGGATGGGGCGCTTGGACTCGATGGCGAGCGCCCCCGTCAAGGATGGCGACGCGTGGCGCAAACGTAAATACGCTTACATCAAGATCAACAGCAAGGATGACCCCGCGTCGGTTGATCGCTACATCGCCCGGAATTTCAAGGCGTCCAGCATCTCTGAATTGGACAACGACCAACTTGAACAGACCTACCGTTACGTCGCGGGAAGGAAAAACAAAAAGCGGACATCGCCATAGGCGTGGAGTGTGCGATACTCAAATTGCATCAATCGCCATTCCGTCCTAAAATATCTATGTTTTACAATCACTTACGAGAATCGGACGCCTGAAATAATGTGGGTGCAAAAATGTGCGATTCTTCGGCCGGAATCACACAGGCGATTTTACGCTAAGAGCATTGACTTTCCGTTACTGGCCGCGCGGTACAAGGCTTGTAGCGAAGTGGTTCCGCGCGCGGTTCGTGCTTGTTCGGTGACAAAAATCGCGCAAACCGGCGCGCCCCACGCGCAAAACGCGCAAAACGCCTCGCGCCGCCCGCTCCCCTGAATCCCGCGCCCCGCGCGGCCTCCCACCGTTTCGCGCGTCTAGCGGCAGGTGACAAAATGAGCGCCTCCCCACAGCGACCTGGACAGCCGTTCGGTCTTCTCCGACGTACTCTGCCTGCACACGCTGGAACTGCCGAAGGTTGCGGAAAACGACGAACACACGGAACTATGGGCCTGGCTCGAATTCCTGAAGGCCCGGAACGAGGAGGAACTGAACATGCTGGTCAAGGAACACCCAACACTGCAACCCGCCGTCAGGAAGCTGACGCGCCTGTCGGCGGACGAAGAAGCCCGCATCCTTTACGAAGCCCGTGAAAAAGCGCGCCGGGATGACCTGATGTGGCGCAATGAAGCGATGGCGAAGGGTCTGGCGGAGGGTCTGGCGAAGGGACTCGACGAGGGACGGGCAAAGGGACTCGACGAGGGCCGCGCGGAAGGCCAGGCGAAAGGCCGCGACGAGGCGCGGCTGGAGATTGCCCGGAATTTCCTGAAACTGGGCAGGCCGGTGGAAGAAATCATGCTCGCCACGGGCCTGTCGCGGGAGGATGTCTTGGGAATGAAGCCGCCATCAGGGGACTGAGGAGCGCCCCCCCGGCGCGCGGGCCTGTCCGGACAAGCGCCGAACGTCCTCGAATACCCTCCGCGCTTGCCCGGACAAGCGCCGGGCTTCCTCGAATACCCTCGGCGCTTGCCCGAAGACGCCCGGAGCTTCGAGAAGTCGATGCTCCGCGCTTGCCCGAATAAGCGCCGAGCCGCCTCGAATACCCTCGGCGCTTGCCCGAAGACGCCCGGAGCATCGAGAAGCCGATGCTCGGCGCTTGCCCGGATAAGCGCCGGGCTTCCTCGAATACCCTCGAAGCTTGTTCGAGGATGTTCCGGGCCTCTTCGGGCAAGCGCGGCGCGTGCTGGCGGATGCGCCGGACGCGCCCGGGGAGGCGGAAAACCAATTCCGCCGCGCCGGGCACGGCCCGGCCCCGGGAGCGACGCGGGGCGGCAAAGGCGCGAGGACGTCGCCATCACGCGGTTTGCGGCCCGGATTGAACCGCAAGAATAAATCACACCCCCTCGTCAATATATCGTGCGGTTTTGCGCAACAACTTTAAAGCAGGCTTTGACGCCGTACCAGCTGTAATACTATTAACACAGCAGGATGTGCGGTGCACAAAAACAAACGGATGATGTGAAACCTGCGGCCGGTAAACACCGGCGGCATCAACCGTGCTTTTGTATATCAGGAGTCACAAAATGAAACGACAAACAGGTTTCACCCTCATAGAGCTGGTGGTGGTCATCGTAATCCTGGGTATTCTGGCCGCCGTGGCCGTGCCCAATTTCACTGACCTGAGCAAGGACGCCGACAAGGCGGCGACGGAATCAAACGCGGGGGCGCTGGCTTCCGCGGCGATGATGAATTTCGGAGGATGTGCGGTAAGTGGTTATGCTACAAGCAATACAAAATGCAAGAAAGTGAAGGCTTGCGCGGATGTTGCCGCCTTGGTTACGCCTAATCCTACTACCAAGGGATATACTCTTGACGATACTGTACAAACTATAAATAACGGCGAGTCTTTCGACTGCACATTGACGAGCGCTATGGGAAATACGGCTACCTTTACCGCCCTGTTTGCGGATCCAAAATAATGGATAACCGGTGCCCGACATACACAAAGCAAGGAGCTGATCAATCACCAGGGGCGAAAAGTTTTTCGCCCCTATTCCCCTTCGTAATGACGGCTTATTCCACTCTCCGGCGGCCCATAAACGCATGAACATTGATGGGCCGCCGGCCTAAAGCCCGCCCTGAAGTCAAAAATAAATCACGCCTTTCCATCAATAGAGCGTGCGGTTTTACGCGGCTTGTTTCGATGGGGGCGTGACACGCCCATTGAATCCAATATTATTCATGCAGCAGGATTTGCGGCGCGTGAAGGCGTAGTCATACCAATAATATGCCGACCGCCCCGGCCCGGAAACGGCCAATGCCCAGCCTGCGCGTCGACCCGCGGCCGGCATGGCCGGCGCGGGCCGTCGATATCAACAATAATTTGACCTCAAGGGGCAAGAAATGAAGCAACAAACGGGGTTCACCCTCATAGAGCTGGTGGTGGTCATCGTGATCCTGGGTATCCTGGCCGCCATGGCCGTGCCTAAATTCACCGACCTGAGCAAGGACGCCGACAGGGCGGCGACGGAATCGAGCGCGGGCGCCCTGGCGTCCGCCGCGATGATGAATTTTGGGGCATGTACCGTGGGCGGTTATAAGACCGCGAATACGAAGTGCAAGAAGGTCGTCGCTTGTGCCGACCTTGCCGACTTGGTCGATCCCAAACCGACCGACAAGGGGTATACGCTGTCCGCGTCTTCCGCCACGGGGGCGGTTACCGCAAGCCAGAACGGCGATCCTTTTACCTGCACATTGATGAGCGGTTCGGGCAGCGCCGCCGATTTCACCGCCATGCGCGCGGAGCCAAAATAAAAAAGCCGTCTTCGCATCCATGATGCCTTGAGCTTTTCCGCTAAAACGCCCGGCGCCCCGGCGCTTGACACCGCCGGGGCGCCGGGCCTGGGCTTTTCCGCCTTGAGGGGATCGCGGAGGATCGCGGGCGAAGCGCGGCAATTCATGGGTTACATGAATTGCCGCCGCCTTTGGGGCCTCGCAATGACGGGGGCGCGGCGGCGTTTTTTAATGCGTTGATTCGCCGATTTTCTTGCGCGGCTTATCCGGTTTTTTTGTCTGGCGGCCCCCCGCGCGTTTGATACATGACAATAAATACGAGAGGTATGCGATGTTCGCGGACGAAATTCGTTTCCGCCGTTTTGCCGTCGCCGTATCCGGTTTTGGGCTGCTCATGTTTTTTGCCCCGGCGGCCCGCGCGGCGGCCCCGGCCGTGCAGTCCATCAAGATAACGCCGTCCGCGCCGCAGCCGATGTGGCCGCCGCTCATGCTGGGCGCGAAAGACATCACCGCCGCCTGGGAGGTGACGTTCTCCGCGCCGGTCTCGGGCGTGGGCGCGAACAGCTTCCGCCTGTTCGCCAGGAATATCGACGCGAACCTGGGCATCGCTTCCGTGACCGGCGCGGACGCCGTCTACGTGGTGACGGTGAAGGTTCCCGTGGGCAGCATCGCGCTGGACAGGGCCGCCGAGCTGCGCCTGGATTTCGCCGATGACGATACGGTTCTCGCCGTGGCGGGCGGCGGCCCCGTCGGCGGCAGCGGCCTTGGCAATGGCAATTTCAGCGGTGAAACCTATGCCTTGGCCAGCACCGTTTGCGGCCGGCCCGTCTCTGACGGCGCTATTGTCTGGTGCGATGACTTTGAACGCGCCGTCCAGGGCGCCAACAAGGCGGACTTGGTCGGCAACGGTTGGACGGCGAGTACGGAAGGCCTTTGCGGCTCCCACCAGCCCGCCCGCCGTGCGCAGCCGGACGCTGGCGGCTGCGCGGGAATCGACGGCGATATCAAGCCTTGGCACGCCGATGACGGCAGCCGCGAGCGCGCCCATACCGGGCGCACGATGTTCAACCGCTGGCAGAAGCACAGCGTGACCAGCCCGCCGGTCAACCTTTTCCGCTTCAATTCCGTCATCAGCCGCGATGCGGTGACGTTGAGCTATTGGCTGCGGCGCGGCGACGACAGCTTTGCCAGCGCGCCGCGCGGCCGGAACAGCCATTTGCTTGTCGAATACTTGAACAGGTACGGGAAGTGGATAACCCTGGCCTATTACCGCAGCGCGGCCACTAACGGTCAGCCGGGCGAAACGGTGCGGCCCACGATCTTGCTGCCGGACGATGCGCGCTGGAGCGGCTTCCGGGTGCGTTTCACGCAGCAGGACGGCAGGGGCGTCGCCGATAGGAGCGATGCCAACCAGGTCAATGGCTACGACTACTGGTTCATCGACGATGTGGTGGTGAGCCATGCCGCCAAGGGACGTTATAAATCGGCTTATTGCGACACGTTCGAGATTCCCGAGGTCAGCCGGAAATTCTGGTCGTTCAGCAGCGAGGATTTCGCAAGCGGCGCGGGAAGCGGCGAACGGATCGGCGACGGCGGCATTACCGGCGATGTTTATCCCCAGCACGGCTCGGCCAAGCATTCCTTGTTCTTGCGCTGGAGTTATATTGTGGCAAGCTCGCCGAGCATCGACACGAGCGGCGTTGCCGGCGCGATTAGCTACGTCGTGCAACGCGGTATGAAAAACGCGCCGTCCAGGATCAATGGCGCGCCCGTCATCACTTCCTGCGATCAGACCATGGCGGAGCCGGGTAATCGGTTCGTGTCCGAGTATTGGGGAAAGGACAATACATGGCACACGCTGCAAGATATCGACGGGGTCTCCGGCGCTAGCGCATGCGGCGAGAACTGGCGTTTCACCTCCCCTTTGCTCTCGACGCTGCCCCATTCCCAGCACATGAATTTCCGCCTGCGGTTCCGGCAGATTTCCGCGGGCGCTTTCCAGAACAACGCTTCCGACTACTATGATTACTGGCTGGTCGATGATGTGTGTATCGGCGCGAATGGGCAGCTACCTTCCGCCGACCTGGCGCTGACGAAAACGCAGGAAGGCCCCTTCCGGGCGGGCGAGCCGGCCACGTATTTGCTGAAGGTCGAAAACATCGGCCCCGCGCATGTTCTGGGGTATATCGAGGTCGTGGACGTCCTGCCGCCGGAACTGCGCTTTCTTTCCTACAGCGGTACCGGCTGGGATTGCCAGAGCGAGGGGCAGCGCGTCACCTGCGGCCGGGTTGACCTCTTGTTCAGGGGAAACCATGCGCCGGATTTGCGCTTTCACGTCATGTTGTCGGACAAGGCCAAGAACGTGGTGACGAACACGGCCAGCGTCAGTACCAGCGCGGCGAGCGAGTCCGCGCTGTGGAACAACACCGCGACCAGCAGGACGCAGCCCGAATCGTCGAATTTCGCTTTCACCAAGGGGCCGTGCCAGGACGGCCAGAAGGTCGAGGCCGCGAGTTCGCGGGACGCTTGCAGCTATTACCCGTTCGACGGGCTGGCGGGCGAATGGAAGCAAGGCATCCACATCACCCAAATGGACCGGGACGGGAAGCTCGCCCAGGCGGCCCCTTCCGGGCTGGGCGCAACGCTTGAGTTCGCCTTGCGCTGCGTCGATCCGCCGGGGCCGCCCGCGCAGGACGCGGTTTATGCCGCTTTTGGCGATGCCGTGCCCAAGCGCCTGAATATCTGCGCAAGAGAGGGCGAGACCACGCTGAATTGGAATGCCGCCGCGCCGCTCGCCGTGACGATTCCGGCGGGCGAGACGAGCGCGGGCGCATTCGGCTTTTTTTATGAGGATGTGGGCAGGCTGGAATTGTTCGTGCGCGTCGCGGGCGAAAAGGATAAGAAGAGCAGCAGCGGCGAATTCGTGCAAAAGCCCGCCGCGCTGGCGTTGGAAAACGTCTCCTGCGCGGACGGTACGGTCAACCCGGCCCCGGCGGCGGCAAATGGCGGGCGCTTTTGCAAGGCCGGGCAGGCGTTTGCGATGACGGTCGCGTCGCGGTCCGTCGATGGAAACTCCACGCCCAATTTCGGCAACGAGAAAACGGCGAAGGCGGTATTCCTGGAAAAAACCGTGCTGCTGCCCGCGAATGGCGATGATCCCGATCTCGCCGTGCCGGGCTTCGAGCATTTCACGACGGGCCGTGCTTCCACCGCCGCGCAGCGCTGGCCGGAGGTCGGCATCATCGCGGTACGGCCCCGCCTGGGCGATAAAAACACGGGCAAGTTCACTTTGAGCGACGATTATCTTGGCGCGGGCGATATTCCGGCGGCGAAGCCGGTCAATATTGGCCGCTTCTACCCCGGCCATTTCCAGACCGATATCGGCCCCGCCGGGCGCATGGACTGTCCGCCCGGCCTGATCTGCCCGTCCGGCGGTTTTTTCTATGCCGGGCAGCCTTTCGCGCTGACGGTCAAAGCCTGTGCGTATAACGACAATACCTGCGGCGCAAGGCTGGAGAACTACCGTGACGCATTCGCGCCCCGGATTGCGCTGAGCGCCTGGGCCGCCCGCGGATCGCGCGCCGGCGAGGATGAAAATCCTCCCGACGCCGCCACGAATGGCGGGTATCTGGACCCTCTGCCCGGCCAGGGCTTGAGCGGGGCGGCTATTCCGGAAGGCGGCTTCATTGGGCCGGACGGCGGCGGCGGTTTGTTTACGGCTTTTTTCCGGTACTGGCACAGCCGGTTGTCCCGGCCCGTCGGGCAGGCCAATATCTACATTCGCGCGACGGAAAGCGGCCGCGACGGCGTGACTTCCTGGCTCTCCGCCGCGCCGGGCAATTCCCCGGAAGCGGGTATCGCGGTCGCGCGCGGCCGCATCAAGCTCGCCAACCGCTTCGGCACGGAAAAGGCGGCGCTGGAAATTCCCGTGCAGGTCCAGTTCTGGCATTGCGACGGCATCCATTGCGCCTGGACGCTGAGTACGACGGACACGACCCGGATCGGGCCGAATACGCCCCTGGCCGACCCCGCCAAACGCGCGGCGCTTTCCGTCTCCTTGCATGCCGTGCCGGGCGGCGCGCCGATGACGTCGCCGCCGCGGGTCGAGCGGTTCGAGCTTTTGGGCGGCCGGGGCAAGATCGTCCTGGAGCCGGGCGGCGAGACGGGAAGCGTTGGTGTGAGCATTAATCTCGGCGCGGGCGCAGAAGATAACGCCTGCGATCACGCAACGGGCTATAAAGAGGGGGCAGCGTCCAACATCCCCTGGCTGCGCGCTTGGAATGGCGTCTGCACCCAGGCGCGATCCGGCGTCGTCGACCCCGCCGCGCGCGCCTCGCTCGGCATCTATTCCGGCGAGAGCAACCGGGCCGTGCATAACCGGGAGGTGTATTGATATGCAACGGGGTATCGGATATCGAATAGCGGGTGTTTTCCCGCGGCCGCGCGCTTGTTCCGGCGTTACGTTGATTGAATTGGTGACCGTCATCATTCTCGCGGGCATCCTGGCGGCGATCGCCGTGCCGAAGATGACGGGATCTTCCACGTTCGACAAGGTGGTATTCCGGGATTCCCTCGCGGCGACTTTGCGCTATGCCCAAAAGACGGCGGTCAGCCATCGCCGCATAGTGTGCGCCAATGTCGAAGCGCGGCGCGCGAGCCTTTCCATTGCGGCGGCGTATGGCGCGACGGCCTGTTCGGCGGCGTTGCCGGGGCCGGACGGCAAGGCGGAAATCCTGGCCAGGGACGCGAGCGTTTCCCCGGCCGCGACGCTTTATTTCCAGCCGAACGGCGACATCACCACGGACGCGGCGGGCACGGCTTATTGGAATACCGCCCTGGGCGTGACGGATGCCAACCCAATCCAGATTGCCGGAGCGACAGGCTATGTGCAATGAAAACCCGCGCGGCTTCACCCTGCCCGAGCTGATCATGGCCATCGTGGTCATCGCCGTCGGGCTGGCAGGCGTGCTTACTGCCTTCCAGACGGTAGTAAAAGGCAGCGCCGACCCGCTTATCCATAAACAAATGCTCGCGGTTGCCGAAGAGATGATGGAGGAACTCAGTCTGGAATCCTGGGTTTCGCAGTCGGGACATGCCGGCGGCGTCAGCGGATGCCCCGACCGCGCCGACTTCGATAGCCTGGATTATTACGACGGTTATGAATGTACGGGCATCCGGCCCATCGACGGCAACGCGGTCATTCCCTTGCTCGCCAATTACAAGATCAAGGTGACGGTCGCTAAACCCGCGAGCGATTGGAACGGCGTCCCGGCGGATGATGTCCGCCGTTTGGCGGTCCAGGTAACGAATGGGCGCGAGTCCTTGCAACTGGTTACATGGCGCGCGAACTGGGCCAAATGAGGGGCGAAATGACGATGAGTGAGGCGAGACGATGATGAGGATGGCGGCCAGGATGCCGAAAACCGCGCGGGGCTTCTCCCTGATGGAGCTGATCGTGGTCATCACGATCATCGGCATCCTGGGGGTCAGCGCCATGGCGTTTTTCCGTCCGGCGCTCGAATCTTATTTCGACGCCCGCCGTCGGGCGGACATGAGCGACATGGCGGATAGCGCCCTGCGCCGCATGGGCCGCGAAGTGCGCGCCGCCGTGCCCAATTCCGTGCAGACTTACGGCAATACTTGCTTCCGGCTGGTGCGCACCGTGGGCGGCGGGCGCTATCGCAAGTACGAGGATATGACGCGCGTCGACAGCCAGGCGCTCGATCTCGCCCAGACGCCGCCGCACGGCTTCGATGTGCTCTCCCCCCTGCAAGCGGCGGTCGGCGACTGGGTGGTCATCGGCAACCAGACGGGCAGCGATGTTTATGCCGGGCACAACCGCGCCGCCATTACCGCGAACGGCGCCGTCGACGCGGCGCTGGGCACGGCCCGCCTCGCCATGGCCGCCATGAACGGCACGGACGCGCCGTTCTCTTATACGGACGGGCGCTTCGTGGTGACGCCCAAGGTGAACCCCGTCGTCACCTACGTCTGCGACGGCGCGGGGCTTGGCGCCACGGGCACGGGTATGGGCACGCTCCGGCGCGTCGCGGGCGATTTTGGCGGCGGCGATGCTGTGTTGAGCGCCTGCCCCGCGGGCGGCGATCTGGTGGCGCGGCATGTCAGCGCTTGCCGTTTTCTCTACAACCCCAGCGCGGGCGCGACCCAGCAAAGCGGCTTTGTCTGGATGGAGCTGGAATTGGCCGAAGCCAACGAGAAAGTCCGCCTCGCCTATGGCGCTCACATCGTCAATCTGCCATGAATCTGGAAATAATGGATTCCCGCATTCAAACGCCCCATGCGCAACGCGGCTTGGGCGCGGTGATGGCCATCGTCGTATTGGTTGTGCTTGCCGCGCTGGCCGGGGCGCTGGTGCGCTTTGGCACGACGCAGCAAATAGGCATTGCGCAGGATGTTCTCATGGCCCGCGCGGACGCGGCGCTCCGGGCGGGCGCCGAGTGGGGGCAATACCGGGCATTGCAGAATAAAACGTGCGAGACCGGCAAAACGCTGGATTTGCGCACGGAGACGGGTTTTCGGGTAGCGGTCGACTGCGCGATGAAATCGTTCAATGAAGGCAAGGATAGCTTGGGCGCGTCCATGGCGGTAAGTATCTTCACGATTACGGCAACGGCTTGTAATTCCCCCACAAGCTGTCCGGATAACGCAATGGCAACGTCGCCCGCCTATGTCGAACGCCAGCGTGTGACGATAGTAACGGATGAATGAGGGCAAATGGATTATTCTCGAAAAGGGAGAATGACAGTATGGATACGAATAAGAGAACGTCGATTGAATCTTTCGACATTGCGGGCGAAGCAAGGCGATCCGCGGGCCGTATGGGTTGTCACGAAGCTTCGCTTCTCGCAATGACGGCCAATCGGGCGTTCCATGAATTATTCGTCCCGAAAACACAAATTAGTTGCGAAATTCTTGCCGTGCGGGCAGGCGTTTGCCGCATTCCTGAAGCCACGCTTTCCACGAATACCGGGTGAGCATTTTGCGTATTCCTTTTACCAAGCCTTCCAGCGGAAAATCCGGCCTGCTCGCCGTGGCGCCGAGCGGCGGCAACTGTCTGCTCGTCCACGTGGCGCACCGCTCGAACGGCATGGACTTGCCGCGCGTCACGGCGGCATACAAACTGACCATGGCCGATTTCAGCGCCGGCAGCAGTAAGCTCTCCCGCTGGAGGAAAACCCCTGTCACCACCCTGATAGGCGTTGGGGAATACCAGATATTGCAAGTGGAAGCGCCCCAGGTGCCGCGCCAGGAGTGGAAAACCGCCTTGCAATGGAGCCTGCAAGACAGCTTGGACTACCCCGTGGCGGAGGCCAGCTTCGATGTTCTCGACATCCCCGTCGAAGCGGCCATGCCCGGACGGCCACATAGGGTGTATGTCGTCGTCGCCAAGAACGACACTCTTCGCGCCGTGATGAAATCCTTCGATTCAGTGGGACTCAACCTTACTGTTATTGATACACAGGGAATGGCATTGCGCAATATTTCCGCATTGCTGGAAATGCCAAACCAGGGACAGGCATGCCTGCACTTCGAGAACGATAAGGGACTTCTCGTCGTCACTTTCCAGGGGGAGATGTACGACTTTCGCAGCATCAATATTTCCCTGAAGCAACTGAGTACCGGCGACGAGGAACAGAAGAAACAATTCTTTGAGCGGATCAATCTCGAATTGCAGCGGACTTTTGACGCACTCGACCGTCAATATAGCTTTATTCACATAGGCCGTTTGTCGATTGCTCACAGGACGGAACTCTCCAACTTGCCGAAATACTTGAAAGACAATCTCTATGTGCCCGTGGATTTACTGAACCTGAAGGGCAAACTGGATCTGCGGGATTGTCCCAGCCTGCAACAGCCCGTCAGGCAATCCCGTTATCTCCTGGCAATCGGCGCGGCCCTGCGCCACGAAACCGGCCAATAAGCGGCGGACAACGATATGAGCCAGCAAATCAATCTTTTCAACCCCGCCCTGCGCCCCCGGCGGGAATGGCTGTCGCTGGGGATGCTGATTTCATCCGCCGTGGCGCTCGTCGCGGTCGTGGCGTGCGTCGGCGGCTGGGGCATGTACAGCGAACGGCGGGGCTTGGCCGCCCTGGACGCGCGGGAAACCGCGTGGCAGGACGCCCAGGGCCAATTGAAAGACCTCGCCGCCCAGCAAGCGAGCCGCAAGGTGGATTCCCAACTCGAACAGCAGATCGCCCAGCGCAGAACTTGGCTGGAACACCGGCGGCAGGCATTGAGCATGCTACAGGGCGGCAGGATGGGCCAGGCGGATGGCTTCTCCAACATCATGGCCGCGCTGGCCCGCCAGACGCCGGAAGGGCTGTGGCTGACCGGCTTCGACATACAGACCGGCGGCAATGCCATCCTGCTGCGCGGGCGGCTCGTCTCCGAAAATTTGCTGCCCAATTTCGTCGAGCGCCTCAACCACGAAGCCGACCTGCGCGGGCGGCGCTTTGCCGCGCTCGAAGTTACCGCCATTCCCCCCAAGACGCGCGGAGATGACGGCAAACCGGACGAACGCACGTCGCTGGAGCGCAGCGGCTGGCTGGAATTCGTCTTGCGCGGCGACGAGACCCCGACGGAAGTCGCGGGAGCCATGAAATGGCCGTGAACAAGATTCTCCCCCCCGCCGCCCAAAGCCTCTGGCAGCAATATTCGGCGCGTTTCCTTGCCATGAGCAAGCGGGAACGCCTCATGGTGCTGGCCGTTACCCTGGTTTCCATCGCTTATCTGGCGGGGATCATGTGGATCTCGCCCACATTCGAGCGCGCCCGGAAGTACGCGCAGCAATCCACCGCGCGCGCCGAAGAATTGACCGGCCTGCACGAACAGATGGACGCCTTGTCCGAGTATCTGAAAAGCGACCCCAACACCGTCCTCCGGCAAGAATTGAACGCGCTGGAAAGCCAGATTTCCAGCGTCGAAGAGCGCTTGCGGCCCTATGGCTCCGCCATGGTCGACCCCACGCACACGGTGACGCTGCTCAAGGAACTCATCCAGAAAACCCCCGGCGTGCGCCTCTCCGGCTTCAATAACTTGCCCGCCCTCGGCCTGCTCGCTTCGCAACAGCCCACGCCCCTGAAGGGCGATCGGCCCAAGGTTTTTGAAAACGATGTTTACAAACACGGCTTCGAGATCAAATTGCGCGGCAACTACTTGGCGCTCCTCACTTACCTGCGCATGCTGGAAGCGCAGCCCGACCGCCTCTTCTGGCACCGCGCGAGGCTGGAAGTACTTGCCTATCCGGAATCAGAACTCACGCTCGTCATCTACACCCTGAGCTTGAACAGGCATTGGCTCGAACTATGAAATCCGCACGTATCACGCTGATTGCCCTTGCCTGCATCGCCGGGCCGCTCGCGGCCCAGGACAATTTCTTGCGCGACCCTACCCGCCCCCTGGGTTGGCAAGAGATTCCCGACAAGGTCTTGCCCAAGGATGGCGGCCCGCGCCTGCAACTCATCTGGCGCAAGGGCGAAAAACAATTCGCCACCATCAACGGCGCGCAATTTGCCGTGGGTGAAGAAATCGAAGGCATTCGACTTATAAAAATCGGAGAAAACGAAGTGACGGTAGAGACCGCGCAAGGACGCCAAATATTGCGCCTGACACCGGCAGTCGAACGCTCCGCCCAAACAGGAGAGACAAAATGAACCAACAGAAACCCGCTTCGCGCGGTCTGGCGCGCGCCCTCGCGGCCGGCATCGCGCTGTTACTCACGGCCTGCGCACCCATCATGCAGCCGGAAAGCACTTACGACCGCGTACAAAATAGCCTGAAAGCCCAAAAGCCCGTGCTGAAATCCGACGCCCAGGCCGTGGAAGCCTCGCTGCCGCCCCTGGCGCGCATCCCCCAAATCCCTCTCAAACCGGTACAGCCGCCGGAGCCGCGCTTTGATCTCTCGGTACGGGATGCCGCCGCCGGGCAGGTGTTCATGGCCATCGTCAACGACTCCCGCTACAGTATGGTGCTGCCGCCCGACCTGAGCGGCGCTATTACCGTCAACCTGAAGAATGTCACCGTGCAGGAAGCCCTGGAGCTTATCCGGGATATCTACGGTTATAACTTCCGCATCAACGGTACGCGCATTTCCATCTCCGCCAATACGCCGCAGACGCGCATCTTCCAGGTGAGCTACCTGGCCGCCCGCCGCGCGGGGATTTCTTCCACGCAGGTGGTTTCTTCCAGTATGCCAACCGCCAACAGCGGCAGCGGCGGCAGCGGCAGCTCTGGCACGAGCGGCAGTAGCAGCAGCGGCAGCGGCGGTACGAACGCCGTCATCAACACCAGTGTGTTCACCGGGCAGGCGTCCGATTTCTGGCTGGATCTGGGCGTCGGCATCGCTTCGATTCTCGACTGCGAATACACCGTCAACGCCGCGGCCCCCGGCGGCGGCAATACCGTCAACCTCAACACGCAGCATTTCTCCCTCACCCGCTGCCCGGATGGCCGCCGTCTGGTGATGAACCAGCAATCCGGCGTCGTCATGGCGCGCGCCCTGCCCGCCGAACTGCGCGAAATCTCCGACCTCCTCAAAGCCCTGCAAGGCGGCGTGGAACGGCAAGTGATGCTGGAAGCCAAGCTGATCGAGGTCGAACTCAATGACGGCTTCCAGTCCGGCATCAACTGGACGACCTTCGACAAATGGGGGCGGCAAACCGGCGGCGTCAACGCCAACACCGACAGCATGACCACCTTGCCGACCACCCCGCGCAATGGCCGCGACGTCGTCTCGCAGACCGTCACCGGCGCCAGCGCCGCCGCCGGGGGCGTCGTCAACGCCCTCAAGAGCGCCAGCGACCTCGTGATGTCCGCCCAGGGGAGCCTGCGGATCGGCAGTTTCTCCATGATCATCGACTTCCTGAAAACCCAGGGCAGCGTCTACGTCATGTCCAGCCCGCGCATTGCCACCCTGAACAACCAGAAGGCCGTGCTCAAAGTGGGCGTTGACGACTATTTCGTTACCGAAGTCACCAACGACAGCAGCAGCACCAACTACGGTTCCGGCACTACCAACAACATGCCGAGCATCAAGGTTTCGCCCTTCTTCTCCGGCATCGCCCTGGACGTTACCCCGCAGATTGGCGAGAACGGGATGATTACCCTCCACATCCGCCCGGCTGTGACGGACGTTGTCACCCGGGACCTCAAAGTGAACCTCGGCGAGCAGATCGGCAGCTATACCCTGCCGCTGGCCTCTTCCAGCGTGAAGGAAACCGACAGCATCGTCCGCGTGCGGGACGGCTACATCGTCGCCATCGGCGGCCTGATGTCCCAGGCGCAGAGCGACGGAGAAAACCGCGTCCCCGGCCTGGGCGATCTACCCTTGCTGGGCCACCTCTTCAAGAACACCAAACGCGGTATGAAAAAGCGCGAAATGGTCGTCCTGATAAAGCCTACCGTCATTCACGACGAAACCGATTGGCAAAGCGACTTGGACGCCACCCAGGAACGTCTCCAGGAATTCGATCCCCGCGCCTACCCCCAAGGTTTCCTGGGCGGCCCGGCGAGTGGCAAGAAGTAGAGGAAGTCAATGGCGGGGGCGCTCTTGATAATGGGAGCGCCCCTCAAGCCTTCATCGGAGAACCAAGACCTTGCAATTTCGCCCATGCGGTCCATTATCTGGCCGGGCGGCGGTACGAAGGCGGCATTGCCGGGACGCACGCCGCCAATCCAGTCAGGGTGAATGCGGCAAGGCTCAACTGCCGATCTTGCCGTAGCGCGCTCTCTCATTTTTCAACGTGCTCAAATGGTCTCCAGCGAACAGCAGCGCCAGGATGAGCGGAAAGCTGGCTGCAAAGGCGAGCCAGCGCCCTCTGCCCGTCTTTCCGGGAGAAACGGCGCGGCGTCCTGGGGGTGTCTTTCAGCGATGCGCGTCAGGTTGAACATGACAAGTCGTCATCGCCCCATTCATTTCTTGCTCCCTGCCTTTTCCGGGCAAAAAGCCTGACTGTTCTCCGGCCAGATGGGTTTGCCCGCGCCGTCGGTCAGTTCTTCCGCGCCACAGTGGGTTTTGCGCACGGACAGCAGGGGTTTTCCATTTAGGGCGTAAATGGCGCGCAGCAGGAACGTTTCGTCATCCGGGGCAAGCGAATAGGCAAGGATGACGTTCAGGCGTTTATCAATTTCCAGCTTTACCCATTCCGGTGCAATCAATTCACGGCCATCGATGTCGAAAAGCGCTTCCGTGGCGTGGCCGGTGGCGAGAAGGTATTGCCCGTCTTGTGTCAGGACGATTTTTCCGTAGTCGCCGGGTTTCAGTATTTCTTTTCCCGTGGCGTCGATGATGCCAATTGAGGCGAGTGTATCCGAGAATTTCGGCGCGTCAGGCGAGCTGTAGAGAAACAGGCTTGGGGTGATCGCGCTCAATTGGCTGTATTTTGTATCGGGCGCGATGACTTCGATGCCCTGATGGGTATCGAAAATGCCAAAAGCCATTGTCCAGTTTTCGTCGACGATCCGGGCAACCGAAACGAACCCGGCGGGCGTCTCGCCCAGCCATGCGGTGGTGGTTTCCGCCGCGTCGTTGTATTCCGGGGTTTGGGCGATGCGCTTTCCGCCGCGATCAACCAGGATGTATTTGCCCGAGGAGTCATCGTCTCCGCGTTCGTTGACGAAAGCGCCTGCTTCGCCAAACGGCAGACAGGCCGCGAATAGGGGCCTGATGACGATGTTCCCCTGCGTGTCCATGTAGCCGCAGGGCGAGTCGTCGTTTTCCCGAAAGGCGACAAGGCCCTGGGAGGGGTTGGCAATCCAGTTGTAGGTCGCGGGGATGGTGAGATTGCCCTTTTCGTCGATAAGGCCGCGCTTGTTGTGTTCCATGTCGGCAATGGCGATAGCGAAGCCTTCCGAAAAATCGTTGATGTCGATATAGCCGACCTGCTTTTGTTCGCCGCTTTTTGTGTCGATGATCCAATATTCGCCGTCGCGTTCCGCCGGAATGAGACCGCGCCGCTTTTGCGGATTGCTTGCCACGTCGCTCGTGTCGTAGAGGGCTTCCGTGATGAGGGTTCCATGCGCGTCCATGATGCCGCGCTTCCCGTCGATCTCGTAGGTGATGAAGGTGTTTTCGCCGCTGGCGTAAATGGCGTCGTATTGGGGCGGATGCAGGATATTCCCCGCTGCGTCGATGACGCCGTAGCGGCCGTTCTCTCGAAATGAAAAATAGCCCGGCGTGAGCTTGTTGATGGAAGGGGATATGCCTGGGTGAAGTATTTTTTTCCCGTCTTTGGCGATGAGCTGCCAAAGGCCGCCTTTTCGCGCCCAGAGTGTGTTTTGCCAGTCGGCGGGGAGGATTGCTTCGTAATCGTTTTCAAATGCGATCAGCCGCTCTCCCTTTTCATTGATGACAGCGGTTTTGCCGTTGACTTCGATTGGAATGGCAAAGGAAACCGGCCCAGGATAATCGATGGAGGCGCTGGCCGGTTCCGGCGCTTTTTCGGGGAGGCGCGCGGCGGCGGTGTTGTCCGGAGGGGGGTCATTGCAGGCAAGCAGCAAAAGCGCGACGGCCACGGGAATGCGCCTGCACGCGGAGCGGCTTGAAAGATGAACGGACATTCTGCGATCCCCCAGATAAAAAACGCGCTCTCCGTTTTGCTGTCCGCAGTGAAAAGGCAAGCGGACATCCCGGTATGGCGCGGATATTCTTGGATATTACGGGCTGCAAACCTTTAATGCAATGATGATTATCGCTGTATTGGTATTATCCCCATCTCCGGCAGCGGGTACCGGAACGGTGCGGACGGGCGCAGCCAGGGAACGGGCAAGGCCATGACGCGGCGCGGTTCGCGCGGGCGTCGCGCCCGGCCCGGCGTGCATCGCCCGTGCCGTTACTGGCGGGGTAGAATCTCCCGGTTCCGGGCTGTGCGCAATGTCTTATAAAAGACATATAATGCGAATCATGGCGCGAGAGATCCTCCGCCGAAACCTCTGTCACCACCATCCGACTGGAAGGGAACTACCGTGCTTGAAGCTTACCGTGCCCATGTCGCCGAGCGCGCCGCGCTTGGCATTCCGCCACTGCCTTTGTCGAAGCAGCAGACCGCCGAACTCATCGGCCTGCTCAAGAATCCACCCAAGGGAGAAGAAATCTTCCTCGTGGATTTGCTCACCCATCGCGTGCCCGCCGGGGTAGACGACGCCGCCAGGGTGAAAGCCGCGTTCCTCGCCAGGATCGCCAAGGGGGAAGAATCCTGTGCGCTCGTCTCC
>JAIRMC010000017.1 GCA_031258965.1 Azoarcus sp. | reverse complement strand
GCGCGCGACAGCCATCCCGAAATCGTGATCCTCGATCTCGACAAAGTCATCAGCATCGATACCACCGGCCTGGATATCCTCCAGACCCTGCACCGTAGCCTCCAGAAGCGCGACGCGGTTTTGATCCTGTGCGGCCTTGGCAAACAGCCGGGTTCGTTAATCCGGCGCTCCGGCTTCCTTGAGCGCCTCGGCGCGGAAAATGTTCACCTCGACCTCGCCGCCGCGCTCGAACACACCCGGCGGAAACGCTGAACGTGGAACGATTTCCCGCCGCCGTGCGAAGCTGCCTCGCAACATCCCTGCTCGCCCAGGCCCTGTTTGCCCGACTCCGGGCCGTTGAATCAGTTCTCTATTGGCCGGTGCAACGCTTGTCGATCAATTCCTGGATACGGGCCATTTCGGCTTCCCGCTCGGCATCGTCGAGGAACGTCCGTCCACCGTTGCCGGTAGGGCGGGCCACGCGCTGGCCGCTGGCGAGCGCGGCGTGCTGGGTGCGGGCGCGCTCGCAGTCTTGCGCGCGCCGGGCGGCCCTGGCGGCTTCTTCATCGGCCTTGGCGCGGGCTTCGGCAGCAGCGGCGCGGCGCTGACGGAATTCCAGTTCGCGTTCGGCAAGGCTTTTGCCGGGCGCGGCGGTTTTAGCGCTGCTTTCTTCCGCCGTGTTTTCCTGCTCATCCGCCGTCGCTGCGGACCGGGGCGGAGCAGGCGCGTTCAGGATTTGGACTTCCGCCGCGTTTTGCGGCGGCGGCATGTCCGAGAAATGCGCGCGTCCGTCCCTGTCTTTCCATTTGTATATTTCGGCGCTCGCGGACAGGCTGAGGGCCAGGGCGAGCGCGAACATGACGAACCGGACGGGATGCTTCATTTTCATTCTCCTGCTGGCGCGAGAGAAAGGGCTTTGCGATGGCGCGCGCAAAGGTGTGTGCAATGGCTCCGCGTTCTCCCGCCGCATAGCTTACGCGGCCCGCGACCGGCTTTGTATAATGCCGGTTTGGCCGACAGGAAAAAAGTCATGCGTGTGATCCAGAAGGCGCTGACCTTCGATGACGTTCTACTCGTCCCCGCCCATTCGACGGTGTTGCCGCGCGACGTGGACCTGGGCACCCAGGTTACCCGCAATATCCGCCTCAATATTCCTTTGGTATCGGCGGCGATGGATACCGTCACCGAGGCGCGGCTTGCCATCGCGCTTGCGCAGGAAGGCGGCATCGGCGTGGTGCACAAGAATCTTTCCCCCGCCGAGCAGGCCGCCGAGGTCCACAAAGTCAAGCGGCATGAATCCGGCGTCCTCAAGGATCCGGTCACTATTCCGCCGACGATGACGGTGGGCGACGTGATCGCGCTCCAACGGCGGCATCATTTCTCCGGGGTGCCCGTGGTGGAGGGCGGCAAGGTCGTCGGCATCGTCACGAACCGCGACACCCGCTTCGAGACGCGGCTTGATCAGTCCGTCCGCGAAATCATGACGCCGCAGGAACGGCTGGTGACGGTGCCCGAGGGCGCGAGCCTCGACGAAGCCCGCGAATTGCTGCGTCAACACCGCCTGGAGCGCGTGCTGGTGCTCAACGACGCGGGCGAGCTTTCCGGCCTCATCACGGTGAAGGACATGATGAAGGCCACCGAACACCCGTTCGCGGCCAAGGATGAACAGGGGCGGCTGCGCGTCGCGGCGGCGCTTGGCGTCGGCGCGGGCACGGAAGAGCGCGCCGAACGCCTGGCCGATGCGGGCGTCGACATGATCGTGGTCGACACCGCCCACGGTCATTCACAAGGCGTACTCGACCGCGTGCGCTGGGTGAAGAAGCATTTCCCGAAAATCGAGGTCGTGGGCGGCAACATCGCCACGGACGAAGCCGCGCGGGCGCTGCTCGACGCGGGGGCTGACGGCGTCAAGGTCGGCATCGGGCCGGGGTCGATCTGCACCACCCGCATCGTGGCGGGCGTCGGCGTGCCGCAGATTACTGCCATCGACCTCGTCGCCCGCGCGCTAGCGGGCAGCGGCGCGCCGATGATCGCCGATGGCGGCATCCGCTTTTCGGGCGACATCGCCAAAGCCATCGCCGCCGGGGCCGATTGCGTGATGCTTGGCGGCCTGTTCGCCGGGGCGGAGGAAGCGCCGGGTGAGACGGTGTTGTTCCAGGGCCGCTCCTACAAGGCGTATCGCGGCATGGGTTCGCTCGGCGCGATGGAAAAAGGCTCTGCCGACCGCTACTTCCAGGACAGTTCCTCGAACATCGACAAACTGGTGCCTGAGGGCATCGAAGGCCGCGTGCCCTATAAAGGTCCGGTAGTGGCGGTCATCCACCAGTTGATCGGCGGCCTGCGCGCTTCGATGGGCTATCTTGGCTGCGAGAACATCGCCGCGATGCACGCGCGCGCGCGGTTCGTCGAAATCAGTTCGGCGGGCATGCGCGAGTCGCATGTCCACGATGTGCAGATCACCAAGGAAGCGCCGAATTACCAGGTCGGCTGACGGTCGATGCCAGAGGCTGTCCACGATCATTTCGCGTCTTGATCGGGCGAAGATGATGACAATTGCGGAACAACTGAAGCAGATCGGCCGGAAAGAAGGCTGGGAACAAGGCCGGATGAGAGGCTGGGAAGAAGGCCGGGAAAAAGGCTGGGAAGAAGGCCGGGAAGAAAGCGAGGCGGCGCTGCTTGCCCGCCAGTTGTCGCGCCGTTTCGGCCCATTGCCGGCGTGGGCGCGGGAGCGGCTGCACCGGGCCGATGCCGCGCAGCGGCAAGCTTGGGCCGATGCCGTGCTGGACGCCGCAACGCTGACGGAAGTCGTGGGCGCGCCGCCCGATTC
>JAIRMC010000129.1 GCA_031258965.1 Azoarcus sp. | reverse complement strand
GAAATGTGCCTGTATCATGACCCACCCGCCATTCCAGGATGCCCGTCCGATGAGTACGAATAGGCGTTGAAAATTAACCGGCATTCTACGCTTGTAATGACGTTGTGGGAGATTTTTTTTCGAGAAGGGATATTGCGGGGGCGCGCCGGGCTTCAACGCCTTCTTGTGTCTTTCCAGAGCACTTTGTGCAATTGCAACTGAAACCGCACTGGCAACCGGTCGCGCACGATCCATTCGGCTAGTTGCGCGGGATTCAGCAGACCACTAGCCGGGGAGAGCAGCACGGGACAGCGTTCCGGCAGGCGGTGTATCGCAATCTGCTGCAAAGCCCATTGGTAATCGGTTTCGCTGGCGAGAACGATCTTGATTTCATCGCGCGCGTTGAGGAGCGCGAGGTTTTCGACACGGTTGCGTTCGGTTTCGCCCGAATCGGGAGCCTTGAGGTCGACAATGCGGGAGACGCGCGGATCGACGCCGCCGATGTCGAGCGCGCCGCTGGTTTCCAGGGAAACCGAATAACCAGCGTCGCACAGGGCTATGAGCAAGGCCGAACAGGCGGTTTGCGCCAGCGGTTCGCCGCCGGTGACACAGACATGGCGCAGCGTATGGGCGGCAACGTCGTCCAGCACGGATTGCAAATCGAGGATTTCACCGCCCCGGAAGGCGTATCCGGTATCGCACCAGACGCAGCGCAGCGGACAGCCGGTCAGGCGCACGAACACCGTGGGCAGGCCCACCCGCGTCGATTCCCCTTGCAATGAGGCGAAAATTTCAGAGACGCGCAGAGCAGGCGCCGCTTTTTGCCCGGCGGGCATCGTTCAACGCGCCGATAAATGCTGCTTCGCCGTTTTGGCCGCGTCGGACGAAGGATAGCGTTCGATCAGTGAATTCAGGGTGCGCCGGGCAGTCCTCTGATCGCCGATGGCGATCTGCCCGTTGGCCAGGCCGAGCATGGCGTCGGGCGCGACGGAACTCTTGGGCCAGCGCGAGAGCACGACATTGAAATGCTTGCTCGCGGCGGCGACGTTCTTGGTCTGCAAGGCGGCGGTTCCGGCCCAGAAGTAAGCGTCGGGCAGGTTGCCGCTCTCCGGATTGTTGCCGATGAACGTATTGAATTCGGCCAGCGCCTCGGCGGGACGGCCTTCTTTCAGGAAATTGAGCGCGGATTCGTAGCTGCCGGAAGCGGCACCGCCATTGCCGGGGGCCGCCGGGGCCTGCGCGTTCGCTTCAAACTTGCTCAAGCGGTTGTTGAGATCGACGTAAAAGTCGTGCTGCCGGGTTTTGAGCGATTCGATTTCGTTGAGCAGTATTTCGACCTGCCCGCGCAACCGGGCGACTTCGGCGCGCAATTCCTCGTTCTGGCTGGCCAGATCGAGCTGTCCGTTGCTGACGGTTTCCATCCGGCCCTGAAGCTCGCGCTTCAGTTCGTCGATCTGCTGGCGCGCGCCCGCGTCGTCGAACAGCCCCGCCCAAGCGGGCATCGCCATGGAAAAAACAGCCGCTATCGCCAGGGGCAGGAAGCATTTCATCGCAAGTCTGTTATTCATGCCGTCGCTCTTCGATTAAGAATGAATACAAAGGGGACGGAATCCCCATCCAATGGGCCTGATTGTGGACTGATTCCCGCCCATTGGCAAATACCCCGATGCACTGTGTCGAGCGCGCGGCCACGGGATCAGCAAGCTGCTTTCCACGAAAACCCCCAGCGCCTCACAGTGGCGGAATGGGGCCGATCCGCGAATTTTGCAGTGCGGAAAAAGCATATAATGGCGCGCGCCGAACGACTCCCGTTTCGGCATTTTCTTTTTCTGGCGGACGGCCGGAACGCTCATGTCTGTTTCCCTGCAACGCATGGCCCTGCTGCTGGCCGCACTCTCGGCCATCGGGCCTTTCGCCACCGATACCTACCTTCCGGCGTTCCATGCCATCGGCGATTCCCTCAATGCCGATGCCGACGATCTGCAATGGACGCTGGCTATATACATGGCGACGTTCGCGTTCATGTCGCTGTGGCACGGGTCGCTTTCCGATTGTCTCGGGCGGCGCGTGGTGATCGTCAGCGGCGGGGTGATCTTTTTGCTGGCCTCGATGATCTGTGCGCTGGCGCCCAGTATCGGATGGCTGCTGGCCGGGCGGGCGCTGCAAGGCATGGCGGCGGGCGCGGGGGTGATTGTCGGGCGCGCCATGATCCGCGATCTTTTCGAGGGCGCGCAGGCACAGCGCTTGATGACGCGCATGGCGATGATTTTTGCCGTCGCGCCCGCCATTGCGCCCATGATCGGCGGCTGGCTGACCGCCCACACCGGCTGGCGCTCGGTTTTCTGGTTCCTGGTGGCATTTTCCGGCTTCCTCGCCTGGCTATCGTGGAAGGAACTGCCGGAAACCTTGCCGCCCCCGGCACGGGCACCGCTGCGCGTCATGGAGATGCTGCGGGCTTACACGCAGATATTCCGCGACCGCGAATTCTTTTTGATATCAGCGGCATACGCCCTGAATTTCAACGGTTTTTTCATCCACATCGCCGCCGCGCCCACTTTCCTGATCCATCATCTCGGCCTGACGGAAACACAATTCGGCTGGCTGTTCGTGCCTTTCGTCATCGGGCTGGCGCTCGGCTCCATGATTTCCTCCCGCGTCGCCGGGCGCTGGAACGCGCACCGGACCATTTGTTGCGCCTTCATCATCATGGGGATAGCGTCGGCGCTCGCGGTCGGTCACGCGGCGCTGTTTCCTCCGGGCATCCCGGCGTCGGTGCTGCCCATCGGCCTCTACTCGATGGGAATGGCGCTGGCCGCGCCGAGCATGATGCTGCTCACGCTGGAACTTTTCCCGGCGCGGCGCGGCATGGTGGCAAGCTGCCAGACATTTTTGCAGGTCGGCCTGAACGCCATCACCGCCAAGGCCATCGTGCCGTTCATCTGGGGGTCGACGCTCACGCTCGAACTCGGCATGGCCGCTTTTCTCGCGCTCGGGGCTGTGTGTTATGTGTTGTGGCGCAAAGGGCCGCGCTCGACCGGATAACGGCGGCCGCCCCCGCATCGGCGGGGCAAGCGCACGGAAGTTTCCCCTATGCTTCCATCCCGGACAGATGGGCGCGATGGCGGCCGGATCCCTGTATACTTGCCGCCTTTGCGCACGTTGCTTTCAGGGGTTCATCACATGGCTGGTCACTCGAAATGGGCCAACATCCAGCACCGCAAGGGGCGTCAGGACGCCAAGCGGGGCAAGATATTCACCAAGCTCATCAAGGAAATCACCGTCGCCGCCAAAATGGGCGGCGGCGACATTACCGCCAATCCACGGCTGCGGCTGGCGGTCGACAAGGCCAAGGGCGAATCCGTCCCTAAGGACACTATCGAAAACGCCATCAAGCGCGGCGCCGGCCAGCTTGAAGGCGTGGTCTACGAGGAAATCCGCTACGAAGGCTACGGCATCGCTGGCGCGGCGGTCATGGTCGATTGCCTCACCGACAACAAGACCCGCACCGTGGCCGATGTACGCCATGCCTTCAGCAAATACGGCGGCAACATGGGCACCGACGGCTGTGTGGCTTTCCAGTTCAAGCATTGCGGCCAATTGCTTTTCGCGCCCGGCGCCAGCGAAGACGCCCTGATGGAAGCGGCGCTCGAAGTCGGCGCGGAAGACATCATCGCCAATGACGACGGCTCCATCGAAGTCGTCACGGGGCCGTGGGAATTCACCGCCGTCCGCGAGGCGCTGGAAGCCGCCGGTTTCAGGCCCGAATTCGGCGAGGTCACGATGAAGCCCCAGAACGAAACCGAACTTTCCGGCGACGAGGCCGCACGCATGCAAAGACTGCTCGACGCGCTCGAAGCCATCGACGACGTGCAGGAGGTTTACACGTCCGCCGTATTCGACGAATGAGCACGGGCGCGCCAACCCTCATGGCGCCCTCCCCCGGCGTCACCCGCATTCTCGGGCTTGACCCCGGACTGCGCGTCACCGGCTTCGGCATCATCGACGCGGCAAACAACCGCCTGGGCTACGTCGCCAGCGGCAGCATCCGCACCGGCGACAACGCCGATAACGGCCTTCCCAGACGCCTCAAGGCGATTCTCGACGGCGTGCGCGAAGTCATCGCCACCTACCGGCCCGGCATCGCCGTGGTGGAGAAAGTCTTTGTCAACATCAATCCGCAATCGACGCTCTTGCTCGGACAAGCGCGCGGCGCGGTGATTTGCGGCGCGGTATCGTGCGAATTGCCGGTAGCCGAATACACGGCGTTGCAAATCAAGCAGGCGGTGGTCGGCCATGGCAAGGCGGCCAAGGAGCAGGTACAACACATGGTCATGAAGCTGCTGGCGCTTGCCGCCGCGCCGCAGCCGGACGCCGCCGACGCGCTCGCCTGCGCGATATGCCACGCACACGGCAGTTCGGGAATGGCCGCGATCACAGGCCCTTTCGCGCGGCGGCGCGGCGGACGCATGGTGAGCATCTAGCCCCCCATTAAGATCGCTTGCGACATTTCCCCGCATCCGATCCCTGATCCCTGAAAGAAAAAGGCGGGAATTGCGTCACTGCCTCGCAATTCCCGCCGTGGCCGGCAGTTATTCAAATATGGCCGGCCTGGCTATCGAGCATCTGCCGCACCTCGGCAAGCAATCCGCCGGCGATGCGGTTGGCGTCGATCTGGAAACGGCCGTCGCGGATGGCCTGTTTTATTTCTTCCACGCGCTTGCTGTCGACTTCGGGCGTTTGCGCCAACGCGGCCTCGGCCTTTTGCAAAGTCGAGGCAAGCGGCGACAACTGCACGCTTTCCCCTACGTTGGACCTGGGCATCGAACTGGGGCGCACCTGCGCTCCCGTGAGGTGTGTGGGGCCAAGCGGCTTGCCTAGATTCTCGATTTTCATGATGGGAACTCCGGAAAAAGGTTGAGAGAGTGTCCCATGCTACGGCAAGGGACAAAGAAACTTTAGCGCACCGGCGAAAAATTCCCGGCCCGTTTTCCCCCCGCGCCGCCCCATCAATGGGCGATTTCCACCGTGCCGTCCGTGCGCGCCGTGCCCGTGACGACGCGGTTATCCGGCAGCCGCACCCTCACCGCCTCGCCCGGCGCGGCGGAATTCAGCGCGCGTCCCGTGTTCGATACCTGGAACCCCGCGCCGTGGCTGAAAACAGTCACCTCGCCGCCTTGCCGCACGATGGCGGGCGTGCGCAACATCCCGGCCCGCAAGGGGCGGTCCTTGGCAAGCGCATGGCGGGCGTGACGGCCCGTCGCCTGACTGGGATCGGTGAGCACATCGTCGGGCAGGGCGGCCAGATCGCCGCGCCGCGGGCCGAGATCGCCGGGGCCGATGATCTGCCCCGCGCGCAAGGGGCGAACGGTCACGACATAATCGGCGCTGACCTTGACCCGCGCCTGGAGATACACCGTCCACGCCACCGGCCTTTCGCAACGGACGCCGAGGCTGAACGCCCCCCAGGCGCGCGTCTGCGCGGGCAGGAAAGCGGATGGCGCATCGCAGGGCGGCAACTGGTTGCCGGGGTCGAGCGGCCCGATCTCGATGGAAACCTCCCCGGCGAGTCCCCGCGTTTGCGCCTCCACGAACGCACGGGCGACGGCTTCCACGGGCGCGGGCGGCTGCTGGGCGGCAAGGTGCGCCGTGGCGGCAAACAACGCGGCAAACGCGGCAAACCGGCGCGGCAGGGAAAGGCGGTTCATGCCGCCTGCCTCGTCCGGGAACTTCGCGCCAGTGTTCATGGGGCGGGATGGTAACACCATTGCCCAGGCGGGCTTCCGGCGGACCGGACAAGCCCGCGTACCGCACGCGAGAGCGGCGGCGGCGCACGGCATCCGTGCCCAAATTCCGTATCGGGTATGACATGACCCCTTCGCGTCCCGGCAAATTTCGACGTGACGAGAAAAAATTCCTCGGAATACGGAAGTCTCGGCGTGAGTATGACGCGGCGTAGTTTTCGTGGCGGCGAGACGCCCGTTTCGTGATGTTTTCCGCGGGTAAAGTCCTGTGGCGCGCGGCGTCATGGCGATATTCGGTATTGGGAGTGAAAAATGAACACGATGGGCAAGAAAAATGTCTCTGGCACTCGCTACAGCCATCCATGGGGCGGGGCGCGGAACTTCGCCGTGGTCCTGTTGCTGTCCGGGATTTTTTTCCCCGGTCTGGCGTTCGGGCAGTGGAGCCGTAACGATTTGAACAGCAAGGCGTCAAGCGGCGGCACAGTGACCGTGCCTGCCGCGGGGGTGAATTTTATTAATGATTACAGCAGTGCCAACGCTGTCGAGATCAAGAAAAACACCGTCTTGCGCGGCAGCGTATACAACCGTTTTCCGACCAGTATCGGGAGTCTGACCGCGGCCATCCTGGATCAGATCAATGCCCAGAAAACGGGAGAAACCGGCTCGCTCGTTTCCCTGATTTCCGGCCAGGTCAATGCTTTTGGCGTGCCGGGCAATCTGTCGTTCATCCAGGGGAGTGGCGGCGGCAACAGGAGTACAAGCACGGGCGATCTAACCCAGTTCGATATCACCAAATGGTTGGAAATCGCGAAAGGGACGAATTTGGGCCTGGAATACCTGCATTTCAGGAATGTTGCCATAGAGAATACGTTTAGCAGCAGCAGCGCCGGCGGCATGACAAACGGGCTGATCGGCAATGTTTCCGGCAACACCTCGGATATTGCCATGGGCAACGTGACGGGCAACGCCTTCACGGGCATAAAAGTCACTCTGCATGGACACAGGGACAGCCATTACCTGGCGGGCGGCGGCGTGATCGGGCTGCGCGCCACTGGGGAGGGCGACGGCACCCAATCCGCCTCCGCTTCCATGAAGGACATTACCGGCAATGTGTTCAGGGACGTGACGGTCGTTACCGACAAAAGCTCCAACGATTCTGCCACTGGCAGCGCCTACATCGAGGGCGGCGGCATCATCGGCGTGGACGCGGTGTCCTCGCCCAGCGTGAAGCCGGGGCATGCTTCCATCCGCTCCCTGACCAACAACCTCTTTACCGGCATCAAGGTGCGGTCGGACGACATCATCCTGGGCGGCGGGCTGATCGGGGTGAACAACAACAGCCAAAATAACGATCCCAATACGACCTATTCCGAAATCCTGGCCGTCTCCGGCAACATCTTCGGCAACGGCAAGCTGGATAAAAACGATCCCAAAGATACTGCCGACATCACCGTCCTGTCGAGATACTCCCTGCGCGGCGGCGGGGTAATCGGCGTCAATGGCCTTTCCAACGCCGCCGTGCGGCTGGACGGGCTTGCCAAGAACGTCTTCGCGGGCATCTACGTGGATACGGACAGCTACCTCAAGGGCGGTGGCATCATCGGGGTACAGAGTAATGATGGCGGTCTAAGTGACAGTGGCGAAGGAAAAATTGCCTCTAATATCGATGGGATGGCTGCGGTGTCGGCCTATCTTGGCGACGTCCGGGAAAACCTCTTTTTCAACCAGCGGGTAGATGTCGGCACCTATCTGTCGGGCGGCGGCATCATCGGGGTGCGCTCCAATCAAGGGCTGGTTGCCTTGGGGGGCCTGCAAGACAATATCTTCAAGGGGCTGACGGTCAATGTCGAAGACACTGAAGAGACTAACTATCTCGACGGCGGCGGCATCGTCGGGGCTTCCGCCGCGGCGGAAGCGGCGATCACGGACGTGCGCAACAATTATCTTGACGATCTGGTAGTGAACGCAGGAAGCAATCTGCTCGGCGGCGGCGTATTGGGGGCTTCCTCGTCGAATGGTCCGGCTTCAGTCGGCGCCTTGGGCGTGGCAGAGGTTGATAACGTCATTGGCAACGCTTTCAGTAATATCACGGTAACGGTCGGCGGCAAGCTGTCGGGCGGCGGCATCGTCGGAGCCAACAGCGCGGTAAAGGACATTCCCAGCGCCAATTATTACGCGCTGATTCCCACCCTGACCGGCAATACCTTCTCCAACATCGTGGTCTTAACAACGGGAAACATCCTGGGCGGCGGCGTGGTGGGCGCGCATACGGATTATCAGAGTAATGGTGATTATGTGGGCACCACCGGCAGCACGAATTTCTCGAACAACCGCTTCACGGGCATACAGAT
The DNA here is from genome assembly GCA_031258965.1 of Azoarcus sp. Taxonomy (GTDB): domain Bacteria; phylum Pseudomonadota; class Gammaproteobacteria; order Burkholderiales; family Rhodocyclaceae; genus WRNU01. Next base: position 17,273 of record JAIRMC010000129.1, on the reverse strand, counting down.
TTCTTCCAGCATGGGCAACATCCAGGGCGGCGGCATCGTCGGCTTCGACGCGGCGGGAGAGACCAGCGCCTACATGGGAACCGTGTCGGGCAACGACTTCAGCAACAGCAGCGTAACCGCCAAGAACATTACCGGCGGCGGCGTGCTGGGCGTCTATTCCAATGACGGCATTGCCTGGATCGAGCGCGTCACGGACAGCACCTTTTATGGACTGAGGATCACGGCAAGCGGCTACATCGACGGCGGCGGCCTCGTCGGCGCAACGGGCAGCACACATGCCAAAACGGGTCAATTCATCGGCATCGGCCTGATCGACAAGAGCGTCTTTGCCAACAACACGGTCACGGCGGCGAACGGACAAATCATGGCCGGAGCGGTCTACAGCTACGGCAGTTTCCTGGGGATGACCATCCGAGACAGTGCGTTTTTCGATAACGTATTCTCCTCGACATGTACGTCATGTGGCAGCAGCGCGCCCGGAAAGGTGTACGGCACTGTCGTCGTGGATACCGGCCTCGCGGGGCCGGGCGCCGATGAGTATCCCAATACCCTGACCTTGACCGCCACCGCTGGGAACACCACTTGGTTCAAGAACAACCAGATCATTGAAAACAGCGGAACGCCGAGCACCAATTCCCTCTATTTCGGCACGATTCTCGACGCGGCGAGCAGCTACGCCACCGATACCGCCCAGTCCGACGCCGAACTCATCATCAGCCCGGAAAAGGGCGGCACTGTGGCGCTCTATGATCCGATCGTGGTGAACCAGGACAACGCGAGTGAGAGCGACCGCAAATTTGCGATGACTGTGCAAGGCGCGGGCGAATTCCTCTGGGGCGGGGAAAACGTCTTCAATGTGGGCGACAGCTATTCCAGCAGCTACGCGGTGGATAACACCGTTCTTTTCAAATCCGGCAGTACCACCACCCTGCTTTCCGGCATGACGCTGACGGCAGAAGCGCACGATGTCACCCTGGAAGCCGGAGGACGCATCAACGTCATGGGCGGGAATGAACTGACTGTCAATACGGCAACGCTCTATGGTCATCTGCATTTCAACCTGAACGCCAGCACAGTGAATAATCTAGACACGGCGTTGCTGACCATTACGTCGGATAGCGCTGCCGACATAAGCAACGCGACGGTGAGCCTCTCGAATTTCACTGCGGGCGAGCCGCTCAAGGCTGGCGACGAGTTCTATTTGATCGAGACTAAGGATAACGAAGATCTTGACAACGAACCGGCGAACAACACCGCCTATGCCCGCCAGGGAATGACACGGGCCTACAACTTCATTGTCGACAAGGAAAGCGGGGAGGAGAACGTAGAAAACCGGCGGCTCGTCGCCCGCCTTGTCGACGCGCCCTTCCCCGCCAAGGAAACGCGCATCCTCGCGGAAGGCCGCATCGCCGGGCTATCGCTGCTGGGGCAGAACGCCAACTGGCTGGCCGACCACAGCTACCACCAGGCTGACCTGGCCCTGCGCCGAGGCGAAAACCGCGCCTTCTTCGGCGGGGCGGATTTCGCCTCCGTCCGCATCGACACCGGATCGACCGTGGATTACAAGGGTTACACCCTGGTTGCCGGCGAGGCCGTGAAGCGTGAAAAAGAAGATCAATCCCTGCTCTTCGGCGGCTTTTTCGAGGCGGGCTACGGCGACTACGACGTTCACGGCAAATTCGGCCACCCCGACCACCCGCGCATGAAGGGCAACGGCACGCTGTATTACTACGGCATTGGCCTCATGCTACGCCAGCGTTGGGACAACGGCTTCCGCCTGGAAGGATCGCTTCGCGGCGGGCGGCAGGAAAACAAATTCCGCTCCCGCGACCTGGACGACGCGGATGGCGAAATTGCCAAATACAAACTGAACGTCCCCTGGTTCGGCGCGCATGTGGGCGCGGGCCATGAATGGCAGGCCGACGAGCACAACGGCTTCGATGCCTACCTGCGTTATTACTGGGTGAGGCAAAACGGCAAGACCGTCCATTTGAACAAGGACAGGGAAAGCGTGCGCTTCCTGGCCGACAACTCCCACCGCGCGCGGGCGGGCGGGCGCTACACCCGCACCAAGGATGTTCACAACGCGTGGTATCTGGGGCTAGCGTATGAATACGAATTCGATCACCGCACCCACGCCCGCAGCGCCGACGGCAAGATCGACATGCCCGACCCGCGCGGCGGCAGCGGCATTGGCGAAATCGGCATGATTCTTCATCCCAAGGATCATGACCGCCTTTCCATCGAATTCGGCCTGCAAGGCTACGCGGGCAAGCGCAAGGGCGTCTCCGGCGGGGCGAGGCTGGGCTGGAAGTTCTGAAACCGCCGGATGGATGCCGGAGAATCGAAAAGGGGGCTTGCGCCCCCTTTTCGATTTCGGGAAACGCCAAACGAACGTCATTGCGCGATTCGATGCGCCATGGTGTGCCATGCGGCTCGCGGATTGCCGCGCTCCGCTCACAACGACCAACCAGCGAAAGCATCCTGCATTGGCCCCTGGCGACGATGCGGCGGGCCATACGGTCGCCGCATCGACAACGCCGCCGGTTTCAGGCACATAAGCACGGTATTTCCGTTCATTTTGCGTGGCGTAAGTCTTTTGGGAATAGATTCCGGATATGTGAGTATGGCGCAGTGGCAAGGGCGCGGGCGCGGCGGGCGGTCGATCCTGGGCCACCTCATCCGGGCGAGTTCGTGCGGATGCGTTTTCGACGTGTTGCCGGGAGCCTTCGCCGCTTTTATCGACGGACGGGCGAAGGGACGAACCGTCATCCACATTCTGGAGCCGCCAAGCCATGCCGGATGGATGCCATGATCAAGAAAGAAGCCGAGATGCTGCCAAAGATTCTGATTGTCGATGATTCGCGCATGGTGCGCGCCAGTCTGACCAAGCAGATTCGCCATTGCTTCCGCATCCGCGAAGAAGCCGACGGCGAGGCGGGATGGGAGGCGCTGCTGGTCGATCCGGAAATACAGCTCGTGCTCACCGACCTTGGCATGCCGCGGCTCGATGGTTTCGGGCTTCTGGAGCGCATCCGCGACGCCAGGCTGCCACGCATCCAGGAACTGCCGGTCGTCATCATTTCCGGGGACGAGGATAACGTCGCCCGCAACCGGGCGCTGAAGCTGGGCGCCAGCGATTTTGTTTCCAAGGGCGCGGATTGTGCGGAGATGACGGCGCGGCTCGAATCCTTGCTGGCGCTGGCGGATACCCGGCGCGATCTTGCAAAAAGCACCGGCGCGCTGGCGGCCCAGAGTCCAGTCGATCCGGTCTCCGGGCTGGCGACGCCCGCGTATTTCGCCCGGAATGGCGAACAACAATTGGCGCAGGCGCAACGGCACCGGCTGGCAATTTCCGCGATGGTGATCGAGATCGACCATTACGGCCAGTTGGCTGAATGGCACGGCCGGCATGCCGCCGAACTCATCAGCGAAAGGCTTGCGAAAAGCCTTGCCAGCAAGGCGCGCAGGGAAGACACGATCACCCAGGCGTCTGGTGCGCGCTTCATTGTTTTGTCGCCCAGTACGTCGGTCGAGGGTTGTTGCGCCCTTGCCCTGCGAATGCAGAAGTCGATGGAAGAGATGGTGATGGCCTACCGCGAAACGCAAATCCGCGTCACCATCACTATCGGTATTTCCGGCTCGGAGCACGACGACGCGCAAGACATCGAGGCGCTCATCGAAAGCGCGACGGCGCGGCTGCGGCACGGCATTGCCGCAGGCGGCAACCGCATCATCAGCTACGAAGGCGAGATCGACGAAAAGTCCGTCACGGGCTATATGGAAAATGCTATAAGCATCGACCGCGCCCTACTCCAGTTGCGGGTCGGCAGCACCGGCGAGGTGGTAGACCGCCTGCCGGACATCGTCGCCACCATTGAACCCTTGCTCGAATTGCTCGAAGAACGCCTGCACATCGGCATGCCGCTGCGCAAGCTGAAAAACCTCAATGGAAAAAACAAGGGAAACGCTTGACATCGCCATTGCGAGAAGAAATCCGGACGCCGCACCGGGCTGCTTCGCCCAAAGCGATGGACTCGTCCCTTGCCCGGCCTTCCCTTGAATGATTTGAATGGCCCTGGCGTCATTGGCATGACACATTCCGCCCTTATCGTTACGCCGTTCCAACGATGAAAATGATAGGTCATGCTGACAGAGACAATGACAGCAACGGGCGCAGACGCAGGATCAAAAAGGAAAAGAACCGGCCCAAAGGTGTTGGCGAAATACGTTAAGCGAATTATTTCGTTCATGCTGCTCACCCTGGCCGTCATCCTGCTGGGCTTTCTGGTGCGGGAAACCTGGGTGCTCGTCGAAATCTTGGTGAGTAAACAGGCCGGGCACAACAGTTACGAGATGATCGAGGCCATCATCATCTGGTTTTTGTATTTCGAGTTCATCGCGCTCATCGGGAAGTATTTTGAATCCCGATTCCACTTTCCCTTGCGTTATTTCATTTATATCGGCATCACCGCCATCGTCCGCCTGATTATCGTGGATCACTCGAACCCGACAGCGACGCTGGTATATTCGCTGGCGCTACTGGCTTTGCTGGTGTCGCTCTATATTGCCAATACGCAATTGCTCAGACGGATATAGCGGTCTTGTTCATAACGGCGGCGCCGGCTTTTTCGCCGGGGGGAATGGTTTCCCGCTCATGCCAGGCCAGGTCTCTTGACCATGCGGTCACGGGCGAATCTCGCCGCTCGCATGGGACGGCTACGCGGGCAAAAGAAAAGACGGCAGAGATAGTCTCGTCATTACGAGTAAAGCGAGGCAATCCACGCGCCGTATGGATTGCCGCGGGGCTACGCACCTCGCAATGACAGCAACCCAGCGGTTCTCACAACTTGAAATGGTCGACCAGCGCGTGGAGTTTCATCGCAAGCTCCTTGATCTGCGAGGCGGTATCGTTGAGCTTGTTGACCGAAACCGCATTGTCGTCGGTCATTTGGGCAATGCGCTCGATGTCGCGGCCAATTTGCTGGCTGGCGGCGCTTTGCTCGGATAATGCGTCGGTGATGGTGCTGACCGAGGTCAGGGTTTCGCCGATTTTTTCCCTGACTTCTTGCATGGACGCGCCGGTATCGTTGGCCAGACGCACACCCTCGGCGACTTGGGTTTGGCTGGCGGCGGTGTTTTCCAGCGCCTCTTGCGTGCCGGTCTGGGTTGCCTCGACCATGGCGACGATTTCATTGGTGGATTGCGCCGTGCGCTCGGCGAGTTTTCGCACTTCGTCGGCCACGACAGCAAAGCCGCGCCCGGCTTCGCCCGCGCGCGCGGCTTCGATCGCCGCGTTGAGCGCCAAGAGGTTAGTCTGGTCGGCAATGCCTTTGATGACGCCGATGATCTTGCCGATTTCGGACGATTTTTCGGCCAGGCGCTTGATGCTTTCGGCAGTGGTTTCCGTGGCGCACATGATGGCGGTCATGCCTTGTACCGAGTGCTGCACGACTTCGATGCCGTGTTCGACGGTCGTGTTGGATTCTTTCGAGTTCTTGCTCGCGTCCATGGAAGAGTCCGAAATCTGGGAGATGTTGACCGACATCTGCTCCACCGCGGCGGCGATGGCCGATGTGGACTCGTTCTGGATGTTGACGGCGGCCATGACGGTATTGCCGCTCTCGGACATGGTTTTCGCGTAGCCCTCGAACTGCTCGGAGTTGGCGCGGATCTTGGAAATGATGCCGGCGAGGCTGGCGCGCATCCGTTCCACCGAACAGAGTATGCTGTTTTCAAATCCCGGAGGAACTTCGACGCGCTCGCCCAGGTTGCCGCTGGCGATGCTGCCGACCGTCCGCGCCACGTCCACGGGTTCGCCGCCCAGTTCGCGCTTGATCTGGCGCGCGACGAACAGGGCCAGCCCGATGCACGAGGCCAGCGCAATCAGGATGACCAGGATGTTGAAAATGTTGGCACGGGCGTTTTTCAGGTGGCTGTCTTCGTATTCCGCCTTGGCCACGTCGAGCTGGAGCAGGATGAGTTCCTCAAGTTTGTTTAGTACCGGGTCGATGGCGGGATAAAGATTGTTGCGCGTGAATTCGGCCAATGCGTCCGAATCGTTTTCCGCGAGGATTTTCTTGAGACGGTCGATGGCCTCGGCGCTGCCCGCACGCAATCGCTCAACGTCATCGACCAGCTTTCTTTCTGTCGGCAACAGGGCCGACTTGAGGTAGTCCCCCCACATCGCGGCGATCTGGGTTTCCGCCTGCTGAATGCCATTCAACGCCACGCTCATGGCGACGGTTTTGTCGTTGGCTTCGTGCGACAGTTTGACGATCTCCTCCCCGTACAGGTCGGAAACATCTTTTATCTGGCGCAAGGGGATGACCCTGTCTTTATAGATGTCGTCCAGCGCCCTTACGGTGCTCTGCAAGCGGCTGTTTCCCGTAAATGCGATGGCTATCATTCCAATCAGGGCCACGATGGCGATCAGCAATATCTTGTGCGTGACTTTCATTGACTTCGGCATGTTCCCGGCTCGTTGGCAATATGCCGCCATGTCCTGGATGCGCCCGATCGGCGGCAAGTTTTGAATACTAGCCCTGCAATCAAGATTTTTTACAGGAATTATTCGACACGCCCCGCGCGGCGGCGGCCCATGCCATGCCCGGCATCCCCTGTAATGACGTTTGCGCATTGTCGCCACGATCCGGATAAAGAGCACGGCGAAAGGCGGCGGCTCCGATATAATCCGGCGTTTCCCATCCTTCCTGGCCACACTTCATGGATATTTGGATACTTCTCAAGGCGCTTGTGCTTGGCATCGTCGAGGGGCTGACCGAGTTCCTGCCGATTTCTTCGACAGGCCACCTCATCATCGCCAGCGATCTGCTCGATTTCAGCAATGAAACCAGCACGGTCTTCGAGATTGTCATCCAGCTTGCCGCCATCCTCGCGGTATGCTGGGCTTACCGCATGAAGCTCGTGGAACTAACGGTCGGGGTGTTGACCAGGCCGCGCAACCGCCTTGCCACGCGCTTCGTGCTCATGCTCACCATCGGCTTTCTGCCTTCGGCGATATTGGGCGTTTTCCTGCACTCCACAATCAAGAACGTGCTTTTCAATCCGCTCGTGGTGGCGGGCGCCCTGATCGTCGGCGGGTTCCTCATCCTCATCGTGGAACGTCCGCGCCACTATCGCCCGCGCCGCGCGGGCATCGACGACATGACCGTAAGCGACGCGGTCAAGATCGGCTTCGCCCAGGCGTTGGCGATGATTCCCGGCACGTCGCGCTCGGGTGCAACGATCATCGGCGGGGTAATTTTCGGCCTGTCCCGCACAGCGGCGACCGAGTTTTCGTTCTTCCTCGCCATCCCGACCATGCTCGGCGCGACTGTCCTGGATGTTTACAAAAACTGGGCCGCATTCAAACTCAGCGATCTCCCCGTATTCGCCGTGGGCTGTGCCGCCGCGTTCATCTCGGCAATGTGGGCGGTGCGCTTCCTGCTGCGCTTCATCGCCAGCCATACTTTTGTCTCTTTCGCGTATTACCGGATCGTCTTCGGACTGATCGTGTTCGCCACCTGGTATTTCCATGTCGTAGAGTGGAAGTTGCCAGACTGAACGCGCGCTGGTTTTTTGTCCGCATGTATCCGGCAATGTTTTTCCGCCCTGTGCAAACCAGCTCGTCGTCCTGTCGCCGAATCCATTACACTGGCGCGTTTTTATTGCGACTAGCCACCGATGTTCGTTTTGTTCGAGGAAGACGGGGCTTTCAGGGCCGGAACCGTTCTCGCTGATAACGATAGCTCGCTCCAGATCGAAAACACCCACGGCAAGCGGGTGAAGGTCAAGCGGGCAAACGTTCTGCTCGAATTCCGCGAGCCACAGCCCGCCGACCTGCTCACTCGCGCGGGCGCCGCCGTCGGCGATTTCGACGCCGATTTCCTGTGGGAAGTATGTGGCGACGAGGAATTCGTTTTTTCCGATTTCGCCGCCGATTATTATGGTCACGCGCCCGACCCGGCGGAGGCCGCCGCCATGCTGTTTTCGCTGCATGCCGCGCCGATGTGGTTCCACCGCAAGGGCAAGGGGCGCTACCGTAAGGCGCCGGAAGAGATCCTGCGCGCGGCCAAGGCCGGGATAGAGAAAAAGCGCCAGCAGGCAGAGGCTATCGAGCGGATGCACGCCGATCTCGTGGCGGGACGCTTGCCCGCCGAATTCGAGGGGATGGTTTCGCAACTGCTCTACCGCCCCGACCGCAACCGCGCCGAAGTGAAGGCGCTGGAGGCGGCTTGTGTCGACACCGGCCTGTCGGCGGCGCGCTTGCTCCTGAAGTGCGACGCGCTGTCGTCGAGCCACGATTTTCATTACAACCGCTTCCTGTTCGAGCAGTTCCCCAAGGGCACGGATTTTCCGCCCTTTGCACCGCCCGTGCCTCCCATCGATCTGCCGCGCGCCGAGGTCGCCGCGTTTTCAATCGACGACGCGGCCACCACTGAAATCGACGATGCGTTCTCCGTCACGCCAAAGCCGGAAGGCGGCTGGAAGATCGGTATCCACATCGCCGCGCCCGCGCTCGGTTTCGCGCGCGGTTCTTCGCTCGATGCCATCGCGCGGCGGCGGCTTTCCACGGTTTATATGCCGGGCAACAAGATCACCATGCTGCCCGAGGAAGCCGTCTCCGTCTTTACCCTGTCGGCGGGTGATGCCCGCCCGGCGGTATCGCTCTATCTCGATGTGCGCGCCGATCTGACCATCACCGCCCACGAGAGCCGCATTGAATTCGTGCCGCTGGCCGCCAACCTGCGCCATCACGACATCGAACCGGTATTCAACGAAACGACGCTGGCCGAGGGCGGCCCGGATTTTCCGTGGAAAAAGGAACTCACTTTATTGTGGGAACTCGCCTCGGTGCTCGAAGCCGGACGCGGCAAGCCTTCGGCGCACGCCAGCCAGGTCGATTACAACTTCGCCGTGGATTGGGCGCGGAATACGCCCGATGGCCCTGGCTTCATCGCCATCAACAGCCGCCTGCGCGGCTCGCCGATGGACAAGCTCGTGGCCGAACTGATGATCCTCGCCAATTCCACCTGGGGCCGTTTGCTCGACAAGGCAGGCGTCCCCGGCCTTTATCGCGTGCAAGGCGGCGGCAAGGCGCGCATGGCGACCATCGCCGCGCCGCATGAGGGGCTGGGGGTCGATTGTTACGCCTGGTCGAGTTCGCCGCTGCGCCGTTACGTCGACTTGGTCAATCAGTGGCAGATCGTCGCCGTGCTCAACGGCGGCGCACCGGCCTTCGAGCCAAAATCGATCGATCTGATGACCGCGATGCGCGACTTTGAACAGACTTACGCCGAGTACAGCGAATTCCAGCGCCGCATGGAACGTTACTGGTGTGTGCGCTGGTTGCGGCAAAACGACGTGCGCACCGCCAAAGCCATTGTCCTGCGCGACAATCTCGTTCGCCTCGCTGATATCCCCCTCATCTTCAAAGTGTCTTCGCTTCCCCCGCAGTTACCGGGGGCGACGGTCAGTCTGGCCATCACGGGCAGCGATCTCATCGACGTCGACGTCGACGCCCGCTACCTTGCCACGCTTGCCGAACCCGATCCAGAAGCACGGGAAGAAGCGAAATATTGAGACAAAATACAATGGAGCCGCCCGCCGCCCGCTTGCTTGCGTAGAATTCGTCCATGGCTACAAAGCACCCCTCCAAACCCGCCCTCCCCGCCCCCTTGCGCAAGACGCTGGATTCTCCCCGGAACCGCCGCCTGCTCACAGGTTTTGCCATTTCGGTCGCGGCGCACGCCGCGGTGATGCTCATTCATTTCAGCATGCCCGAACGGGCGGCCATGCGCGCGCCTAGCCTCGACGTCATCCTCGTCAACGCCCGCCACAACACCGCGCCCAAAGACCCGCAAGCCCTGGGGCAGGCCAACCTCGACGGCGGCGGCAATAGCGACGAAAACGTCCGTATCGCTTCACCCTTGCTGCCGCAGGAAAGCACGCGCGACGGCAACGATCTGGTCGACATGCAGCGGCAACAGTCCACGCCGCAAAAACAGGAACAGCAAAACGTCCTGACCCGGGAAGGCGCTTCTGTCTCCATCGCCCAGATGGAATCCGAACCGGACAAATCCTCCGCGCCCCGGCCCGCAAACGGCGCCGACGCCATGGACGCCGCCGCCATGGCACGCCAGCTTGAAGGCGAAATCGCCGCCAAGACAGAGGCTTATAATAAGCGTCCGCGCAAGAAGGCACTCAGTGCGAGCGTGCAAGAAGATCGCTTCGCCCTATACATGAACAAATGGAAAACCAAGGTCGAAAGAATCGGCGAGTTGAACTACCCCGCGGCGGCGCGCGGTAAACTTTATGGGGACTTGTTGCTGGTGGTCGCCATCCGGAGAGACGGCACGGTCGACAGCGTCAACGTCGAACGCCCTTCCCCGCACGAAGTGCTCAATGAAGCGGCGAAGCGAATCGTTCGCCTGGGCGAGCCTTACGAGCCGTTTCCGCCCGATATTGCCCGCGATACCGATATTATCGAGATTAACCGCATCTGGTTATTTACCAACGACAAACTCATCACAAGGTATCGGGATTAACCGCACTTGGTTATTCACCAAGGACACACTCATCACAAAGTAAGCAGATAGACGAAAGTGCAATCCCTGAAAGTTTCCATGGATCGTTATGCCGTCATTGGCCATCCGGTCGAGCACAGCAAATCACCGATCATCCACGCGGCCTTTGCGCGCCAGACGCGCCAGGATCTGAGCTACCAGGCGCTCCTGGCCCCGCTCGACGGCTTTTCCGACACTGTGCGAACGTTCCGCGCGGGCGGCGGTCGCGGCGTCAACGTCACGGTACCGTTCAAGCTCGAAGCCTGCGCGCTGGCCACGCGCCTCACCGCGCGCGCCAAGGCCGCTGGTGCGCTCAACACACTGACCTTCAACGGCGACATCGTCGTCGGCGACAACACCGATGGCATCGGACTGGTGCGCGATCTCGTCCTCAACCTCTCCTGCCCGCTCGCCGGGCAGCGCGTACTGCTGCTGGGCGCCGGCGGCGCGGCGCGGGGCGTCATCCTTCCATTGCTCCAGGTCAGGCCCACGGCGCTGACCATCGCCAATCGCACCGTAGCGCGGGCGCATGAACTGCGTGCGGCCTTCGCCGAACATGCCGAACAGTCCGCCCTCACCGCTGGCGGCTTCGAGGATCTCGAAGGCTGGGAATTCGACGTCGTCATCAACGCCACCTCCGCCAGCCTGGAAAACGAAGCGCCGCCCCTGCCCGATGGCATTTTCGCGCCCGGCGCTTTCGCCTACGACATGATGTACGGCATGGGTGACACCCCCTTCCTCGCGGCGGCGCGGGCGATGGGCGTCACCCGGCTCGCCGACGGACTCGGGATGCTGGTCGAGCAAGCGGCGGAAAGTTTCACCCTTTGGCGCGGCGTGCGTCCGAACAGCGCCCCGGTACTCTCCAGACTGCGCCGCAAACTGGCCGCACCCGCTTGAAAAACCCCCTTCTGCGCTGGCTTTGGCGTGGTCTGTACCTATCGCTGGCGCTCCTGCTCGGCGTACAGCTATGGTTTTTCGCCCATATCCTTTGGTGGCGTAATGCCGACCCGGACAACACCCGCTTCATGCGCCTGGCCCTGGCCGAACTGCGGCTGAAGAATCCGGACGCAAAACTGGCCCACGCCTGGATAGCCTATGAACGGATGTCCATCCACCTCAAACGCGCCGTGATTGCCGCCGAAGACAGCCGCTTCCTGACGCACGACGGCTTTGACTGGGATGGCATCCAGCATGCGCTGGAAAAAAACCTCGCCCGTGGCCGCGCCCGCGCGGGCGGCTCCACCATCACGCAGCAACTGGCGAAAAACCTCTTCCTGTCGCCAAACCGCAGCTATTTGCGCAAGGCCCAGGAAGCCGTCATCGCCATGATGATCGAAGCACTGTGGAGCAAGCGCCGCATCCTTGAGGTCTATCTCAACATCGCGCAATGGGGCGAAGACGTTTTCGGCGCGGAAGCGGCGGCCCGGCGCTACTACGGACTCTCCGCTACCCGCCTTGGCCCGGCGGAAAGCGCCCGCCTCGCCGTCATGCTGCCCAGCCCCCGCCGTTACGGACGCAACTTCGGCCCGGCGCAAAAAGCGCGCGCCCGGCGTATTCTTTTATACATGAAAGACGCGCATGTGCCTTGATCCGTCCCTGTTTACGGCGGCCTGCAACAGCCCTGCCCTGGCGACCGGCCGCTCGACCGCCGGTATAATGCGCAGCTTTTCTCCATGCCGGAGCTTTTCATGGAAGCAGAACGCCAGAACGCCATTGCCGAACGCCTCGCTGACCTCGCCGCGCGCGGGCGCGAGTTACGGAGGTATCTTTGACTACGACGTCAAGGCGTCAAAACTCGAAGAAGTCATCCGCGCCCTCGAAGACCCGGCGGTATGGAACGATGCCGCACGCGCGCAGGATCTCGGGCGGGAAAAACGCCAGCTCGAAGACACTGTCCTGACGCTCGGCGCCGTCGACAACGAAGCGCACAACCTGAAAGAGCTTTTCGATCTCGCGCAGGCCGAGAACGACGACGGCACTTTTGAAGCCATCGAAAACGATCTCGAAGAACTGGCGGCGGCCATCGGGAAGCTCGAATTCCGCCGCATGTTCTCGCACCCGATGGACCCGGCGAACTGCTTCGTCGAAATCCAGTCCGGCGCGGGCGGCACCGAAGCGCAGGACTGGACGGGCATGCTGGAACGGATGTATTTACGTTACGCCGAGAAAAAAGGCTTCACCGTGGAATTGCTCGAAGAAAGCGAGGGCGAGGTCGCCGGTATCAAGAATTGCACGATCAAGGTGAGCGGCGACTACGCCTACGGCTATCTGCGCACCGAAACCGGCATCCATCGCCTGGTGCGCAAATCGCCATTCGATTCCAACGCGCGCCGCCACACCAGCTTCAGTTCGGTATTCGTATACCCGGAAGTCGACGATTCGATTGAAGTCGAGATCAACCCCGCCGACCTGCGCATCGACACTTTCCGCGCCTCCGGTGCGGGCGGACAACACATCAACAAGACCGACTCGGCTGTGCGCATCACCCACATCCCGACCAATACCGTGGTGCAATGCCAGAATGACCGCTCACAGCATCGCAACAGGGACGAGGCCATGAAGATGCTGCGCGCCCGCCTCTACGAACTGGAACTGCGAAAACGCCAAGCCGAACAGCAAAAGCTCGAAGACGCCAAAGCCGATATTGGCTGGGGGCATCAAATCCGCTCCTACGTACTCGACCAGTCACGGATCAAGGACTTGCGCACCCATTACGAGGTCGGCAACACCCAGGCGGTGCTCGACGGCGATCTCGACGATTTCATTGCGGCGAGTTTGAAGCAGGGGGTTTGAGCAAGCGCGCAAAATCCAGCGATGTCATGACCATGGGCTGGAGATCGTCAATGCCGCCACGGGGAAAATGCCGGTCAAGTCAATCGTCATTGCGAGCAAGACAGCGGCGGCAGCGCGGCATATAGACTGCCGCCGCGCATCAAGCCTCGCAATAACGATTATTCGGCGTTCTCTCAAAAATGCAGCGCTCTCTTGTCGCAGGCCAGCGCCGCCTCGTGCACGGCTTCCGCCAGGGTCGGATGCGCGTGGCAGATGCGGGCAAGGTCTTCCGAAGCGGCGGCGAATTCGAGCGCCACGGCGGCTTCGGCGATGAGGTCCGACGCACCCGCGCCGATGATGTGAACACCCAGGATGCGGTCGCTGCGCGCATCGGCCAACATCTTCACGAAGCCTTCCGGCGCGCCGATCCCGAGCGCGCGGCCATTGGCAAGGAAGGGGATCTTGCCCGCCTTGTAGTCGACGCCCGCCTCTTTCAATTGCTGCTCGGTCTTGCCAACCCAAGCGATTTCCGGCGTGGTGTAGATGACGCCGGGAATGGCGTCGAGATTGGCGTAGCCCGCCTGTCCGGCAATGATTTCGGCCACCATCACCGCCTCTTCCATCGCCTTGTGCGCCAGCATGGGGCCGCGAACCACATCGCCGATGGCCCAGACGCCGGGAAGATTGGTCTTGCAATGTTCATCGACGTCGATCTGGCCGCGTTCGGTAAACTTCAGCCCGACAGCACCCGCGTTCAGCCCCTCCGTATTGGGGATGCGGCCCACGGAAACGATGAGCTGGTCAGCATCGAGGTGGGCGGGTTTGCCGTCCTTGTCCACGTAGGCGATGGCAGCGCCTTTCTTGCCCGCCTTGATTTCGCCAATCTTCACGCCGGTGTGGATGGCAAGTCCCTGCTTCGTGAAAATCTTGAAGGCTTCCCTGGCAATGTCGGCGTCCGCCGTGGGCAGGAAACCGGGCGCGGCTTCGAGGATGGCGACTTCCGCACCGAGCCGCCGCCAGACGGAACCCATCTCCAGCCCGATGACGCCCGCGCCGATGATCGCCAGCTTCTTGGGGACGGTGTCGATGTCGAGCGCGCCAACGTTGTCGCAGACGATTTTATTGTCGATCCGGACATTGGGCAGATGGCGCGCCTTGGAACCAGTGGCAACAATCACCTGCCCGGCCTCCACCTTCTCATTACCGACGTTGAGCGACCAACCGCTGGCCGTCCTAGCGATGAAAGCGCCATGCCCCGGCAAAAAGGCGACCTTGTTCTTCCTGAAGAGCGCCTTGATGCCGCCCGTGAGCTGATCGACGATGCCGTTCTTGCGCGCGAGCATTTTCGGCACGTCGATTTTTGGCGCGCCAATCTCAATGCCCTGCCCCGCGAAGGCATGGGCGGCCTCTTCAAACAGATGCGAGGTATGCAGCAATGCCTTGGATGGAATGCAACCGACATTAAGACAGGTGCCGCCAAGCCGGGGTTCGCCCTTGGGATCGGCGTAGGGATTGGACTCGCAACAGCCAACCTTGAAACCCAACTGCGCGGCGCGGATTGCCGCCACATACCCGCCGGGGCCGCCGCCGATGACGAGAATATCGAATTCCTTGCTCATGTATGTTGTCTCCGGTTTCGGGGTCGAATGCCCCTGGTGTCACTTACAAGGTTCGGATTCTACTCGAACCCGGCGTCTCATCCTCACGAATCCGGGATCAGGCCGGGAACCTCTGATTGACCGTCCTGGAGGCCGTGATGTGTCATACGGCTCGTGGATTGCCGCGCTTCGCTCGCAATGACGAGGGTTGAGGCATTGCAACAAAGGTTTGGGGCATCGCGCTACCCGTCATTGCGAGGCGCGTCAGCGCCGTGGCTGCGAGCAGCGCGGCATCGCCATCATCGAAAACAGACGAAGAATGTACCGAGCGCCTCGACATCGACGCCGCGCTGGACGAGATCGAGGCGCGTGCGGCGCGCCAGCATGAAAAAGCGCATCAAACGATCGAGCGCATCGGCAACGCCGCCGCGCTTGCTTGGCGCGATCGCGATAAGGGAACAAACCGGGAAACAGGCCGATAAACGAAATCATCACTTCTTTTGAAAAGACCAATTTTGAACGTACCACGCCGGAAGGTTCCCCTTTGCCCGTCCTGATCCTTCCTGCGGATGGAACAGCCCTTACCCTATGCCGCATCGAAAATCCGCTAGCACATCGACGAACTATTGCTCACGAAAGGGCCGTGCTACTGCGGGAGTTCAAGATGCCCTCTGTCGAGGATTTCGAGCATTTCGCTGCCTCTTTCTAGCATCAGATCATGCAATACGAATATTGTTTCACCCCGCGCACGGCCTTGTCGCCGACCGGAGGCTACACCACGACCGAATATCCAGCGCACCGGCATATCCCACTCCACAATGAGCAAGCCTACACACGCGCTTGGGCGATGAAAGATCGGGTAGCGGGATCGCATTACTGCGATCCCGCCCCCTAAGAACATATTCCAGTAGACCCGCTGCCCGCCAAGTAATAATGGCACAGGCAAAATGCAACATCGCCATGAACGTCTCTGGAAGCTTCTCCCAACGAACAAGTATCCGGCGAAAGCGATTCATCCAGCCATGCGTGCGTTCGACCACCCAGCGCTGCGCCTTGAATCCGGCTTCCTCCTTGATGGCTTTGGCCTCTTCGCTGCGCGTGCGCAGATGCGCGGTAAAGCCAAACTCCTGGATAATGGCGCGCCGTCGTAGTCATAGCCCTTGTCCAGGCACAATCCCTGTGGCAATGCACTCGGCGGCGGGCCAGCCGTAAGCCTGCTGCGAGGTTTGGGCGGTGAGTTTTGTTTGCCAGGTGGCGATCATCGTCACCAATTCGCGTTCTTGCGTAGGAATCCAATCCTTGCCATGAGGCATCTTTATTACTCCTTCACGCGCATACGCGTATGGGTTGATAGATAAAACGTTGTTTATATAGTAAAAACAAGCAGCCGCAACGCCAGAAAAGGCTTTCTTCCCGTCAAGAAAGGCCCTCTTCCCGCCGAGAAAGGCCACCCTCCCGCTAGGAAAGACTCCATTCCTGCCGAGAAAGGCTCCCTCCCCGTCAGGAGACACGCCACCGCAAGCCGCACCAGGCTGGGCGCATATCGCGCGGGGGCGATGTTGCGAGAGTATGCCAAACATGGCGGAAGAATCGCGGATTGTCCTGGTCATTAGCGCGCTTGCAATAATTAATGACATATACCCCGCACTGCCGTCGATACCGGCATAATGCCCGCCCCCGCTTTGCCGCCCGGAACAAGCTGGCTGGCGGCCAGACGCCCCCGCCGCCTGCTGTCCAGCCCGGCGGAAGAGGACGGGGGCGATGCTGGAGGGGCTTGCGCGGGGGCGAAAGCCGCAAGGCTTTCCGCGCCATGGCCCGCCAGCCGGACGGAATTCCCGCCAAGGGCCCTGGCGGCTATAGTTTTCGCATGTCCGCCGCCACTTGCGATGTCTGTCGCGCCCGCTTGCCCGCATCCGGCTTGGTTTGACGCAATCCTCCCGCCCGGCGCAGGGATGTCTTTTGCGCGGCGCGGCACGGCGGGAAGGATTAGAATCCACGCTTTTCCCCGCCGACCGGAGCGCTCCATGCCCCAATACCGTTCCCGCACCTCTACTTCTGGCCGCAACATGGCGGGGGCGCGCGCTCTCTGGCGCGCCACCGGCATGAAGGACGAGGATTTCGGCAAGCCGATCGTCGCCATCGCCAACAGCTTCACCCAGTTCGTGCCCGGCCATGTGCATCTGAAAAACCTCGGGCAACTGGTGGCGCGCGAGATTGAAGCGGCGGGCGGCGTGGCGCGGGAATTCAACACCATCGCCATCGACGACGGCATCGCCATGGGGCACGGCGGCATGCTCTATTCGCTGCCTTCGCGCGATCTGATCGCCGATTCGGT
>JAIRMC010000077.1 GCA_031258965.1 Azoarcus sp. | reverse complement strand
GGCCGGGGTTCTTGTGCGCGAGTTCATTGGCCTTTTCCACGAAAGCGAGGCTCTTGTCGCCCATCTTCAGGATATCGCGCCGCTCCTGCGTGGAGAGTGTGACGGTATAGGGCTGGATCCGCTGGATGATCGCGTTGATCTGCGCGGTGATTTGCTCCAGCGTTTCGGCGGGAATGGCGGTTTGGTGACGATTGTCCATGGAATGTTCCTTGTATGAAAGATATTGAGACGGGGTAAGGCGCGAAGATGGTACTGGAATTTATCCCAGTTGCGCAAGAAATATCATCCACCGAATGGCATCGGGAACCGGATGGATGCGGGCGGGCGCGCGCATAGGATGCGTGGATTGCCACACGCAGCGTGGTTGCCGCGTCCGCCCGCAATGACGATCAACAATCGACGGTTTCCTTGAGGAAAACGCTCCCGCCGCCAGGCAGGTCAATTTTTCCGGGGCCGCAAGCGCAGTGAGTTACTCACGACCGACACGGAAGATAAAGCCATCGCCGCGCCCGCCACGACCGGATTGAGAAAGCCGAGCGCGGCGGCGGGGATGCCGAGGATGTTGTAGATAAAGGCCCAGAAGAGATTCTGGCGGATTTTGGCGAGCGTCGCGCGGGAGAGCGCGATGGCATCGGCGACGCCATGGAGATCGTTCTTCATCAGGGTGATGTCCGCCGTCTGCATGGCGACATCGGAACCCGCGCCCATGGCGAAGCCGACATCGGCGGCGGCGAGCGCCGGGGCATCGTTGATGCCGTCGCCCGCCATGCCAACCCGTTTCCCGGAGGCTTTCAGCGCGCGGATTCTCGCGGCCTTGCCGCCAGGCAGGACGCTGGCTTCAAAACGGGCAATGCCCGCTTCGCGGGCGACCATCGCGGCGGTATCGGCGTTGTCGCCAGTGAGCATGACGACCTCAACGCCCAGGCGCGCCAAGCGCGCGACAGCCGCGCGCGAGCTTTCACGCAGGGGGTCGGCAATGCCGATCAGCCCCAGGATTTCACCATTGGCGGCAACCGCGACAATGCTTTGCCCCGCCAGCTCCGGCGTAATGGCGGGAAGGGCGAACCCCAGCGACGCCAGCCAGGCGGGCGAGCCGATGTGCGCCTGCACACCGTTGACCACGCCCTGCACGCCGCTGCCGGGAACCGTTTGCACCGTGTCCGCAAGGGGGGAGAGCGCCAGATTGCGCGCCTGCGCGCAAGTCCGGATGGCGGCGGCGAGCGGGTGAGCGGAGGCTTGTTCCAGACTGGCGGCCAGGGTGAGGATCTCCGTTTCGTCCACCCCGGCGCGGGCAGGGAAGACGCCGGTCACGGCGGGCGTGCCGGTGGTCAGCGTGCCGGTTTTGTCGACAGCGAGCGTCTGGAGTTTTTCCGCGAGTTCCAAGGCCTGCGCGTTGCGGATCAGGATGCCCCGCCGCGCGCCTTGCCCGACACCGACCATGATGGCCGCCGGCGTCGCCAGACCCAGTGCGCAGGGACAGGCGATGACCAGCACGGCGACGGCGTTGACCAGGGCCGCGGTGAAATTCCCGCCCAAAGCCCACCAGGCGGCGAAAGTCAGCGTGGCGATGCCGACGACGATGGGCACGAAAACAGCCGCGATGCGGTCGGCGAGACGCTGGACATCCGCCTTGGAACCCTGCGCTTCCCCGACCAGGCGGATGATGCTGGCAAGCAGTGTATGCGCCCCCACGCCGGTGGCCCGGCAGCGCAGCAGGCCGTCGCCGTTCAGTGTTGCGGCATGGACCTTGCTGCCCGCTTCCTTGACGACCGGCATGGCCTCGCCGGTCAGCATGGCTTCGTTGACGTGGGAATTTCCGGCCAGCACTTCGCCATCCACCGGCATGGTCTCCCCGGCGCGCACGATGAAGATGTCGCCGGGAATTAATTCCGCGACCGGCGCTTCGACGAGTTCGCCCGCCCGTTCGACGCGCGCCGTCTGCGGCTGCAAGCGGGCAAGGGATTCAATGGCGGAAGCGGTTCGCGCCTTGGCGCGGGATTCGAGGAGTTTGCCCAACAGGACGAGCGTGATGACGCTCGCCGAGGCTTCATAATAGACGTGGTAGTGGTGCAGCCCGGCCAGCGTGACCACAGCGCTGTACGCCCATGCCATGCTGGCGCCCAAGGCGACCAGCACATCCATATTGCCAGTACCGCCGCGCAGTGCGGAAAACCCGCCGCGATAAAAACGCCAGCCGATCCAGAACTGTACGGGCGTTGCCAAGGCGAATTGCAACCAGCGCGGCAAAATGTCGTGATGCGCTTCCCCGGTGAGCATGAAAGGCATTTGCGCGATCAGGGGCAGGGTAAGCAGGGCGGCGGCGAGGAAGCGGCGCGTTTCCTTCTTGCGCATGGCCGCCTGCCGCGCTTTTTCCGCGTCCCGCGTGGCGTAGGTCGATACGGTAGCGGTAAAGCCGGTTTTTCTGATTGTTTCGATCAATTGTTCGACGCCGATTGCGTCTGGCGCAAAACGCACATGCGCGCGTTCGGCGGCGAAGTTGACCGTCGCCTCGACGCCGGACAGCTTGTTGAGCTGCCGTTCCACGCGCGCCGCGCAGGCGGCGCAGGCCAGTCCGCCGAGCGCGAATTCCACGGTCTGCCGCCCGGACGGGGCGGCGACGCCGGAAAGGGTTTCGGGAGAAATTTCCAGTGTTGCGAAAGTCATTGCTTATCCAGCCGTTCAAAATCCCTTGGGCGTCTGCGCGCAGGAGTAGGCCAAAACGTTTTCTCCGTCCATGAGAAACGGCAACGCTGTCCCGACGCGCGACATCGCACCGGAACAGTACACCATCGTGCATTGTTTTCGTTATTGTCCCGTTGGACTTCCATGCGCCCGCCCCGATTCCCATACCGTGCAGAATGAACTTTTTGTCTGTGCGTCGTATCGGCTATGATCTGCGGCAACGCAACATATGACAGCCAAAAATGTCCGCTACTGTCTGGGTGCTCTTGCTCTTGCTGCTCGGGGGGGCGGTGTACGGGGCCGTCGTCCATTTCTGCGCCTGGCTGGAGGAAAGGCGATACCGGAAACAGACTGGCGGCTCGCTTTTCTACCATCGCGGCAAGGTGCCCTTGCGCCCAAACGCTTACCGCGCCGTGGAACTGAAACTCTGCAATACCCCTTGCGAAGCCGCGCTCATCATCGCCGGTAAACGCCTCCTGAAATCGGAAGCGCCCGTCCTGCCCCTCGAAGGCTGCAAACAGCGGAAGTGCGCCTGCCGCTACATCCAGTACGACGACCGCCGTTTCGAGCAACGGCGCGGCGTCACGCTTTATGGCGCGCCAAAGGGCGACACAGTGACGCAAGGGGAGCGCCGCAAGATCAAGGGCGGCCGGAGAGCGGAAGACCTGCCCGGCAGTACGCGCCGGAAATAAGGAAGGGGCGCGGCGGGGCGGCGCCGCGATATACTCCACGCTTTCATCGCCAACGCCTCTCCTTTCATGCAGGACAAATACCAGCCCGCCGCCGTCGAAGCCGCCGCACAGCAATACTGGGAATCCGCCTCGGTCTTCCGCGCCGTCGAAGACGCCTCCCGCCCCAAGTATTACTGCCTGTCGATGTTCCCTTACCCATCCGGCAAGCTGCACATGGGGCATGTGCGCAATTACACCATCAGCGACGCGCTCGCGCGCTACCACCGCATGCGCGGCGATAACGTGCTCCAGCCGATGGGATGGGACGCTTTCGGCATGCCCGCGGAAAATGCCGCCATCCAGAACGGCGTTGCGCCGGCGGCGTGGACATACGCCAATATTGATTACATGCGCGCCCAGTTGAAGCGGCTGGGGTTTGCCATTGACTGGTCGCGCGAAATCGCCACCTGCCGCCCGGAGTACTACCGATGGGAGCAATGGCTGTTCACCCGCCTGTACGAAAAGGGTCTGATCTACAAGAAACCCGGCACAGTGAACTGGGATCCCGTGGATGAAACCGTGCTCGCCAACGAGCAGGTGATCGACGGACGCGGCTGGCGCTCGGGCGCGCTGGTCGAAAAGCGAGAGATTTCCATGTACTACATGCGGATCACCGCCTACGCGGACGAACTGCTCGCCGCCCTCGACGGCCTGCCGGACTGGCCGGAGCAGGTAAAACTGATGCAGAAAAACTGGATTGGCCGCTCCGAGGGGGTCGAAGCGCATTTCCCCTACGATATGGCGACCGTCGGCGCGGCGGGGGTGCTCAAGGTGTTTACCACCCGCGCCGACACGCTGATGGGCGCAACCTATGTTGCGGTAGCCGCCGAACATGAGCTTGCCGCCAGGGCCGCGGCAAACAACCCCGCGCTCGCCGCTTTCGTCGCGGCATGTAAACAGGGCAGCGTGGCCGAGGCCGATCTGGCGACGCAGGAAAAAAAGGGCATGGATACCGGCCTGCGGGTGATTCATCCGCTGACCGGCGAATACCTGCCCGTATGGGTCGCCAACTATGTGCTGATGGGCTACGGCGAAGGCGCGGTCATGGCGGTGCCCGCCCACGACGAGCGCGACTTCGCTTTTGCCCGCCAATACGGCTTGCCCATGAAGATGGTCGTGCGCTCGACCCACGATGCTTACCACGATATTTCCGCCCCCTGGATCGACGCTTATGCCGAGCACGGCAAGCTGGCGAATTCGGGCAAATACGACGGACTGGATTTCCAGGGCGCAACCGAGGCTGTCGCCGCCGACCTCGCGGCCAAGGGACTCGGGCAAAAACGCGTGCAGTTCCGCCTCCGGGATTGGGGCATTTCGCGCCAGCGCTACTGGGGCTGTCCGATTCCGATCATCCGCTGCGGCGATTGCGGCGATGTTCCCGTGCCCGATGAACAATTGCCGGTGGTCTTGCCCGAAGATGTCCGGATCGCCGGGCGCGGCTCGCCGCTCGCCAGCATGCCTTCCTTCCGCGAATGCGCGTGCCCCCGATGCGGCAAACCGGCGCGGCGCGAAACCGACACCATGGATACTTTCGTGGAATCGTCGTGGTATTTCCTGCGCTACGCTTCCCACGACAACCCGGATGCGATGATCGACGCGCGCGCGGACTACTGGGCGCCCGTCGATCAATATATTGGCGGCATCGAACACGCCATACTCCACCTGCTCTACTCGCGCTTTTTCACGCGCGCGATGCGCGACTGCGGGCTGACCAGCCTCTCCGAACCCTTCGCCCGCCTGCTCACCCAGGGCATGGTGGTGGCAAACAGCTATTCCCGCACGGACGAGGACGGCAAGACGCACTGGTTCAGCCCGGCAGATGTCGACCTCGTTGTCGACGGGCGCGGCCGCCCCGTCGGCGCAACATTGAAATCCGATGGCCGTCCCGTAACGCTCAGCATCGAGAAAATGTCGAAGTCCAAAAACAACGGCATCGACCCCCATGCCCTGATCGAGCAGTACGGCGCGGATACGGCGCGCTTCTTCATCATCTTCACCGCCCCGCCTGAACAACAGCTTGAATGGTCGGATTCCGGCATCGAAGGCGCTTCGCGCTTCCTGCGCCGGGTATGGACATTTGCCCATGGCCTGGAAAAAGACGGCGACGCCACCGCCCCGTTGCCGGAAGCACTCGCCGCCCCGCGCCGGGAAATCCATCTCCACCTCAAACAGGCCAATCACGACTTTGCCAGACACCAGTTCAACACTGTCGCATCGGCGGCGATGAAAATCCTCAACACGCTCGAAAAACTGCCGCGCGACGGCGGCGCGGCAAACGCGGCCGCCCGCGAAGGCTTTTCCATTCTGTTGCGGCTACTCTCGCCGATCACCCCGCACATCGCCCACTGCCTCTGGCGCGAATGCGGCTACGGCGACGACATCCTTGCCGCGCCCTGGCCCGAACCGCTTGCCGCCGCGCTCGCGCAGGACGAGATCGAACTCATGCTGCAAATCAACGGCAAACTGCGCGGCAGCCTCCGCATCGCCGTCGGCACGGACAAAGCCGACATCGAAACCACCGCCCTGGCAAGTGATGCCGCACGAAAATTCATGGAGGGCAAACCCGCCCGTAAAATCGTGATCGTCCCTGGCCGCCTGGTCAACATCGTAGTCTGACGACATGACACCCGCCTTCCTCCCCCTCTCTGCCCGCCGCCTGCGCATCGCGGCCCTCGGCCTCGTCCTGCTTGCCGGTTGCGGCTTCCACCTGCGCGGCCCGCAGCCCCTGGCCTTCGCCTCCATCCACATCGGCGCGGACGCCTATTCCCCGCTCGGCGTCGCGCTGCGCCGCCAGATCGCCCTGAGCACCACCACTACCGTTGAAGAAGATCCCGCCCGCGCCGAAGTCCAGCTCCAGATACTCGCCAACGAACGCACGCGCGAAATCCTGAGCCTCACCACTGCGGGCAAGGTGCGCGAATACGAACTCGGCCAGCGAATCCGCTTCCGCCTCATTGGCCGCGCCGACAAGGAAGAACTGATCCCGCCCGTCAACATCACCGCGCGGCGCGAATACACCTTCAACGACGAACTGATTCTCGGCAAGGAACAGGAAGAAGCCCTGCTCTACCGCGATATAGAAGACGACCTCGTGCGCCAGATCACACGACGGCTGGCCGCCGTGCGGCGACCGGCGGAAAACTGACCGTTTCCTCCCCTTCCCCGCATGAACCTGCGCCCGGACGACCTCCCTGCCCGCCTCGAACAGCCGCTCGCGCCACTCTGGGCCGTCCACGGCAATGAACTGCTGGTGTTGGAAGCCGCGGACGCCATCCGCGCCGCCGCCCGCAGCCAAGGCTTCGACGAACGCGAAACCTTGATCGTGGACGCCAACTTCCGGTGGGACGCCCTCAGGCTTGCCGCAGGCAATCTGTCGCTCTTCGGCGGCTCCCGGCTCATCGACTTGCGCATCCCCACCGGCAAACCCGGCAAGGACGGCGGCGAAGCCTTGCAACGTTACGCGGCTTCCCCGTCCGCAGGCATCGTCACCCTGATTACCCTGCCCGTCCTCGACTGGCAGACACGCAAAACCGTCTGGTACAAGGCCATTGCCGAGGCCGGATTCACTATCGAATACGAAACCCCGCCGCGCGAACGCCTGCCCGCCTGGATCGCCCAAAGGCTTGGCGCGCAGGGCCAATCGGCCCCGGTCGAAACCCTGGAATTCATTGCGGATCACGTCGAAGGCAACCTCCTCGCCGCCCAACAGGAAATCCGCAAACTCGGACTCCTCCATGGCGAAGGCGCCCTCACCCAGGCCGAGGTCGAAGCCGCGGTGCTCAACGTCGCCCGCTACGACACCAACATGCTCCGGCAAGCCCTCGTCGAAGGCGACCCCGCCCGCTGCATACGCCTGCTCGACGGCCTGCGCGGCGAGGACGCCCCGCCGCCGCTGGTACTGTGGGCCTTCGCCACCGAAATCCGCACATTGGCCGCGCTACGCGGCGGCAGCGACATGGGGCAGCCCCTGCCAGCGCTTTTCAAAGCCGAACGTATCTTCGACCCCGCCCGCCAGCGAACCCTCCGCGCCGCCCTCGCCCGCCTCACCCGTCCCGCCCTCTCTGCCGCCCTCCTCCACGCCGCCCGCATCGACCGGATGATAAAAGGACTCGCGCGCGGCGAAATCTGGAACGAATTCCAGCACCTGGCCTTGCGTCTCGGGCAGGCGCATGGCATTGCCGCGCCGGGGGAACGCGCGAAGCGCGGCGGCGGGTAGCGAGATACGGCGACGATCCAACGCTGAACAAGCGTCATGGCAAGACAGGACATGCGGGGCAGGCGTCTGGGATACAATCGCGTCCGGATATTCCCAGGTCTTGCGCTTCCGCCCGGAACGCTTCACGACACACCATCACAGCCGATACAAAGAAAATATTCTCGAAGGCCCGCGATCATTGCTTTGCCAAACCTGATTTTTCCCGCTAAAATCGACAAGCTTTAACGGCCTCGCAGGAACAGGAAATATCTTGTTTTTTGTCGGGACCAGCTTTCCGGTCGAAGTTTTGCGGAATGGGCGATACCGCCCATTTTTTATTTGTGTTGTGTGTAAAAGTCAATACAGGAGACAGCGGGGTGGGGGATCTGGGGGCGCGGGATCCGGGGGAACTCATCGAGCAGGCCGTAACCGGCCTCGGCTTTGAACTCGTGGCGGTCGAGAGTTCGCCGCGCGCCCGGCTCCTGCGCGTTTTCATCGACATCGCGCGCGGCGTGAACGTGGATGACTGCGCAACCGTCAGCAACCATCTCACCCGTCTCTTTGAAGTCGAGAACGTCGATTACGATCGCCTCGAAGTCTCCTCGCCCGGACTCGACCGCCCACTCATCAAGCCCGCCGATTTTGAACGCTTCGCCGGACAGGAAATATGGTTGCGCATCTGTGCCCCGGTGGGCAGCCAGCGCAATTTTACCGGCGTGCTCCAGGGCCTGCGCGATGGCGCGGTCGTGGTCGACACAGACAAGGGGGAACTCCTGGTCGCCTTCGACGATGTCGAGAAAGCACGTCTCGTTCCGAAATTCTGAATCCTGGAGGTTTCCCTGACATGAGCCGCGAAATCCTGCTGTTGGTCGACGCGCTGGCGCGCGAGAAGAACGTCGCCAAGGACATCGTATTCGCCGCCCTGGAATCGGCGCTGGCCTCCGCCACCAAGAAACGCATCCACGACGAAGCCGACGTGCGGGTGAGCATCGACCGGAACACCGGCGATTATGAATCCTTCCGCCGCTGGATCGTCATGCCCGATGAGGAAGTCACCAACGACAAGGCCGAAATGGGCATCATCGACGCGCGCGACATCCGCCCGGAGATCGAACTGGGCGAATATATCGAAGAGGCGCTGGAGCCGATCGACTTCGGGCGCATCGGCGCGCAGGCGGCCAAGCAGGTGATCCTGCAAAAAATCCGCGACGCGGAACGCGAACAAGTGCTCAACGACTTCCTCGAACGCGAAGAATTCCTCGTCTCCGGCACCATCAAGCGCATCGAGCGCGGCAACGCCATCATCGAAGTGGGCCGCATGGAAGCCGTGCTGCCGCGCGACCAGCAGATTCCGCGCGAGAACCTGCGCGCCGGCGATCGCGTGAAAGCCTATCTGCTCAAGATCGACCGCGGCGTGCGCGGCCCGCAATTGATTTTGTCGCGCACGGAACCGGAATTCCTGATGAAGCTGTTCGAGCTTGAAGTCCCCGAAATCGAGGACGGCCTGCTCGAAATCAAGGCGTGCGCCCGCGATCCCGGCCTGCGCGCCAAGATCGCGGTCAAGGCCAACGACCAGCGCATCGACCCGGTCGGCACCTGCGTCGGCCTGCGCGGTTCCAGGGTTACGGCGGTCAGGAACGAAATCACCAACGAACAGATCGACATCATCGTCTGGGCCGCCGACCCGGCACAGTTCGTCATCGCGGCGCTCCAACCCGCCGAGGTGGTTTCCATCGTGGTCGACGAAGAAGCGCACGCCATGGACGTGGTAGTGGATGAAAACAACCTCGCCATCTCGATTGGCCGCAACGGACAGAACGTCAAGCTCGCTTCCGAGTTGACCGGCTGGACGATCAACCTGATGAGCGAACAGGAATCCGCCGCTCGCACCGAACAGGAACGCGGCGAGCTACGGGGGCTTTTCATGAAAAAACTCGATGTCGACGAGGACGTGGCCAGCATCCTCATCGACGAGGGCTTTTCTTCGCTCGAAGAAATCGCCTATGTCCCGCTTGCCGAGATGCTCGAAATCGAGGACTTCGACGAAGCCACCGTCAATGAGCTGCGCAACCGCGCGCGCGACGTGCTGCTCACCGAAGCCATTGTCACTGAAGAAAAACTCGAAGGCGTCGCCGACGACCTCCTCTCGCTCGAAGGCATGGACAAAACCCTGGCGGCTAGCCTCGCCAGCCATGGAATCCTGACCCGTGACGACCTGGCCGACCTCGCCGCCGACGAACTGGTCGAATTGGTCGGCATTGGCGAGGAGCGTGCCAGCGCACTGATTTCCGCCGCGCGCGCCCACTGGTTCGAGAAAGAAGAATGACGGGAGTTTTGCGATGGAAGGTATGAGCGTTACCCAATTCGCTGGCGAGCTGAATATGCCCGCCGCGGCGCTGCTGGAACAACTCAAGCGCGCCGGCGTCGACAAATCCGACGCGAAAGACTTGCTCACCGAGCAGGACAAATCACGCCTGCTCGCCTACCTGCGCGAATCACACGGCGATGCCCGAAAGGGAAAAATCACGCTGACCCGCAAGCAGACTTCGGAGATCCGCTCCACCGACGCCACGGGCCGCGCTCGCACGGTGCAAGTGGAAGTGCGCAAGAAACGCACCTTCATCAAGCGCGACGAAACGCTTGAGACCGTGCCTGCCGAGAGCGCGCCCGCCCCAGCCCCCGAGGCCGTGCCGCCAGCGGTCTCCGCCCAAGCCGCGCCGGAGCCAGCGCCGGAAATCCGTCTGGAACCCAAACCCGCGCCCGTCCAGCCCGCTGCCGTTGCCGCCGAAGAAACAAAACCGCCCATCGCCGAAGAAATAAACCCAGACGAAAGCCTGACGGCGCAAATCGCCGATAAAACTACCGATAAAACCCGCAAAACCGCCACGAAAACCCAAGCGCCCGCAAGCAAGCCTGAAACCGTCACCCGGCGCAAGCGCGCCGCGGCGACGCCGATTGCCCAAATCCTGAGCAAGGAAGAACTTGCGACGCGCGAACAGGAATCGCGCCGTCACCGCGAACTGCGCGAACGCCAACAGGCCGACCTGCGCGCGCGTCAGGAGCGCGAAGCTGCCGCCAAGCTTGCCGCCGAAAACCGCCGCCTGGAAGAAGAAGCCCGCATGCGCGCCGCGCAGCAAGCTCAGACCGAAAAAGAAACCGCGCCCGCCAAGACCGCCGCCCCGGAACGGAAAACCACCTCCGGCACCCTGCATCGTCCGGCCAAGAACGAAACCAAGCCCGTGCGCGAAGCCAAGCGCGGCAGCGTCAATACCCGCGACGCCGAGAGCAGCAGCAAGCGCCGTGGCGGCCTCAAGACGCGCGGCGATGTCACGGCCACGGCTGCGGGCAACGCCTGGCGCGGCGCGAAAGCTGGCGGACGGCATGGCGGCGGGCACGGCGGCCATGCCGGAGAACGCGCGCCCGCCTTCCAGACCCCGAGCGAACCTATCGTGCGCGAAATCCACGTGCCCGAAACCATCTCCGTGGCTGATCTCGCCCACAAAATGGCGATCAAGGCCACCGAAGTCATCAAGGCCCTGATGAAGATGGGCACGATGGTCACCATCAACCAAGTGCTCGACCAGGAAACCGCGATGATCCTCGTCGAAGACATGGGCCACAAAGCCTTCGCCGCCAAGCTCGACGACCCCGACGCCTTCCTCGCCGAAACCGACGAGCACAAGGATTACGAACTCCTGCCGCGCGCCCCGGTCGTCACCGTCATGGGCCACGTCGACCACGGCAAGACCTCGCTGCTCGATTACATCCGCCGCGCCAAGGTCGCGGCGGGCGAAGCGGGCGGCATCACCCAGCACATCGGCGCCTACCATGTCGAAACCCCGCGCGGCATGATTACCTTCCTCGACACCCCCGGACACGAAGCCTTCACCGCCATGCGGGCGCGCGGCGCGCAGGCGACCGACATCGTCATCCTTGTCGTCGCCGCCGACGATGGCGTGATGCCACAGACGCGCGAAGCCATCCACCACGCCAAGGCCGCGGGCGTGCCGCTGGTCGTGGCCATCACCAAGATCGACAAACCGGCGGCCAACGTCGAAAAAGTCAAACAGGCGCTGGCCGCCGAAGAGGTTATGCCAGAAGCATACGGCGGCGACACCCTCTTCGCCGCCGTATCCGCCAAGAGTGGCGAAGGCGTCGACGAGTTGCTCGAAGCCGTGCTGCTCCAAGCCGACGTGCTCGACCTCAAGGCGCCCGTCGACACCCCCGCCAAGGGCCTGATCGTCGAAGCGCGGCTGGACAAGGGGCGCGGCCCCGTGGCCTCGCTGCTTGTGCAGTCCGGCACCCTGCGGCGCGGCGACGTCATGCTGGTGGGCGCCACTTTCGGGCGCATCCGCGCCATGCTCGACGAAAGCGGCTCGGGCATCGAACAGGCAGGCCCGGCGATTCCGGTCGAGATCCTCGGCCTGTCGGAAGTCCCCGCCGCGGGCGACGAGGCCATCGTCCTCACCGACGAAAAGAAAGCGCGAGAAATCGCCCTCTTCCGCCAAGGCAAGTTCCGCGATGTCAAACTCGCCAAGCAACAGGCGACCAAGCTCGAAAACATCTTCGGACAAACCGGCGAAGGCGACGCCAAAAGCCTTGCGCTCATCATCAAGGCCGATGTGCAAGGC
Organism: Azoarcus sp.; assembly: GCA_031258965.1. GTDB lineage: Bacteria > Pseudomonadota > Gammaproteobacteria > Burkholderiales > Rhodocyclaceae > WRNU01. Next base: position 4,509 of record JAIRMC010000077.1, on the reverse strand, counting down.
TCCCAGGAAGCCCTGGCGCAATCGCTGCAAAAACTCTCCACCGACGAAGTCAAGGTACGTGTCATCCATGCCGCCGTGGGCGCGATCACCGAATCCGACGTCAATCTGGCGCAGGCATCCGGCGCCGTCGTCATCGGCTTCAACACCCGCGCCGACGCCGGGGCAAGAAAACTCGCTGAAAACTTCGGCGTCGACATTCGTTACTACGACATCATTTACGATGCCGTCGACGAGGTCAAGGCGGCGCTCTCCGGCATGCTCTCGCCGGAAAAGCGCGAAGAAGTCACCGGCCTGGTCGAAGTCCGCCGGGTATTCACCATCTCCAGGGTCGGCTCCGTGGCCGGCTGTTACGTGCTCGAAGGCACGGTGCGACGCGGCGCGTCCGTGCGGCTGCTACGCAACCACACCGTCGTCTGGTCTGGAGAACTGGAATCCCTCAAACGCTTCAAGGACGACGTCAAGGAAGTCAAGGCCAGTTACGAATGCGGCCTCCAGCTTCGCAACCACAACGACATCCAGCCCGGCGACCAGCTCGAAATCTTCGAGATACGCGAAATCGCCAGGACACTCTGACTCATGCCAAAAGAGTACTCTCGCGGCCAGCGGGTAGCCGCGCAGATTCGCCGCGAACTGGCCGGACTGATCCAGATGGAAATCAAAGACCCGCGCGTGGGTTTCGTTTCGCTCACGGAGGTTGAACTCACCCCCGACTACGCCCACGCCAAAGTCTTCTTCACAGCGATGGGCGGCGCCGGGGACGTGCCGGAAATCCTTGAAGGACTCCGGCGCGCGAGCGGCTTCCTGCGCCGCGAACTGGGCAAGCGCATCCGCATCCACACCCTGCCCGAACTCCACTTCCACTACGACCGCTCGGTAGAAGAAGGCAGCCGCCTTTTGCAACTGATCGACCAAACCGTGCGCGAAGACGAAGTGCGCGCAGCGGACGAAAAACCCGGAAGCTGACGCGCAACACTCCGTTCCGATGAGTGCCGACAAGCCCGCCCGCGCCCTTCGCCGCGCTGTTGACGGCGTGCTCTTGCTCGACAAACCGGCGGGCATGACCTCCAACGCCGCCCTGCAAACCGCGCGGCGGCGCTTCAACGCGCGCAAGGCGGGTCACACCGGCACCCTCGATCCGCTGGCGAGCGGCCTGCTGCCGCTCGCCTTTGGCGAGGCCACCAAATTCACGCAAATGCTGCTTGACGCGGACAAGGTTTACGAGGCTGGCGTGCGTCTCGGCATTGAAACCGACAGCGGCGACGCCGAAGGCAAAGTGCTGGCGACGAAGCTTGTCACTGCCAGCGAAGCCGAACTGCACCACGCCCTTACCCGCTTTCGCGGTGAAATCGAACAAATCCCACCCATGCATTCGGCGCTCAAGCGCGACGGAAAACCGCTCTACGAATACGCCCGCGCCGGTATCGAAATCGCGCGCGCCCCGCGCCGGGTAAGGATTTCGGAACTCACCCTGCTTACCTTCAAGGGCGAACGCTTCACCCTCCGCGTGGCTTGCAGCAAGGGCACCTACATCCGCGCGCTGGCAACAGACATCGGCGCGGCGCTCGGCTGTGGCGCACACCTCGAAGCTCTGCGGCGCACCCGCGTCGGCGCACTCGACCTAGCGGCAAGCATCACGCTGGAAACACTGGAAGCCACTCCTCCAGCGCAACGCGACGCCCTGCTCGCCCCCGTCGACACACTGGCGATGAATTTCCCCCGGCTCGACCTCGACCCCGCCGCCGTCCGCCAAATCCTGCAAGGCCAGCCGCTATCCTTGCCCCGCGATACCCCCCCCTGCGACCCCATCCGCCTCTACGGCCCCGACGGTTTCCTGGGGCTTGGGCAGTGGAAAGAAGACGGCCGCCTGTGGCCCAAACGGCTTGTCTCGATTTGACAGCTCTTCCCGGAAATCCCGGCCAAGGTGATTGTCATTGCGCACCCCGCCTTTTCGTCATTGCAGGCGTAACGGCGCAAGGTTGATGTCGTCGTATCAGGAGGACGCTTTCGCGGCGGCGCGGCAGAGGCGGTCAACGACGGCCTGCCATGCGGGCAGGACGGGCGGGACCTCGACAAGAATGAGGTCGGCCCCGAGCGCGTCGAGCGCGCGCAGGCTGGCATAGAGTTGGCAGGCGTAGGCGGCGGGTTCGGCGGGGATGGCGCGCCAGCCGGAAAATGATCCGGCGTCGCGGGGTGCGGCGGCACTGTGCGCGAGCACGGCGACCCGTTGGCCCGCGCGGGCAAGACGGGCGAGTTCCGCGCTGAATACGGCGGAATCCGCCAGCCGCAAAGGCGTGCGCGGCGCGTAATGGGCGGCGAGCGCGCCCGGTACGCGCGGCGCGGCGTCATCAGTGCCGGCAGTGCCGCTCTCCCCCCGCCCGCCGCGCGAGCGCGGCGGGACGCCGGTGACGCGGGCGATGTCGCCGGCGGTAATCGCGCCGGGGCGCAGGATTTCGGGCGCGGCGCGCGAAAAATCGACGATGGTGGATTCGATGCCGACTTCGCAGGAGCCGCCGTCGAGGATTAGGGAGATTTCTTCGCCCAGTTCTTCGCGCACATGCGCCGCCGTGGTGGGGCTGATGCGCCCGAAACGGTTGGCGGACGGCGCGGCGATCCCGGCGGGCGCGGGGGCGCGAGCGGCGGCGAAGGCCGCGAGCAGTTCCAGCGCGAGCGGATGGGCGGGCACGCGCACGCCCACGGTGTCTTGCCCGCCGGTGACGGCCAGCGGCACCCAATCCTGTTTCTTCAGGATCAACGTGAGCGGCCCCGGCCAGAAAGCGGCGGCCAGGTCATGCACGGCGGGCGGGACATCCGCCGCCCATTGCGCGAGATGCCCGGCGGCGGCCAGATGCACGATCAGGGGATGGTCGGCGGGACGGCCCTTGGCGGCGTAGATTCCGGCGACGGCCTCGGGGTTGGCGGCGTCCGCGCCGAGGCCGTAGACGGTCTCGGTGGGCAGGGCGACGAGTTCGCCCGCCAGCAGAAGTTCCACGGCCTGTCGCAGCCGATCCGGATCGCCGTCCATCAGTCGTCTTTGATGCCGATGTCCCGCCGCGCCGTCAGCGCCGCTTCCAGCACGGCGTCCGGATTTTCTCCGACGACGGTGAAATGTCCCATCTTGCGTCCGGGCCGCGCCGCGCGCTTGCCATAAAGATGCAGTTTCAGGCCAGGCACGGCATGGAGCTTCGCCCAATCGGGTTCACTGGCGTTGGCCGCGCCGTCCCGGAACCAGAGACCGCCGAGCAGGTTGACCATGACCGAGGCTGAATGCGCGTCAGGTTCGGCCAGCGGCAGGCCGCAAAGCGTGCGCACCTGCTGTTCGTATTGACTGGCGATGCAGGCGTCGAGCGTGTAGTGGCCGCTGTTGTGCGGGCGGGGCGCCATTTCGTTGACGAGAACCCGGCCCTGGCTCACGAAAAATTCTACCGCCAGTACGCCGACGTAATCCAGCCTGGCCGCGATGCACTCGGCGATTTCCCGCGCATCGCTGGCGAGACGGGGTTCGATCCTGGCAGGGACGATGGAAACGTCCAGGATGCCGCGCAAGTGCTGGTTTTCCGCCACGGGAAAGGCGCGCGTCCGGCCCGTTTCGCCACGAGCGAGCACAACGGAGATCTCGGCGTCCAGCGCGAGCTTTTGTTCCAGCACGCAAGGCGCGCCCGCCCGAAATACGGCAAGCGCCGCCTCCCGGCTTTCCACGATGGTTTGTCCCTTGCCGTCGTAGCCGAAACGGGCGGCTTTCAGGATGCCGGGGAAAAGCCTGGCGCTGGCGGCCTCGATGTCCGCTTCGGTATGAATGATGGCGAAATCGCCATGCGGAAGACCGTTTTCACGTAAAAAACTTTTTTCAGCGATGCGATCCTGGCAAACCGCCACCGCCTGTGCCGAAGGACGCACGGGAATCCGTTCCGCCAGATACGCGAGCGTGGCGGCGGGTACGTTCTCGAATTCGGTCGTCGCCGCCGCGCAGTGAGTGGCAATGTCGTCGAGCGCGGCGGCGGCGTCATAAGCGGCGCACAGATGCCGGTTGGCAATGCAGCCAGCGGGACTTTCCGCATCCGGATCGAGCACCCAGACCCGATAACCCAATTCGTGGGCGGCGGAAACGAAAAAGCGGCCCAACTGGCCGCCACCCAACATGGCGAGCGTGAGAGGAGGAGGCATCATGGTCGGCAATCGTCGGGTTCCGGATTGGGCAAGCGTATCGTCAGCGTAATGGGTTGATATAGTATCCCCCGAAAAGCTCGAAAAACTCCCGCCGCCGCGCCTCGCATTCCGGGTCTTGCAGCAGGCATTGCAGGTAGAATTCCCTCGCCTCGGGGAAGCCATCCGTTTGGAATGAAAGCAGGGCGGCTGCATATAATATGGATATCTGGAAGAAATCGAAGGACAAGCTGGCTTTTGCCGCCTGCAATCCTTCCGCGTATTGTCCATGGCGAATACAATGTTCGACCAGCAGGGAATAGTCGCTATCCGGCATGGCGTGCGGCGACATCTTGCGCAATACGAGGG
>JAIRMC010000098.1 GCA_031258965.1 Azoarcus sp. | reverse complement strand
CTTGATTACGATGCCGAAGGGCGACTGCGCAAGACTACGCTTGGTGGAACAGCAACGGAACTGCTCTACGATGGTGTTGACCTGATTGCCGAATACGACGGCGCGGGTGCGTTGCTGCGCAAGTACGTGCATGGGCCGGGAATCGACGAACCGCTGGCCGTGATCGAAGGAAGTACCAAGACGTGGCTGTACGCTGACCATCAGGGCAGCGTGGTGGGGCAAGCCAATGCAAGCGGTACAAACACGGCCATCTACAGCTATGGCCCGTTTGGTGAACCGAACACCACGACGGGCGTGCGCTTCCGCTACACGGGGCAGCAGTACATCGGGGCGTTGAATCTGTATTACTACAAGGCGCGGTTCTATTCGCCGACACTGGGGCGGTTCTTGCAAACTGACCCGGCGGGGACGGTTGATGATCTGAATTTGTATGCCTATGTGGGGAATGATCCGGTTAATTTCAGCGATCCGAGTGGGGAATTTTTCGTAAATGTTATAGCTGGTGCAGGAGGGGCTGTCATAGGTGCTATCGGAGGTGGAATGACCGCTTATATAAAATCTGGTGGAGATTGGAGTAAAACAGCTCAAGGTGCAGGAGCAGGTGCTCTTATTGGGGGGGTTACGGGATTAACCTTTGGCGCAGGAACTGGTATGACCACAGCAGCTCTTGTAGCACGTGGTGCAATAAAGGGGGCTGTTGGGGCAGCTGGAGCTAACGCCGCTGGACAGTATTTTGGTAATTCCGGCGAGATTAATCTCACGGAAACAGCTGTTGTAGGAGCGCTTGGAGCTATTCCAGGGGGTACACTAGGCGCTTTAAAAAGCACTGTTGGTGCACAAAGCACAGGGAACATATTGGGCAGTATTGGGCTAGCTAATAACTTGAATATCGCTACTACGACTGCCGGGATAGGAATATCAGCTAGGCTACCAGAAGTAACTATTAATTTAAAGTAATACAATGAATACGTTCCTGGAAAATAAGGAGAGTGCTGTGTGCTCCAGCAAAAAAGTCTTTAAATTTAAGATAATTACACTATTGCAATTGTTGCTTATTGGGTTTTTACTCAATCCATGGGTTGCCATCCTGAGAGAGCTTGCTGTTTGCATCTTGGTTGCAGAAGTGCTTATAACAATCCTTACTGGCTTACCTGTGTTTTTGTATCAATTTTTAATAAAACGGCTCTCCTGGAAAGATAGTATGCAAGTTACAATAAACGTTATCATAGACACTATTCTGTTTACTCCGTTTGTTTAGAGTTTAGCAAATTACTTGACAATTCTCCTCGTAGGTAACTGCTTTCTCAAGGAGAGGAAATATGATAACAAACCGTGACTTGCCCAATAATGTTGAAGAATTGCTTGAAATATATAAAATCGTAGGAGATATTCTGCGACGAACTGGGGATGTTCGTTTAATAAGATTTTCTGACTTTTGGAAATCGAATCTTCCAGAATGGAAGGCGCGGTTTGCAGCGGAAGCACATAATAGCAATGCAAAGCGCCAAGCTATTCGCGGTTTGAAGGAAGGGTTGAGAGATTTACGTTTGTTGTTGCCTAGTCTGGCACCAGACAAAGGCGATACCCTTTATTGTGAAATAGAGCCTTTACTATGCCGCACTCGTCCTCAGTAGTAACGGTTTATACAATACAAATGCAACACCATCAGCTTTACGCGCAGCGACTTCCCTGTGTTTTTCCTCTAGAGTGGCGAGATTGCGAGAATCAGTGTCATCGCCACACACATATCGCCTTAGCTTACGACGACATCTCCCGACGCACTACCGTCACCCTGGGCAACGGCGTCACAACCAGCGGTTACGCGGCCAGCCTCGACTACGATGCCGAAGGGCGGCTGCGCAAGACTACGCTTGGTGGAACAGCAACGGAACTGCTCTACGACGGCGTTGACCTCGTGGCCGAATATGACGGTGCGGGCGCGTTGCTGCGCAAGTACGTACACGGGCCGGGAATCGACGAACCGCTGGCCGTGATCGAAGGAAGTACCAAGACGTGGCTGTACGCTGACCATCAGGGCAGCGTGGTGGGGCAGGCCAACGCGAGCGGCACAAATACGGCCATCTACAGCTATGGCCCGTTCGGCGAGCCGGACGCCACAACGGGTGTGCGCTTCCGTTACACGGGGCAGCAGTACATCGGGGCGTTGAATCTGTATTACTACAAGGCGCGGTTCTATTCGCCGACACTGGGGCGGTTCTTGCAGACTGATCCGGTGGGGGTTGTGGATGATCTGAATTTGTATGCTTATGTGGGGAATAACCCGGTTAATTTCAGCGATCCATTGGGGCTTGAAGTTAAAGTAGTTACCTCGGATCCACGCGCAGCAAAGATCTTGATGGAAGCTTATGCGCGTCTTAATACTACGAAGACTGGAAGGGCGCTCACGGGGCCGCTTGAAAAATCACCTACTGTTTATACTATTCGAGTAGTAACAAAGAATGCGTATTATTGTACAGTGTGTGGCAGCTATAGCAATGCTGTTTATATGGATCCATATAACAATCCTGTGTTGCCCATAACGGCAGGTATGCAACCTATTTCAAAAGCAGCAACACTTGGCCATGAGCTTGGGCATGCAACAGGAATGCGAGATGACGGCCCTGGGGAGATGAACAATGTTCTTAAATATGAAAATCCCATACGTCGTGAACTCGGGGAACCTGAGAAGACGGCTTATTCCGTCTCCGTTATCAATTGGGTGCCTGGTACAAATATATCTGATGCGACTACTTGGCTACCGGGGATGAAATAATGCAGAAATTTTTTCTTTTTATCCTTTGCGTGATTAATATATTTCCTTTAAAGGCGAATCCATCTTCTTCAGAAATAGGAATTGTATACTATGATGATTTTCGCATTGAAAGAGTAGCCCCATTAACAGAGGATATGGCGTGGGAAGAGATAGCGTGTAAATATGAAATACATAAAGAGGACTTTTTAGGTTTGCTATCGAGAATAGATAATGCCCTATCAGAAGTTGAGGATGGCTTCTTTTGTTATGGGAACATCAGAGCGAAAGTCATTTTTCCGGAAAGTGGCGTTTATTTCGTTGATAGAAATCGACATAACAGTAAGTATGGTTTTGTCCGCTATAAAAAAACAATGTTTTTTACAGTATAGATAAAGATAGTTTCGAAAAGATGTTGTACCCTGTGTCGTGCCCAGTTGGTAGATACGAAAATCAGGCACAGGCGAAGGAAGCTCAGGCACGGGCGAAGAGAATGCTTCGAGACGCGCAACGTCAGGCTCGTCAATGGGCGAAAGAAAGAGAGTTGGCGAAGCGTTCGTCTTTATCGAAAGGAACAAAGAAGGAAGACCCCATTACTCAAGAGACACGACATGAGCCAACGGGGCGGCTTGATCTTGTACCATTGTGTATGTAATTATTATTGCCGTGCCATCTATGTTGTATCAAATTTTGATAAAAAAGTGATCGCTGGCAGATGGTTGGAAGTGTGCCGTTCAGGCCCTCACTTGCGTTCCTTTCTGGTTTGATGTTTATTGACTTGACTCTACCTTATATGCGCTAATGATGTCCTTTCAGCAGATGGCATACACATAAAATCGAAGTTCGGCACGGCAAATCTCAGCAAGACGCAGTGTGCGGCGGCTCAGAAATTGCCTTTCTTTTATATCCGTTTCCTCTGAGAACAGAAATACATTCATCCATTCATGCTGACACGAGTTTGTCCGTCCCCCAAAATAGCTCTATCCCAGACAGTTTGTCTTCATTCAACCCAGGGAAACCAAGATAAAATGTTGTCGGCTAAAGCCAAAAAAATGGGTCTCGCTGTATTTGTCTTTGTATATTTGACGTGTCTTTTTATGCTCCACGCATTGGATACCGCATGGGATACGAACGAGACAAAGAATATGGTCAACTTATTGACAAGCAGGAGATGCCTATTGTTAAAGCATATTCTCTGAAATATGGCACCATAAAAAATGATAAACCATATATAATAGAAGAAACTGATAAAGGTGTAAAAATAGTGGCCTTTCCAATAAAAAGAAAGGCGAAAGGTTACGTCACGATACTTGCCGAATAAGAGGAAGACAAAAAGGTTATGTTGTAATATTCCTTAACCCAAAAGGCGGGCATAAGATCAAGTCGATGCTTAATGTGGACTTTGAGCTTACCCGTGAAGTATATAAGGAGATAAAAGCGCAGGTTCATATCTCATAGGATGTTGATACGTTTATCGTTTCCCATATAATTGATGGTGGTGCGAAATGATAATATGATCAGGCGAATATGTACGAATTTTTCAGCCCATGATAGCCTTGATCGTGATTTTATTTTCTGGCCTGTTCTTCCACAGAAATCTGCCGATGCCTCAAAACCAGCGGAATTCTGCCAGATGAGCCGCCGGAATTGCCCGGCATGCGCATAGCCGGGCCGTCGCCGCAACGTCTTTGCTTCTCTGCAAAAAGTCTGCTCCAGACCGATGCCGCCGCCTTGGCCGCCTGCACGAGCTTGTTGCGTGCCACATCCAGCAGGCGACTATCGACAGGCTGGGCGATCACTTTCTCCTGCACCGTTGTATCGACGAAAACGCGCAGCCGTACCGATGGCGTGATCACCGTCAATATATCCGGGCAAGGCTGGTATGCTTCGCCCCGGTTTGGAATTTTGTTCAAAACTGGAAGCCATCGAGGTCAACATGTCCAGAATCAGCCGTGTCGCACTTTTCGGAAAACTGAACCCCGTACTGCACAAAGCCATCGAGTCGGCGACCGTGTTCGCCAAGTTGCGTGGCAACCCCTACGTCGAACTCGGCCACTGGCTCTACCAGTTGATCCAGCTCGACGACAGCGACATACACCGCATCCTGCGGCATTACAGCGTGGATGGCGGCAAGCTGGCCGCCGACCTGCTCGCCGCGCTCGAACGCCTGCCCAACGGGGCGCTGGCGATCAAGGATTTGTCTGGCGACATCGACCTGGCGACTGAACGGGCCTGGGTCAACGCCTCGCTCACTTTCGGCGCTACGGCCGTCAGGAGCGCGCATCTGCTTTTCACCCTCCTGACCGACAAAACCCTGCGCGGCCCGACCCTGGCGCTGTCACCGCAATTCACGCGGATCGATGCCGACGACATGCAGGCGAAACTGGCCTCGCTGGTGGCGGACAGCCCCGAAGCGGGCGCGGCAAGCACGGATCAGGCTTTCGGCGACAGCGCCGCGCCCGGCGAGACTTCCGGCGCAATGGCCCCGGCCGCCATGGGCAAGCAGGAAGCCCTGCATAAATTCACCACCGACATGACCGAGCGCGCCGCCAAGGGCGAACTCGACGCCGTGACCGGGCGCGATGACGAAATCCGCCAGATGATCGACATCCTGATGCGGCGGCGTCAGAACAACCCCTTGCTCACCGGCGAGGCGGGCGTGGGCAAGACCGCCGTGGTCGAAGGTTTCGCGCAGCGCCTCGCCAGCGGCGACGTGCCGCCGAACCTGCAAGGCGTGCAACTGCGTTCGCTCGACATCGGCCTGCTGCAAGCGGGCGCAAGCATGAAAGGGGAATTCGAGCAGCGCCTGCGCCAGTTGATCGAAGAAGTGCAACATTCGCCGAAGCCGATCATCCTGTTCATCGACGAAGTCCACACCCTGATCGGCGCGGGCGGCGCGGCGGGCACGGGCGACGCCGCCAATCTGCTCAAACCGGCGCTGGCGCGCGGCACTTTGCGCACCATTGGCGCGACCACCTGGGCCGAATACAAGAAATACATCGAAAAGGACCCGGCGCTGACCCGCCGTTTCCAGGTCGTGCAGATCGCGGAGCCGGACGAAACAAAAGCCGTGGCGATGCTGCGCGGCATCGCTTCGGCATTGCGGAAGCACCATGGCGTGCGGGTGCTCGACAGCGCCATCCGCGCGGCGGTCTCCCTGTCCCACCGCTACATTCCGGCGCGGCAACTGCCCGACAAGGCGGTCAGCCTGCTGGACACCGCCGCCGCGCGCGTGGCGATCAGCCAGCACACGACGCCGGGCGAACTGGAAGACTGCCAGCGGCACATCAACGTCCTGGAAAACGAGCGCGAGATGCTGCGCCAGGAAACCGCCGCCGGTATCAGTAACGCCCGGCGCATTGGCGAGATCGAAGCCCTGCTTACGGAACTGGCGCCGTATGAGAACGAACTGAAGCGGCGTTGGAAAAGAGAAAAAGCGCTGATTGTGCGCATCGTCGAATTGCGCGAACAACTCGCCGCGCCCACGGACAGTGAAAAACCCGCCGAGGAAGAAACCGCCGCCGCGCCGGAAAACGCCGCGCCCGGAACAGCCGTGGCGACGGCGGCGGCAAGCGCCGAAACCGCGCCGCCCCCCGCCGTTTCGCGCGGCGAACGCCTCGCCGAACTAGAAACGCTGGAAAAAGAACTGGCGGATATTCGCGGCGAACGCGCCCTTGTGCTGGCGGCGGTCGACGACCAAGCCATTGCCTCGGTCGTCGCGGACTGGACGGGCATTCCGGTGGGCCGCATGCTGCGCAACGAGGCCCAGGCCGTTCTCGACTTGGTCGACAACCTCGAACGCCGGGTCATCGGCCAGCGGCACGGACTGAGCACCATCGCGCGCCGCATCCAGACCTCGCGCGCCCGGCTCGACGACCCGAACAAACCGATAGGCGTCTTCATGCTGTGCGGGCCGTCCGGCGTCGGCAAGACCGAATCCGCGCTCGCGCTGGCCGAATTCCTCTACGGCGGCGAACAGAATCTCATCACGATCAACATGAGCGAGTTCCAGGAAGCGCACACGGTTTCCACCCTCAAGGGCGCGCCGCCCGGCTATGTCGGCTATGGCGAGGGCGGCGTGCTGACCGAAGCGGTACGCCGCCGTCCGTACAGCGTCGTGCTGCTCGATGAAATCGAAAAGGCGCACCCCGACGTGCACGAGCTTTTCTTCCAGGTTTTCGACAAGGGGCGCATGGAAGACGGCGAAGGGCGGCAGATCGATTTCCGCAATACCGTCATCATCCTGACCTCGAACGTCGGTACCGACATCGTCATGAGCCTGTGCGCCGATCCGGAACTGCCGGTCGATGCCGAAACGGTCGCCGCCGCGCTGCGCAAACCGCTGCTCGACGTGTTCCCTCCCGCCCTGCTCGGGCGCTTGATCGTCGTACCATACGTCCCCCTGGACGCGAAAACGCTTGCCAACATCGTCCGCCTGCAACTGAAGCGCATCCAGAAGCGCATCGCCGCCTCGCACGACGCCGCCTTCGAGTATGACGATTCCGCCATCGAACTGGTCATCAAGCGTTGCAATACCGCCGACGCGGGCGGGCGCATGATCGACGCGATCCTGACCAACTCGGTGCTGCCCACGATCAGCCGCCGTCATCTCGAAGGACTCGTCGCCGGGCAAGGCTTGCAACGGATAACGCTCAAGGCCGAAAATGACGAATTCGTGTATGAATTCGAGATGCGGGATCTGGCCGCGGGCGGGCGGGACGCCTGAAGCCTTGATCACTACCGGAACGGTGAATCGAAATGGCCCATGAGCAAGGAATCGCGTCGATCGCCCCGATGAACGCGCTGCCCGTCGGCACGCGCTTGCAGGAGTACGTCATCCGGTCCGTGGTGGGCGAAGGCGGTTTCGGCATCGTATACCTGGCCCATGACACGATGCTCGATTGGGAAGTGGCGATCAAGGAATACCTGCCCGCCAGCTTGGCGACGCGTTCGGCGGGCGCACAGGTGGAAGTGCGGCTTGCCGGCAAGCGGGAACTGTTCATGAAAGGCATGCGGCGCTTCGTCAACGAAGCGCACATCTTGGCGAGGTTCAAACATCCCGCGCTGGTCTCGGTCTTGCGCCTGATGGAAGCCAACAGCACCGCGTACATGGTCATGCCCTTCTACCGGGGCCAAACCCTGCGCGAAAAGGTGCGCAATGGCTTTCGCGCGAAAACCACGGAAGACCTGTTCTCTCAACTCCTGCCGGTACTGGACGGACTGACGCAAATCCATTCGGTGGACTGCTATCACCTTGACATCTCCTCCGACAACATCCTGATCCTGGAAAACGGCGCGCCGGTGCTGCTCGATTTCGGCGCGGCGCGCCACACCGAACTGAGCGGCGAAGACCCGACCACGATCATCCTCAAACCGGGGTTCGCGCCCATCGAGCAATACAGCAACGACGACGACGAACTCGTGCTAGGCCCCTGGACGGATATCTACGCGATTTCCGCCGTGGCCTACCTGCTCGTGACCGGCAACATGCCTACTGTTTCGGTGGCGCGGATCATGAAGGATACCGTCAGGCCGCTGGCGAGCTTCGCCACGCCGGAGCTGCCCGCCAGCGTACTGGAGGTCATCGACGCGGGCCTGGCCGTGAAACCTCGCGGGCGTCCGCACAGCGTCAAGGTCTACGTCCAGGCATTGCTGAAGGCCGCGGAAGGCCACGCGCCCATTCCCGTTCCCAGGCCGCCGCAAACCGCCCCGGACAACCGGGCGGCGACGCCGCAGGGACGGAAAACCGCCGCCCCGCCGGCATCGCCGGACGCCCCCGGAGAGAATCCCGCCATTATCAGGTGGGCCATTCTGTTCGTGATCCTGCTGATTCTCGCCGCGGCGGTTCTCGCCATGCTATCCGGCAGGCAGGGCGGTGGCGCGGCGGCCTTGCCCAAGGCGGGCGAAATCGGCATGGCCGCGTCGCCGGGCGGCGGCGATCCGGCGCGTTGTCCGAAGGTCTGAGAGAATGGCGACGGCAAACAGCATTGGCGAATCGTATCGCGGGCGGCTTGCCCGCGCCATGCTGGCGGGCGCGGCGGCCCTGATTGCGGGCTGTGAAACCCTTTTCGACTCGCCGCCCTCGCCGGAAACCATGCGGCAGGAAGCCATGGCAAGAAAAATGAGCGGGCTGGTTTCCGGCGGGGAACAAACCGGGAGCGCGATGCCCGCCGGACTCAAGGAAGTCGGCGTCGATCCGCAAGAAGTGCTGGATTCCCCCTCCGGCGCCTTGACCGGCGTCACGAACAAAGCCACGAACATGGCGGCGAATTCGGCGGCGGGCGCGGCCCGCAAGGGCGTGGCCAGTCTGGGTGCGTCCGCGAACGCCGCCGCCGCCGCCCGCGCCGCGTCCTCCGGCGAGGCGGCGCGGGCCGAAACGCCGATGGGCCGGGAAATACCGGAACTGAGCTTCGAGCGCGCCGACGCGGACATGCCGCACTTGGCGGTACGGGGACTGGACGAGGCTGTTTTCTGGATCGACGGCAAGAAAATAGAATTGGGCGGCATGACGCGGGCGGGCCGCATCGGGCTGGTCGCGCCGGGACGCCATATCATGAGAATCGAATGCCCGCGCGATCCGCCATTTTCGGCGGACTTCCAACTCAGGAAGAACGAACGTATCGTCGTGCGGGGGAACTGTTCACCGCCCCCAACCTTGAACAGCAAGCGATGAGGGAACCGCCATGCTTGAAATCCGGGCATTGACCTATAACGATCTCCCGCCCGTGCTGCCGATTGCGGGCACGATCTCGGGCAGCGGCGCCACCGTGGGCCGGGGCGCGGAAAATGTCATCACCCTGCCAGACCCGGCGGCCCTGGTATCGCGCCGGCATCTACGGTTCGATCTCGACGCCGCTGGCGCGTACCGGATTACCAACATCAGCGGCGGGAACATGATGTTCGTCAATGATGACGAACTCAAACCAGGCGAGAGCTGCCCGCTGCGGGACCAGGACAAACTCTCCCTCGGCGGCTATGTCTTGCAAGTACGCTGCGCGGCACAGGCACAACCGCAGCCACGACCGCAGCCGCAGCCACAGCCTGTCGTGGAAATACCGGGCGACGATTTCCTCGCTTCGCTCACCGCCGACGCGGCCAGACTGGCGCCGGCGGCGTCCCTGCCGGAAGGCGGCGATCCTCTTGGCACGCTCATGTACGGCGGCGCCGCCGACGACCGCCGCGACCCCATGCAGGCACTCAACGAGCGAGGCGTCGAACTCGGCAGCCTCGACAGCAGGGGAGACGAACTGATCCGTGGCGAAAGCGCCGGAAACATGGCGCGCGAACTGGTGAGCGATCCGCTCTCCGACACGGCGGCGGATAGGCGGCTGGCGCACGACGCCAGTCTCGACCCCCTGGCGATGTTCGGCGAAGGAGGCGCAGGCGGCACTGGCGGCGTGTTTGACGATATTCTGCAATTCGGCAAAAATAGCGGCGCGGGCGCGGCGGCCCATATGGATCTCACGCACGGCCCGGATCTCGGCAGCCTGTTCACCCTGCCGGCGCCGTCCGGGCAGCCGCCGGTCGCGCCGCCATCCGGCGCTGGCGCGAGTGCGTCCCCGCCGCCTGGCGGCGCGGAACGCATCGGCGACTTGGGCGGTATCGACGACCTTCTCGCACCGCGACCGTCCCCGCCTTCATCGCTACCCGATGTTGGCAAGAACGCCCTCCCGCCGCTTGGCGGCGGGGAACGCATCGGCGACCTGGGCAATATCGACGATCTCATCGCCGGTCTTGCGCCCGGCGGAAAACAGGAAGCCCCCATGCTTGGCGCGCCCTTGCCGGACGGCGGCCGCACGGCCAGCGCCGTGCCGGCCGCCGTGTCCGAACCGGCCCGCGCGGCAGCGGACAGCGTCGTTCCGCCCGCGTCCATTTCCCCCGCGTCCATTTCCCCCGCGTCCATTCCGCCCGCGTCCATCCCTCCGCAATCCGTCCGGCGACCCGTCGCGCAACCCGCTCCGCAATCCGCCCCCGGCGCCGCTTCCCGGTTGGAACCGGCGCCGGCCAGGGCCGCCGCCTCGCCGGACGCGGAGGAACTCTGCAAGGCATTCATCGAAGGGCTGGGCATCGATCTGCCTGGACGGACGGTGCTGGACAAGACCTTCATGAAAATGCTTGGCCGGATGATACGGAACTATACGCAGGGAACCTTGGACCTGATCGCCAGCCGGGCAATCGTCAAACAGGAAGTCCGGGCCAACGTCACCCTGATCGCGCCGGAGCGCAACAATCCGCTCAAATTCTCGTCCGACGGCAATGCCGCCCTGCTGTACTTGCTCGGCAAACCGTTCCCCGGATTCATGGAGCCGGTCGAGGCGGTAAAGAGCGCCTTCACCGATTTGCGCGCCCACCAGATCGGACTTGTCTCCGGCATGCGCTCGGCGTTCAATCACGTACTGCAATGCTTCGACCCGGCGCTGATCGACAACGACAACCCCGCGCGCGGCCTGCTCGATCAGGCCATGCCGTCGTGGCGCAAGGCCAGGCTATGGGACGCCTACGGGCGTTATTTCGCGGAAACGCAAGCGAGCGTCACCGACCGCTTCCAGAGCTTTTTCGGTACAGCCTTCGTCAAGGCTTACGAAGACGCGATCTCGGCCCTCCAATCCGGCAAGGAGACGGGCAAGCCATGAGACTAACGGTAGCGCAGCGAAGCGAGCGCGGCGGACGCAAGCGCAATGAAGACACCATCGGCTTTTGCGCCAATGAAACGCTGGGCTGTTTCGTGCTCGCCGATGGCACGGGCGGATACGAAGGCGGCGCGCTGGCCTCGAAAACCGTCGTGCAGCAAGTGCTGAAGCATTTCTCCGCCGCGCCCCGGATTGATCTGGCCGCGATTGGCGCTTCGATAGACGTCGCGCGCGAAGCCCTGCACGAAGCGCGCAAGGCGCATCCGCAATTCCCCAGCATGGATACGACGATCGTGGCGCTGATGCTGGACACGGAGCGGGCGTTGGCCTATTGGAGTTCCATTGGCGACAGCCGCATCTACCTGTTCCGCAGCGGGCGGGCGCGCACCCTGACAACCGACCACAGCGTTTTGCAATCCATGATCGACGCGGGTATTTTCACTGGCGAACTGCGTAGCAACCAGAAAAGAAACCTCCTGTACGCAGCGGTCGGCAGCGAAGAAGTCCCGGAGCGCGTCGTCTGCGACGAGCCGCTCGCCCTGCGTTCCGGCGACATCTTCTTGCTATGTTCCGACGGCCTGTGGGACAGCGTCGACGAAACAACCATGGAAACCCTGCTCCAGCAGGCGAAAACGCCCGAACAATGGGTAGATGAAATGGTGCGCGCGGTGCCCAGCCCCAGCGCGCCCGAACAGGACAACTACAGCGCCCTGGCCATCTGGATCGGCGAGCGGGAAGAAATAACGACGCGCATCCTGTCCGCCAGGCCGAAAGACGAAAAAGACGATTGAGGCCATGACAGGATGATCGGCGTTTTCTCACCCCCTTCGCATTCGCACTACATGGGCTGGTTTGGAAAACTCCCCTCGGTTGGTGATTTCGCCGGCAAGGGCATGCCGCAATCCGTGCAGGAAACCGTTCATGCCTGGATGTCATCCGGCATGGCGGCGCTCGTGCGGACGTGGTCGGAAGAATGGCGCAGCGCCTATCTTGTCTCCCCCGTGTGGCACTTCGCCATCAATGGCGGCATCTGGGACAAGTTCGCGCTCGTCGGCTGCATCGCGCCGAGCATCGACAGAGTGGGACGGTGCTCGCCCCTGATCGTGCTGCGTTCCTTCGGCGAGGCCGACGTGCGCCAAGTATTACCGCCCGAGAGCCGCTGGTTGTACCGCGTCGACGCGGCGATACGGCGCATCATCGGCGAGTGCATCGCGGTCGGGGGGGTAGACGGCATCCTGGCGCAACTCATGGCCCGCGAAGCCGCGCAAGCCTCCGGCGCGGGCATCCTCGACGGTCTGGACATCGACGATTGCGCGGCCCCCCGAAAAGCCTGGTTCTCATGGCCGGATCTCCCCGCGCTGTTCGGCGAACGCACCACCCGCAGCTTTTGGTGGGCGGAACCGTCCCCCCGCCTGCCGCCCAGACAACTCATTCACCGTGGCATACCTGACGAAGACCTGTTCTGCCTGCTCATGGACGGAGGAATGTTCAGTGACTAAATCCGGGCGTGCGATCCACCGTGGCGACTTATTCGTTCCGGCGTTGCTGGACAGGCTCTCGCAAACCAGTCACGGCGCCATGAACCGCAATGACTTCCGGAAAACCGTCATGCGGGATCTGGCCTGGCTGCTGAACTCTACCAACCTCGACGCCCAGCTACCGATGGACGATTTTCCGAGAGTCAAGTCCTCGGTCGTCAATTTTGGCATTCCTCCCCTGGCGGGCACCCGGTTTTCCAAAGCCGAACTCAAGGCCGCGGCGCAGAAAATACAGCACACCATCGCCTATTTCGAACCGCGCATCCTTCCGGAATCGCTGAAGGTTTCCGTGGCCCACGATATGGATACCGAACTCTACAACTATGCCCGTTTCCGGATCGAAGCGACCTACTGGTTCGAGCCTTACCCGATAGACATGGTGATACGCGCGCGCTGGGACATGGAGACCGGCGGTGTGGAAATCCGGGAAGAAAACTGAGTGCGACTTCGGCTACAATCCGCGCGCACTGTCCGCATCTCGAAAAATAGCCCTTGTAGCTCAGCCGGTAGAGCAGCGGTTTTGTAAACCGAAGGTCGCGGGTTCAAATCCTGCCGGGGGCACCATGAAATCAAATGGTTACGATTTGAACGCATGACAGAATCGCGTCGAGTTACGGAAACGTTTCCGTAACCCGGCTATTTTGCCGGTTTCGCCGTCTCCCCTTTTCGTCTGTAAACATTCCGGGTGATTTCCTCTTTTGTGTGCCCAAGCAGGTTGCTTGCGTGCCCAAGTTCAATGTCGGATGCCGTCTTCGGCCTGATGTCCCGAAACTGAAACGCGCGAATGCGGGCGGCTAGATCATGGTCTCCAGCCTTGTCCGCATCCTCGGCATAGTAGTCGCGGGGATGTTCCTTGTTCTTGCGCACGCCCCGGCAGGGGTTCTCTTTCGCCGTGACACCCCACTCCCGCGCGATGTTGAAGATGTTCGATAGCAGCGATATTTCCCTGTTTGCACGAACAGGCGCTTTCTCACCTCGCTTGTCCCGGTAAATCGCTATGTGTTGGGGCGTGATGTCGTCGAGCCGCATTGCTCCGAATACTTTGCGCAGCATGTCCAATATGGCCGCGTCGTCACGCTGTGTGCGGGGCGCTTTCTTCGGCGTAATCTCGCGCTCGTAGCGGTCGAAAACCGCACTTGCCATGCTAATGTCGCTCTGCGGCAGGGCGCTGTGTTCGAGTTTCGCCCACTTGCGCCTGGCTTCGTCAGATCGGCGCCGAGCGGGATTTCTTTCTGCTTGCCATTGGCGCCGCGGCCATCGTAATAATAGCCCACCCAAAGCTTGCCGCTTTTCAGCCTGCGCACACGGCGCAGCATCCGGGGGGGAGATCTCGGCTGGCGGTTTTCGGACGCATATCAACCCCGACGTATCGCGCTCCGGCCTGAACCGGCTCCTGCAACGCGAAGGGCTGGGCAGTCTGCGCGCCAATGGGGAAGAGACGGACGCGACGGCCCGGAAAAAGGGCTTCAAGGAATATGAGCCGGGGTTCATTCATGTCGACACCAAGTATCTGCCAAAAATGCCAGAGGAAACGTCCCGGCGCTACCTCTTCGTCGCCATCGACCGCGCCAGCCGATGGGTTTTCCTGCATATTTCCGAGAGGGCAACGGTCGCCAAGGCCAAGGCCGAAGCGTCCGCAATATGAAACTTTGCAAGATCATCCCTTGCCGCGCCTGACAGCATGTGCCAATTATTGGTATAATCGGCGGCGCTACTGAAGGAGGATTTCATGTTGCATACACGTCCCCGGAACACATCGGTATACCTTGGGGAGCACTTCGCGGGGTTCATCAACAAGCAAGTGCAAGCAGGCCGCTACGGAAGCGCCAGCGATGTCGTGCGGGCGGGCCTGCGTCTGCTGGAAGATCACGAAACCAGGGTAAGGGCGCTGGAGGCGGCCCTGCTTGAAGGAGAGCACTCGGGCGAGCCTCGCCCATTCGACTTCGATGCGTTCAAGGTCCGCAAGCGGGCTGAACATGAGCGCGGATGAAGTCGCTTGTTTTCTCTCCGGCGGCACAAGCCGACATGGAAAATATCTGGGATTACACGGTCACGCACTGGGGCCTCACCCAGGCCGACAACTACACGGATGACATTCGAGATGCCTGCAATGCCCTGGCTTCCGGCGACCGTCAAGGTCGTCCGGTCGATGTCCGGCCCGGCTATTTGAAGTACCTCATCGGGTCACATGTTGTCTATTTCCGCGATTACGCCACACGGCTTGAAGTCGTTCGCATCTTGCACAACAGGATGGATGTGGATCGTCACCTTTAGCCGACATAAAAGTATTCGTTATCAACTCAAGCCAGACTTTCTGTTTCTCATGGTAGGTGAGGGTTTCTTTGCCCCCGTCCTTGCTCACGCCTTTGGCGATGCGTCTTGAGAGGGCGTCGTAGGCGTACCACGCCCTGAGTTTTGTGCCGTCGGGGTTGCTCCGGCGCAAAACACTGAGCCGATGCGCGCCGTCGTAGGAAAGTTCAAGAATGGCGCCATCCTTGTCCTTGCGACGAATAAGGTTGCCCGCGCCATCAAACGTGTTTTCGATGCCATCGAGCCGGACGATGCGGTTGTCGATCCACATGAGCGGCCGCTGGCGGGCGTCCTCGAGCGTATAAGCCAGCGGATTGAAATCGGGATCGTCGCGCAGGCGGCGGCGCACGGTTTCGCGCCAGTTCTCTTCGATCTGTTCCTGGCGCGGGGCCTCCAAGCCGATGCGGTTGCCCGCGGGGTCGAAAGCGTAGCGATGGCTATCGCCGCCGTGCTGGCTGCCGATGAGCCGCCCCGCCAGGTCGTAGTGGTAGCATTGGATGCGCTGGTCGAAGCCGGTTTCCTTGATGAGCCGATCCATGGCGTCGTAGATGAAGCGTTGCCGGGTGTCACCGGGGGCGAGGATGTCGGTGAGTTTGGGATTAAATTTCTTTTATAAAAATACCCACTGGAATAAATGGTGCATGCGTATGTATTTGCAGACCGCGAACGCTGGCGAACCTTGTCGCCCATGAATAAGTTTTAAACAACCCTACCTCGTTCAATCCGTCAGCAAAATATGCTTGCAACTCTTTTTTTGTATCTTCTTTGTACCCACATCCGCACAAACCACTTATTTGAGCACCTAAATCCAGTATATCAAAGCCAACAAAGGACCATCCGATTTTTTTCAAATCGGCCTCAGATAATAATAAGTTAAAGCCTCTAGAACCATACCGTTCAACAAATGCAATAAAATTTTCCTCAAAACAAGTGAATGCAACACCTACTCCTTTATCTATTGAAATATAGTTACTCTTGCAACTCTCAATTAAAACTTCAAAATCAGTTGCAAATCCCAGGCTATTGGATATTCCTTTCCATATATTTTCATGATTTTCCAAAAGTTCAGCTACCCCCGGAACTGCGGGCCAAACCCCAAGATCGCCACTTAACTGGGGTTTACGATATACTAAGCATTGACTTTCCAGATAAGATGGTATTTCCCACAAACCATCTCTGAATGAGAGTCGCAAATCGTAACCTAAGCAGATTCGTTTCGCCTTCATCGCCTCCTCCTGTTAAAACAGCAGATCGTTACAGATGATAGCCCTTTTTTCAACCTGAAGGCCATGATGAATATGTTCTACAGTCTGACATAGCTTCTGGCGGAAAGTGAGTTGTACCAGCCGGGCCATGTTTTTTATTCCAAAAACATTTACAAGTGTCTGGATTTTGCCCACGATTCCAGATATGGAAATGATGACCCCATCCATTATGGGTATGCCCAGAATCCGACTGATGGCATTTTGTATCAACAGGGGGACTGCACGGTGGACACGGCTTCTTGTCCGATGTACCTGATTGTTCCTGTGTAACAGATTCTGCTTTATTTCCTGAACATGTAAGACCATAAATAGCTGCGCCAGCCAAGATCAGACCCCCAACAATCTCACCAATTGGGAGTGGACCATCTGCCGCCGCAGCAGCGACAGCGAAAGGAATTGCGGCAGCCACAGCTTCC
>JAIRMC010000066.1 GCA_031258965.1 Azoarcus sp. | reverse complement strand
CCAGATCACGACCCGAAAAACCCGGCTTCGCGCCAGATTCCCGTGCTTTCGTGCTGGAAACCCGGCGGCGGACGCCGGAAAAGCGAACGCCCCCGGCGCGGGAACCCGCCGCCGGGGGGGATCTACCCGCCCAAGGACTTGCGCGGCCTGCGGGGTTGAAAGGGTCTTACGGCGAGATCTACAGCGCGATCCTGCCGTGAGCGCGCGCGCCGGGCGGTTGACAACGGCCTGCGTCCCTCTATAATCCGGCCCTTCCAGCAGGCGCACGCCAGACCGGGCGTGGCGGAAAAGTGCGGTTTGGCCGCACTTTTTTCGTTTACGGCGGGCGTTGGACGACTGCGTTTTTGAAGGCCATGTCCATGCCGAACATTACTTTGCCCGATGGTTCCGTCCGCGATTTTGCCCGTCCGGTCACGGTGGGCGAGGTGGCGGCCGCGATCGGCGCGGGGCTGGCGAAGGCGGCGCTGGCCGGGAAGGTGGACGGGCGGCTGGTCGATCTGTCGCACCGCATCGAGGCGGACGCGGCGCTGGCGATCATCACCGATAAAAACCCCGAGGGCGTCGACATCCTGCGGCACTCCTGCGCGCACCTTCTGGCACAGGCGGTGAAGGAACTGTTCCCGGATGCGCAGGTGACGATCGGGCCGACGGTCGAAAACGGCTTCTATTACGATTTTTCCTACAAACGCCCTTTCACGCCGGAAGACCTTTCGCTCATCGAGGCGCGCATGGGCGAAATCGCCCGCCGCGATCTGCCGGTAACGCGCGAGGTGTGGCCGCGCGGGAAGGCGGTCGAATTCTTCAAGGGCCTCGGCGAACACTACAAAGCCGAGATCATCGCTTCGATTCCCGCGGACGAGGATGTGTCGCTCTACCGGCAGGGGGATTTCGTCGACCTGTGCCGGGGGCCGCATGTGCCTTCGACCGGCAGGCTCAAGGTGTTCAAGCTCACCAGGCTCGCCGGGGCGTATTGGCGCGGCGACGCGGATAAGGAGATGCTCCAGCGCATCTACGGCACGGCGTGGGCCGGGAAGGAAGACCTCGACGCTTACCTGCACATGATCGAGGAAGCCGAAAAGCGCGACCACCGCAGGCTCGGGCGGCAGCTTGATCTTTTCCATCTCCAGGACGAAGCGCCGGGCATGGTGTTCTGGCACCCGAAAGGCTGGATGCTGTGGCAACAGGTCGAGCAGTATTTGCGTCGCACGCTCCAGCGGCACGGCTACCAGGAAGTGCGGACGCCGCAAATCGTCGACCGTGCGTTGTGGGAGCGTTCCGGACATTGGGGCATGTATTCGGAACTGATGTTTACCACCCAGTCCGAAAAGCGCGATTACGCGGTCAAGCCGATGAACTGCCCCTGTCACATCGAAATTTTCAACCAGGGCCTGAGAAGCTACCGCGACTTACCCTTGCGCATGGCCGAGTTCGGTTCCTGTCATCGCAACGAGCCGTCGGGCGCGTTGCACGGCATCATGCGGGTGCGCAATTTCGTGCAGGACGACGCGCATATCTTCTGCACCGAGGGTCAGGTGCAGCCGGAATCCGCCGAATTCATCCGCCTGCTGCAAAAGGTTTACCGCGATTTCGGTTTCGAGGATGTCCTGGTCAAGCTCTCGACGCGCCCGGACAAGCGGGTCGGTTCCGGCGAACAATGGGACGCCGCCGAAGCGGCGCTGGCCGCCGCGCTCGATGTGCAGGGGCTTGCTTATGATTTGCAACCCGGCGAGGGCGCGTTTTATGGGCCGAAGATCGAATTTTCGCTGAAAGACAGCCTCGGGCGGGTATGGCAGTGCGGCACTTTGCAACTGGATTTCAATTTGCCGCGCCGCCTTGGCGCCGAGTACGTCGCCGAGGACAACACGCGGAAAACGCCGATCCTGCTGCACCGCGCCATCGTCGGTTCGCTGGAACGTTTCATCGGTATCCTGATCGAGCATTACGCGGGCGCGCTGCCGCTGTGGCTCGCGCCGGTGCATGCTGTCGTGATGAATATCTCGGAAGGACAGGCGGATTACGCCGCCGATGTTGCGCAACAGTTGCGAAATGCGGGATTTCGTGTGGAAACCGATTTGCGCAACGAAAAGATCAACTATAAAATCCGCGAGCACAGCGTGCACAGACTGCCCTACCAGATTGTCGTCGGCAACAAGGAAAAGGCGGAGAGCAAAGTGGCTGTGCGCGTCCGGGGCGGCCAGGATCTTGGCCAACTGTCCCTCGATTCGTTGATCGGACGCTGGCTTCGTGAGATAGAAGCGAAGACCGGCCCGATCTGATATTGGCTTTTGTGGAGACTGAACCATCGCTCAGGAAAAAAAGCAGCGCGTCAACGGAGAGATCAGCGCGCCGGAAGTTCGCCTCGTAGGCGAGAGCGGAGAGCCGCTCGGGATCGTATCCTTGCGCGCGGCGCTCGAAGCGGCCGAAGAGGCTGGGGTAGACTTGGTCGAAATCGCGCCAACGGCGCAGCCGCCTGTATGCAAGGTGATGGATTTCGGCAAATTCCGCTATCAGGAGCAGAAGAAAGCCCACGAAGCGCGCCTGAAGCAGAAGCAGGTACAGGTCAAGGAAGTAAAACTGCGGCCGGGAACGGACGAGAACGACTACCAGATCAAGCTGCGCAATCTGCGCCGCTTCCTTGAAGAAGGCGACAAGTGCAAAGTGACCTTGCGCTTTCGGGGCCGCGAGATGGCGCACCAGGAATTCGGTCTGCGCCAGCTCGAACGGGTCAAGGCCGATCTGGAAGATGTCGGCCAGGTTGAACAGATGCCCAAGATGGAAGGGCGTCAGATGATCATGATCGTCGCGCCAGCCCGCAAGGGCCGGTGATCGGCGGCAGGAAGCGCCCCGCGAGGGGCGGCAGCCGTTCCTCGCCGTCTCTGGCGGGGAGTGGAAAACAAGTGGCGCCGGGTATGAAACAAACGCCCTCGTCGGGCTACCTGGCGGCATCCAATAAACGAAAGGAGTATTGCAATGCCCAAGATGAAAACCAAGAGCGGCGCCAAGAAGCGTTTCAAGGTGCGCGCTGGTGGCGGGATAAAGCGTTCCCATGCTTTCAAGCGCCACATCCTTACCAAGAAAACCACCAAGAACAAGCGCCAGCTTCGCGGCACGGTTGAGATTCATCCCGCCGACGAAAAGCTGATTCGCGCCATGTTGCCTTTCGCCTGAGGAGACCGTCATGCCTAGAGTCAAGCGTGGCGTGACCGCGCGTGCGCGTCACAAGAAGGTTCTCGATCAAGCCAAGGGTTATCGCGGTCGCCGCAAGAACGTTTACCGCATCGCCAAACAGGCGGTGATGAAAGCCGGGCAGTACGCTTACCGCGACCGCCGCCAGCGCAAGCGCCAGTTTCGCGCCCTTTGGATCGCCCGTATCAATGCCGCGGCGCGGGAATTGGGACTGACCTACAGCGTGTTCATGAACGGTCTCAAAAAAGCCGCCGTCGAAGTGGATCGCAAGGTGCTGGCCGACCTGGCCGTATTCGATAAACCGGCGTTTGCCGCGCTCGCCGCGCAAGCGCGGACTCAGATCGCCGCCGCCGCTGCGTAGTCCCCGCGCGTTTCGCGGGGTTCGCGGTTTGGAAAAAGGAGGCTCGGCCTCCTTTTTCTCCATTCCGGGAAGGGATATGGACAATCTCGATCAACTGATCAATGAGGCACGGGCGGCATTCGCCGCGGCGAGCGATGGTGCTGCGCTGGAGCAGGCGAAAGCGCGCTTCCTCGGCAAGAGCGGCCTCGTCACCGAACAACTGAAGGCGCTCGGCAGGCTTGCGCCCGGCGAAAAACGCGAGCGCGGCGCGGCGGTCAATCGCGCCAAGGCGGCCATCGAGGCGGCGCTCGACGCGCGCCGCGAACGCCTGCGCGAAGCGGCGCTCGACGCCCAGCTTGCCGCCGAACGGCTCGACGTCACCCTGCCGGGGCGCGGCCCCGCGCCCGGCGGCCTGCATCCGGTCAGCCGCACGCTCGAACGCATCGAACGCCTGTTTCACTCCATCGGCTTTGCCGTCGCCGACGGTCCCGAAATCGAAACCGACTGGCACAACTTCACCGCGCTCAACGTGCCGCCGAACCACCCGGCGCGCTCGATGCAGGACACGTTCTTCCTCGAAGGCCGGGACGACATCCTGCTGCGCACGCATACCAGCCCGGTACAAATTCGCGCCATGCTCGCGCACGCGGAACGTTACCGCGCCCACGATGTCATGCCCGATCTGCGGATCATCGCGCCAGGGCGGGTTTACCGGGTCGATTCCGACGCCACGCACTCGCCGATGTTCCATCAGGTCGAAGGTCTGTGGGTCGGCGAGCGTGTGAGCTTCGCCGATCTCAAGGGCGTGGTGGCCGATTTCCTGCGCAGGTTCTTCGAGACGGAAGCTTTGCAGATCCGTTTCCGCCCCTCTTTCTTCCCGTTTACCGAGCCTTCGGCGGAAATCGACGCCGCTTTCATGAGCGGCGCGCTCGAAGGGCGCTGGCTGGAAGTCGCCGGTTGCGGCATGGTGCATCCCAACGTGCTGCGCGCTGGCGGCATGGATGCCGAACGCTACACGGGTTTCGCCTTCGGCTTCGGCCCCGACCGTCTCACCATGCTGCGTTACGGCGTGGGCGACCTGCGCCTGTTCTTCGAGGGCGACCTGCGCTTCTTGGGCCAATTCAGGTAAACGATGATGCAATTTTCCGAAAACTGGCTGCGTACCTTTGTCAACCCGCCGCTCGATTCCGCCGCGCTCGCCCACCTGCTGACCATGGCTGGGCTGGAAGTCGAGGAAACCCGTCCGGTCGCGCCGTCTTTCACCGGCGTTATCGTCGCGCAAATCATCGAAACCGAAAAACACCCGAACGCCGACAAGCTCAAACTGTGCAAGGTCGATGCCGGCGCGGGCGAACTCCTGCAAATCGTTTGCGGCGCGCCCAATGCCGCCGTCGGCATGAAAGTGCCATGCGCGAAAGCCGGAGCGAAACTGCCGGGCGATTTCGCCATCAAGGCCGCGAAACTGCGCGGGGTCGAATCCTTCGGCATGCTCTGCTCGGCGCGCGAACTGGGGCTGTCCGACGACCACGCCGGGTTGCTGCCATTGCCCGAAAACGCCCCGGTCGGCGCCGACATCCGCGCGTATCTCGATCTTGACGACACCTGCTTCGAGATCAAACTGACCCCCAACCGCGCTGACTGCCTGAGCCTGACCGGCGTGGCGCGCGAAGTGGCGGCGCTTACTGGCGCGCCCTTCACCCCCGCGCCGCTCACGCTGATTCCGCCCGTGACCGGCGTCCGCCGCGCCATCGCGCTCGACGCCCCCGAAGCCTGCCCGCGCTACTGTGGCCGCATCATCGGCGGCGTCAACGCCAGGGCGCAAACCCCCGGCTGGATGAAAGACCGCCTGCAACGCTCCGGTATCCGCGCCATCCATGCGCTGGTCGACATCACCAACTACGTCATGCTCGAACTCGGCCAGCCGCTGCACGTTTTCGACAACACGCGCCTTTCCGGCGCGATCCATGTCCGCTTGCCGCATCCGGGCGAAACATTGCTGCTCTTGAACGGACAAATCGTCGAACCCGCGCCCGATACCCTGCTGATTGCCGACGAAACCCGCGCCCTGGCGCTGGCCGGGATCATGGGCGGCGAAGAAAGCGGCGTCAGCCTGGAGACGACCGAAGTCTTTCTGGAATCCGCCTTTTTCGCGCCCGAAGCCGTGGCGGGCAAGGCGCGCGCTTGCGGCTTCGCCTCCGACGCCTCGCACCGCTTTGAGCGCGGCGTCGACTTCCAGTTACAGCGCCCGGCCATCGAACGCGCCACGCAACTCATCCTCGACATCTGCGGCGGTATGCCTGGCCCGGTGGAAGAAGCCCGCTCTGACGAAAACCTGCCCCGGCGCGACGAAGTCCGCCTGCGCCCGGCGCGGGCAAGACAGGTGCTCGGTATCGACCTGGACGACGACGCCATGCGGGACCTGCTGGAGCGCGTACACCTGAAAGTCCGCGATCTGGCGGTCGAACTGCGCGTCACCCCGCCCGCCTTCCGCTTCGACATCGACATCGAAGAGGATCTCATCGAAGAAATTGCCCGCCTGCATGGCTACGACAACATCCCCGCGCCCGTGCCGCAAGCCGGGTTGTCCATGCTTGCCGCCAGCGAATCCTCGCGCACAGACTGGGACGTTCGCCATCTCCTGGCCGGGCGCGGCTTCCAGGAAGTCGTGAACTTCGCTTTCGTCGAAGAAGCCTGGGAACGCGATTTCCGCGGCAACGCCAATCCGATCCGCCTCGCCAACCCCATCGCCAGCCAGATGAGCGTCATGCGTTCCAGCCTGATCCCAGGCTTGATCGCCAACCTTGCCAGCAATCGCAAGCGCCAGCAAAACCGCGTGCGGCTGTTCGAGACTGGCCGCTGTTTCCTGCGCCGCGAGACGCCCGGCGGCAAAAACAGCGCCGCGCCCGGATTCGACCAGCCGCGCAGGCTGGCGGCGTTGGCTGCCGGGCCGGTCTTGCCCGAACAATGGGGAGAAACCGCGCGTCCGGTCGATTTCCACGACCTCAAGGGCGATCTCGAAACACTCTTTGCCCCGCGCCCGCTCGGCTTCGAGCCGCTTGCCGCGCCCGCCCTGCATCCGGGGCGCGCGGCGGCGGTTTTACTCGATGGCCGCCGCATCGGCGTCATTGGCGAAATTCACCCGCGATGGGTGCAGTACTACGAACTGGGCAGCGCCCCCGTGGTGTTCGAGGTCGACCTTGACGCGGCGCTTGCCGCATCGCGCCCGGAAAGCGGAGAAATCTCGCGCATGCCCGCCGTATTGCGCGATCTCGCGCTGGTCGTGCCGGTCACGGTCAGCGCCGAACGGACGCTGAACGCCCTGCGCGAAGCCGCCCCGGAAATCGTGCGGGAAATCGACTTGTTCGATGTCTATCAAGGCCAGGGCATCGAGCCGGGACACAAGAGTCTTGCGTTCAGGATTTTCATGCAAGATACTCTGCGTACTCTTGAAGACGCCGAAGTCGACGAAACCATCTCCGGCCTTCTTCGTCACATCGAACATGCCGTGGGCGGACGGCTGCGCACCTAAACAAAGGAAAACCCATGACTTTGACCAAAGCCGAACTTGCCGATTTGCTGTTTGAACAAGTTGGCCTGAATAAACGTGAAGCCAAGGAAATGGTGGAAGGCTTTTTTGAAGAAATCCGCGCCTCGCTGGAAAAGGGCGAGAGCGTCAAACTCTCCGGTTTCGGCAACTTCACGCTGCGCGACAAACCACAACGCCCGGGGCGCAACCCCAAGACTGGCGAGGAAATCCCGATCTCCGCCCGGCGCGTGGTGACGTTCCATCCAAGCCAAAAGCTGAAAGCTGTCGTGGAGACATCCAGCCATGTCGACCGAAGCGTCTGAATCCGTCCAGCCCGCGGAATTACCGCCGATCCCCGCCAAGCGTTACTTCAGCATCGGCGAAGTCAGCGAACTGTGCGGCGTCAAGGCGCACGTGCTGCGCTATTGGGAGCAGGAATTCTCCCAGTTGAAGCCCCTCAAGCGCAGCGGCAACCGCCGCTACTACCAGCACCACGAAGTGCTGCTCGTGCGAAAAATCCGCCATCTGCTCTACGACGAAGGCTTCACTATCACCGGCGCGCGTCACCGTCTCGACGAAGCCGCGATCCAGGATCGTGAAAACGCCATCGCCGCCGAAGAAACCCGTGCGCTACTCGCCGGATTGCGCGTCGAGGTCGAAGCCACGCTGGGCATATTGCGGGAAGCGCAAGCCAGTTCGTAACCGTCCAGGCGGTTACGCTTGGGCAGAGAGGTCTCTAGAGCGTCGCGCGCCATGTCCGAGTATCGATGCCGCGAGGGCCGAATTCGACAGCAGTGGTCAGTCGCGGAAGTTGCCGAATTGGAGCGGGAAGTCGGTGACGTTTTTCTTCACCAGGGCAATGGCTTCCTGCAAGCTGTCGCGCTTGGCGCCGGAGACGCGCACGGCGTCGCCCTGGATGGCGGCCTGTACCTTGAGTTTGGCGTCCTTGAGGAGACGGACGATTTTCTTCGCCAGCTCCTGTTCGACGCCGACCCGCACGCGCACTTCCTGTTTGACTTTGTTGCCGGAGACTTTTTGCAGGTCGCCGTAGTCGAGGCAGCGCACGTCGATTTTTTTCGCGGTCATTTCGGGCAGCAGGATGTCTTTCATCTGCCCGAGTTGGAAATCGCCGTCGCCGTGCAGGGTGAGCAGTTTGTCGTTTTGCTCGACGCGGGCGTCCGTGCCCTTGAAGTCGTAGCGGTTGCCGATCTTGCGGTTGGCGACGTCGACGGCGTTGCGCAGAGCGGCGAGGTCGACTTCGGAGAGGATGTCAAATGAGGGCACGCGCGGTCTCCGTGTTTATTTTTCCATGAAGTACAGCATGATTTCCTTGGCGATGAAGCCGACAAAGCCGAGGCCGAGAGCGAGAAACATCCACATCGCGCCGTATTTGCCCGCCTTGGATTCCTTGACGTGGCTGTAGATGATGAAAAGCATGTAGAGGATCAGCGCCGGTATGCAGAATTTGACGCCGAACCAGGATATCTGATCGACGCTGAAACCGAAGGCGACGACATCATCCATGCTGTTCTCCCGCGCGCGCGGCCCTGTTATTGTCCGCGTTTGGCGCGCGCGTTAGCGGCGATGCGCATCCGCAGGGCGTTGAGGCGGATGAAGCCTTCGGCGTCCGCCTGGTTGTACGCGCCCCGGTCGTCCTCGAAGGTGGCGATGGTTGGGTCGAAAAGGGAATCGCTGCGGGAGTCGCGCGCGACGGCAACGGCATTGCCTTTGTAGAGTTTGAGGCGCACCCAGCCGTTGACGGTTTGCTGGGTGTGGTCGATGAGGGCTTGCAGGGCGCGGCGCTCGGGACTCCACCAATAGCCGTTATAGATGAGGCTGGCGTAGCGGGCGAGGAGTTCGTCCTTGAGGTGGGCGACTTCGCGGTCGAGGGTGATGGATTCGATGGCGCGGTGCGCGCGCAGGAGAATGGCGCCGCCGGGGGTTTCGTAGCAGCCGCGGCTTTTCATGCCGACGTAGCGGTTTTCGACGAGGTCGAGGCGGCCTATGCCGTGTTTGCCGCCGAGTTCGTTGAGGCGGGCAAGCAGTTCGTGTGCCCTGAGTTTTTTGCCGTCGATGGCGGCAAGATCGCCGTTGACAAACTCCAGATCAATGTATTCGGCCTGGCCGGGTGCTTGTTCCGGCGAGACTGTCCAGCGCCACATGGATTCTTCGGCTTCGACGGCGGGGTTTTCGAGGTGGCGGCCTTCGTAGGAGATGTGCAGGAGGTTGGCGTCCATCGAATAGGGGGAGCCGCCTTCGCGGTGTTTGCGCTCAATGGGGATGCCGTGCTTTTCGGCGTAGGCGAGGAGTTTTTCGCGCGAGAGGAGATCCCATTCGCGCCACGGGGCGATGACTTTGACGCCGGGCATCAGGGCATAGTAGCCAAGCTCGAAGCGCACTTGGTCGTTGCCCTTGCCGGTTGCGCCGTGCGAGACGGCTTCCGCGCCAGTGGCGCGGGCGATTTCGATCTGGCGCTTGGCGATGAGCGGGCGGGCGATGGAGGTGCCGAGCAGGTATTCGCCTTCGTAAAGGGCGTTGCAGCGGAACATGGGAAAAACGAAGTCGCGCACGAATTCTTCGCGCAGGTCGTCGATGAAGATGTTTTCCGGCTTGATGCCGAATTGCAGCGCCTTTTGCCGCGCGGGTTCCAGTTCCTCGCCCTGGCCGAGATCGGCGGTGAAGGTGACGACTTCGCACTGGTAGGTGTCCTGCAACCATTTGAGGATGACAGAGGTATCCAAGCCGCCCGAGTAGGCGAGTACTGCTTTTTTGACCGTGCTCATTGTTGTTTCCGTTCTTCGGTATTCGGTTGATGCGGTTCAGACGCGCCGGACGGGTGCGCCGATGTTTTCGTCGACGCGGCCCAGCACAAGGTATTCCATCAGCGCCTTTTGCGCGTGCAGCCGGTTTTCGGCTTCGTCCCAGACAACCGACTGCGGGCCGTCGATGACGGCGGCGGCGACTTCTTCACCGCGATGCGCGGGCAGGCAGTGCATATAGACGGCATCCGGCGCGGCCACGGCCATCATTTTTTCGTTGACGCACCAGTTGGCGAAAGCTTTGCGGCGCGCTTCGTTTTCGGCCTCGAAGCCCATGGATGTCCAAACGTCGGAGGTGACGAGATGCGCCCCCCGGCAAGCGTCCATCGGGTGGTCGAAGAGTTTGTAATGGCTGTCGCTGGCAAGACCGATTCTTTCCGGCTGGACGCCGTAGCCGGGCGGAGTCGAGACATGCACGCGAAAGTCCAACACTTCAGCGGCCTGGAGCCAAGTGTTGCACATGTTGTTGCCATCGCCCACCCAGGCCACGGTCTTGCCCTGGATGGAGCCGCGATGTTCGATGAAGGTAAAGATGTCGGCGAGCGCCTGGCAGGGATGAAGCTCGTCGGT
>JAIRMC010000131.1 GCA_031258965.1 Azoarcus sp. | reverse complement strand
TGGCAATCCATGGGCCGCAGACACATCATGGCGCGCCAGATTCTTTTCAGATTGGACTTTGACCGAGATATTGTGCTTCGGCCGGTTCCATTCCCGAAGCATGCCGGATTTTGAATCTCTAGTATGAACACGCCCTGATCCGTTCTAAAACCCGTGCTTTTTCCCCTTCAACACTTCGATGTCGATACGCAGTACGGCGGTGTTGTTGAGACTGGCTTCCGGATAGGTGAATTTCCGGTCGCTGAAACGGGCGACGATGTTGTCGAGGGCACGGATTTTTTCGGCTTTGCCGGTGACGAACGATGCCTTGCCATGACCGATGACGGTGCGGTGGCGCGCTTCAAAATCACAGGGGCTTTCGTCTTCGATGACGCCATGGTCGATGCTGATCTCGAAACAGATATTGCCGTTCTTCTTCAATATTTCGATTTTCGACCCCTTCCGGGCGGAATGGAAATAAAGGGATGTGCCGTCGTAACCGTAGAATACCGGCACCAGGAACGGACGTTCGCCATCGACGAGGGCGATGCGCATGAGCCGCGCGCGGCGGATGATTTTGTCGATTTCGGCGCGGTCGGTGATTTCGCGCTCGTCGCGGCGCATCGTGGCGCGTAGGGGGTGAGATTCCTGCATGATTTTTCTCCTGGCTTGGATGGGATTCCCGGGGCTGTCCGGTTCGCTAAAAGGCGCAATAGCGGTTTTCCGCCGTGACGACCGGGAGTGTAACGCGCATTCCGTACGGAACGGGATAACTGGCGGGCGGGGCCTCGAAGGCGCGAAGGCGCGCGATATATTCTTCCGGCATGCCATGCGCCCGCGCGCCATCCGCGATGCGGTCGCGGTATTCGGCGCTTGGCATGCGCGGCGCGCCGAGCGCGGTCTTCATATAGAGCAGGACGGAATGAGTCTGCCCGTCGAGGCCCCGCACGTTCATGGGGTAGTGAAAATACGTGCCGCTGCCGTCGCCGTGGACGTTTTGCATGCTGTCCATGCGGCCGGCGTCGAATTTCCTCAAGGCAAGCACCAACCCCCAGGTTGTACCCCCTTCGCGCGCGACGAGAGTTTCTTCCGCGCCATCCCATTTCGGGGTGTAGCCGAAAAAACCGATGTCGAAACCGGGCAATTGCGCCACCGTCAGGAGACGCGCGCCGGGACAGCATTCGGCCAATAGCCGGGCGTCGAGCTTTACCCAGCCGGTCACCAGGTTCAACTTGCCGTCGGGTTCGGTTTTCGTGGCGAAGTGTTTCACGAAATCGCGCACCGCCACGTCGTAGCCGTTGATCATGCTGCCCACGAAGCTGGGCGTATGGACGGCGATCAAATGCACTTCGCGGCCGGGGTATTTCTCCTTCAACAAGCCCTCGTTCAATTTGCGGATGACGCCGTCCACATCGTCGCCGATGACCTCGGTCGAACAGGTGGTGATGATCGGGATCACCTTGACGTGCGGATAGCGCGCGAGGAGCACATCCACCCCTTCCTCCACACGTCCGCAAGCGCTGAACACGGCGCCGTCCTCATGCAGCGAGGAGGAGGAGGCGATCTCGAAACTCTCCTTGTAGTGCTGCGAGAACATCAGGCGCACGAACATCACGCAGCCTTGGCCGCCATGAACGATGCCGATGCAATCCTTCATGCCGATGCTGGCGAACTGCGCTCCCGCAGGCTAGCCGTCGATGTCGAGGCGCGGAATGCCGTAGCGGGCGCGCAGTTCGTCGTAAATGTATTCGGCGGAGCGCGCGCATTCGAGCACGTTCAGGTGTGCGCGATGCATGCGGCGCAGATCGTCGTAGGAGCCGTTGCCGGTGAGGGTTGACAGCGCCTGTATGCCCATGCGCTTGAGGTGGCCGGTCATGACTTCCTGGTCGCCCTGGATGTTGTATTCGCCGACATAGTTGATGACGTGGTCGCTGGTGATTTCCGGCTCCAGCGTGCCGACTTTCTGGTTGAATGCATGCACAAGACCGCGCTGGAAAACGAAAACCACCGCTTGCATCAGGCGCTCAAGGCAACGTCAGCGCCGCCGCCACGCAACTCGGCCTTACCCGCCGCATGCTGACGCTGCGCATGCGCCGCTACAAGCTGGATTACAAGGCATTCCGGCGCTGACGGCGCGCGTAGCGCTACGCGCGCCCCAAAAAAGCAACGAATGGATTGCCGCGTCGCTCCAGGTTCTTTTCGGATTGATCCGGAATTGGAATCACCCGTACACCGTCACGCAGCAGCCCGACTCCCACGCCTGCAAGCGCCCCAGCTCTGCCGCGCCGGCATAGCCCTCGGCGTGGAAAAGCCGCAATGTTTCAAGGACGGTTTCGGGGGCGCAGGCGACGAGCAGGCCGCCGCCGGTTTGCGGGTCGGTGAGCAGGGTTTGTTGCCAAGGGGCGATGTGGCGCAGGGAGACTTCCGCCGTGCAGGATGCCCAGTTGCGCTCGGAAGCTTCGGTCTTGAGGCCTTGTCGCGCGAAGTCGCGCGCAAGGTCGATGATGGGCAGGGCGTCGAATGCCAGATCGGCGCAGCAGTTCGACCCGCGGCAGAGTTCGAGCAGGCGTTCGAGCAGGCCTCGGCTGGTGATATCGGCCAGCGCGTGTACGCCGTCGCACGCGGCCAGTTTTTCCCCGATACGGTTGAGTTGCGTGGCGACGCTAATCAGTGCGGTATAACCGGCCTCGTCCAGCCGTTCGTTCTTGAGAGCGGCGCTCAGGATGCCGATGCCCAGCGGTTTGCCCAGTATCAGCGCGTCGCCCGGTTTCGCGCCGGCATTGCCGCGTATCCGCGCTGGGGAGGCCAGGCCGAGCGCCGCCAAGCCGTATATGGGTTCGATGCTGTCGATGGAGTGCCCGCCCGCGATGGGGATGCCCGCTTCGCGGCAGATGCTCGCGCCGCCTTCGAGCACGCGCCCGATGATCGGCAGGGGCAGCTTGCCGATGGGCATCCCGACCAGCGCCAGCGCTAGGATGGGCATGCCGCCCACGGCGTAGACATCGGAGAGCGCACTGGCCGCCGCGATGCGCCCGAAGTCGTAGGGGTCGTCGACGATGGGCGCGAAGAAATCCGTCGTTGCAATCAGCGCCTGTTGTTCGTTCAGCTTGTAGACCGCCGCGCCGTCACCCGTTTCGGCGCTGGCCAGCAGTTCCGGCGGCATGATGCCGGGCGGCATCCGCGCCAGCATGTCGCGCAGGACGACCGGCGAGATTTTGCTGCCGCCGCCGCCATGCGAGAACTGCGTCAGCCGGATTTTTTCTTCCATGACCGCGGGTTCATAGGATCAGGGTTTGGTCTCCTCGGAGGACGGTGTTTCTTCCGGCGGCGAGGATTTTTCCACCGGCAAGCCTTTTAGTTGGTTGAGCGCCTGGACAAGCTGGTAGTCGTCCGGGCTGCCGTACTCGAAAGGTTTGGGCAGCTCGGTTTTGGCGGTCTCGATGGGTTTGTCTTTTTTGTCCTCGTTGGGTTTTTTGTCGACGGCTTCTTCGGGATCGCGGTCGTTGCCGAGGTGGCCCTGGAGGTCGGCTTCGCGCAGCCGCTTGGCCGAACCGCCCTGGACGGATTCTTCGACGAAGATGTCGGGGTCGATGCCCTTGGCCTGGATCGAACGGCCGCTCGGGGTGTAGTAGCGCGCCGTGGTGAGCTTGAGCGCGGCGGCGTTGGCAAGCGGCAGGATGGTTTGCACGGAACCCTTTCCGAAGGTGCGGGTGCCCATGATCTTTGCGCGTTTGTGATCCTGGAGCGCGCCCGCGACGATTTCGGAGGCCGAGGCCGAACCGCCATTGACCAGCACGACCATGGGCACGTCGCGCGTCCAGGAGGGCAGGGCGCGCAGGGGGCCGCCTTGCAGATATTCGCCGAGCATGGCGCGGTATTCGCGGTGCGCACCCTCGGTGCGGCCATTGGTGGTCACGACCATCGCGCCTTCGGGCAGGAAGGCCGAGGCGACGCCGACGGCGCCATTGAGCAGGCCGCCCGGATCGTTGCGCAGGTCGAACACCAGGCCCTTGGGTTTGCCTGTCTTCGCCAATTTGGCAAGGTGTTCGGCCATTGACTGAACGGTGTTTTCCTGGAATTGCGTGATGCGCAGGTAGCTGTAGCCGGGTTCGACGGCCTTGGATTTGACGCTCTGCGCCCTGATGATTTCGCGGGTCAGGTTGACCGTGATCGGTTGCGATTCGCCTTTTCTCGCCAGCGTCAGGGTGATCTTGGTCGAGGGTTTGCCGCGCATGCGCTTGACGGCTTCGTCCAGGTTCATGCCCTTGACGAGAACGTCGTCGATCTTGATGATGAGGTCGCCCGCCTTGATGCCCGCGCGGAACGCCGGCGTGTCCTCGATGGGGGATACCACTTTGACGAAGCCGTCTTCCATGCTGACTTCGATGCCGAGGCCGCCGAATTCGCCCTTGGTGCTGACTTGGAGTTCTTTCAGGGCGTTGGCGTCGAGATAGGCCGAGTGCGGGTCCAGCCCGCTCAACATGCCGGTGATGGCCTGCGTGAACAGCTTTTGGTCTTCGACCGGCTCCACGTAGTCGCGCTTGACGACGTTGAACACGTCGGCGAAAGCGCGCAGTTCTTCGACCGGCAGGGGCTGCGCCCCGAGTTTGTCGGCGCTGGCGGGAAAATTCAGACTGAGCATGATGCCGACGATGACGCCAGTCAGTATCAGGCCGAGTTGTTTCAACTTGCTGTTGGGCATGAGCACTCCGCGAAAAAGTTATCTGGATTTTACCCACCGCATCGGGTCGATGGCCTGCCCCCGATGGCGAATCTCGAAGTATAGGCCGGAATCCGCCGCCACTCCGCTCGCGCCGACGCTGGCGATGGTCTCGCCGCCGCGCACGGCGTCGCCGGTTTCCTTGTAAAGCGCGTCATTGTTGCCATAGATGGAGAGATAACCGTCGCCATGGTCGATAATCAGCAAGTTGCCGTAGCCGCGCAGCCAGTCCGAAAACACGACTTCGCCATCGCTGACCGCGCGCACTTCGGCGCCGCTGGCGGCGCGGATGAAGACGCCGCGCCAGGTCATGCCCCGTCCAGCCCGCGCCGCGCCGAAGCGCCCGATGAGTTCGCCTGTCACCGGAAAATTCAGGCGGCCGCGAAGCTGCGCGAATTTCATCCCGGCGGATGTCGGCCCGGCGGCTTCGCGTACTCTGCCGACCACAGGTTCGACCGCTTCTTTTTCGCCCGGTTGCGGCGGACGACGATCCGGCTTCGCGCCCTCCGGGCGCGTGCGTGCGTTCGCCGCGCGTTCGCGCCTTGCCGCTTCGGCCCGCGCCTCGGCTTCGAGGGCATTCTGTACCAGGGTATTGATGACTTGCGTGAGCCGTTCTTCGTCGAGTTTGAGGGCCGCGACCCGTTCACGTTGCGACTTCAGCGTGGAAGTGATTTTTCCCAACGCCTCGTGGCGCGCGGCGTGGGTTTCGTCCAGCTTTGCCTGACGCTGGCGGCGGTCTTTCTCGATGCGCGCGAGGGTTTCCCGACGCTCGGCGATATGCCGGGCCTGCCCGGACTGGTAGCGCAGATCGGCTCTCAGATTGCCGATCAGTTCCATCTGGACGCGGCCAAGGCGTTCGAGATAATACGTGTCGCGCACGAACTGGTTGGGGTCGCGCGCCGCCAGCAGGGCGGCAATGTTGTTGCCCGTGCCATGGATGTAACCGCGTCGCAGCCATTTGGCAAGTTCTTCCTGGCGGGCGGCGATGCGGCCCTCGGTTTCGCGCTGCCCGGCTTCGAGCGCGGCGAGTTGGCGTTCGATGACGGCGCGCTCGGTCATCGTCTGGCGCAGGGCGCGCGCCGTTTTCGAGACTTCGCGCTCGGCTTCGGCCACGGCGGCGGTCGCCTCGGCATGCGCGGCTTCCAGCTTTTCCAGCGCTCGCTGCAAATCACCGATGCGCCGCTTGATGTTGCGCAGGTCGGATCGCTTGGCGCGAATCTCGGCCTTGCCTTTACCCGTCTGGGCATGCAACGTGCCGGGCAGGATCAATCCGGCCCACGCCACCAGCATTGCGGCGAACACACGCCGGACGGAAACGGCGGCCACGGCGGAGAGCGCCTCAGTTCCTTGCCTTGCCCTGGCTCGCCACGGCGGCTTGGGCGGCGCGGATGACATCTTCGCTGGCAAGGTAGTAGCTGCCGAGCGGACGCAGATTCGCGTCCAGTTCGTAGACAAGCGGTTGTGCGGTCGGGATGTTCAGCCCGACGATGTCCGTCTCGCCAATGCCGTCGAGGTATTTGATGAGCGCGCGCAGGCTGTTGCCGTGCGCCGCGACCAGGATGCGCCGCCCGGCGAGAACCTGTGGCGCGATCACGGTTTCCCAGTACGGCACCACCCGCGCCACGGTGTCGCGCAGGCATTCGGTGCGCGGAAACGCCGCCCTGGGCAGCAGGGCGTAGCGGGGATCATCGAAGGTCAGGCGGGCGTCGTCTTCCGCGAGCGGTTCGGGCGGTGTGTCGTAGGATCGCCGCCATGCCAGCACTTGCGCGTCGCCGTAGCGCGCGGCGGTTTCGGCCTTGTCCAGCCCTTGCAGGCTGCCGTAATGGCGTTCGTTGAGCCGCCAGCTATGTTCGACCGGCAGCCAGAGCAGGTCGAGTTCTTCGAGTACGATGTTGAGCGTCTTGTTGGCGCGCTTGAGCACAGAGGTATAGGCCAGGTCGAAGCCGTAGCCTTCGCGCCTGAGGAGCTGCCCGGCGGCGCGCGCCTCCGCGACGCCCCGCTCGGTGAGATCGACGTCAGTCCAGCCGGTGAAACGGTTTTCCCTGTTCCAGGCAGACTCGCCGTGACGAAGCAACACAATCTTGTGCATGAGTAGAAATCCGGAAAAACAAAGCCGAAGCGCCACGGGAAAACCGGCGGGCAAGCATCGTGGTTTACACACCCGCGATGCGGGCCGGGGCTGCCTGTGCGCGGCGCTGTATTCTATACTACCGGCCTTGCCCGCTTGGGGCGGATGGGGTTGGACTCGTCCCCTTCGTCCGCATCCATCCGGTTCCCTGCTTTTTCCTGGAGTAAGCGCTACGTGGAGTTTCTGCAACAAAACATGGTCTGGGCCGCGCTGGCCGTTTTTTCGGGCGCGTGGCTGCTTGTCGAGATGATTCGTCAACTGCGCGACAAGAGCCTGCTCACCCCGCTTGCGGCCACGATGCTCATCAACCGCGAGGACGCACTGGTGATCGACGTGCGCGAGCAGGGCGACTTCGACCAGGGCCATTTGCCCAATGCCCGTCACCTGCCGTTCGGCGACCTTGAACGGCGCGCGGGCGAACTCGAAAAATTTCGCGCTCGCCCGTTTATTCTCTATTGCGGCAACGGCTCGCGCGCGGCGATGGCCATTGCCGCGCTGAAGAAAGCCGGGTTCGAGAAACTCTACAACTTGCGCGGCGGTCTTTTCGAGTGGGAAAAAGCCGGACAGCCGCTTACCCGCAAGAAGAAGTGAACGACAACGCGAGCGGGCCGTTCCCGCCGCCTGCGCAACCGAACGTCAGGATGTATACCACTGCTATTTGCCCGTTCTGCCTCCGCGCAGAAAAGCTCCTGCGCGCGCGCGGCGTGGGCGAGATCGAAAAAATCCGCGTCGATCTCGACCCCGGCCGCCGCGTCGAGATGATGCGCATCACCGGACGCCGGACGGTTCCACAGATTTTCATTGGCGATTACTATGTCGGGGGTTGCGAAGAACTCCAGTCCCTCGACCGCGAAGGAAACCTCGCAACCCTGCTGCATGGGCGAATCTCCTGATCTCCCCGCGCGCAGTCCATCAACCCGCTGCTCAAATCAACTCAAGGTAGATAAATATGGCCGACAACACTCAGCCCGCCGAAAACCAGCCCGCTTTCTCGATCGAGAAAATCTATATCAAGGATCTCTCGCTTGAAGTTCCTAACGGTTCGAAAAGCTTCCTCATCCGCGAGGCTCCCCAGGTCAACGTCAAACTCAATACCGAAGCTGGCCCGATCGAGCAGGATATCTTTGAAGTCAAGCTCACCGTCACCGTCGAAACCGTTCTGCCCGACAAGCGCACGCTTTTCCTGGTGGAGCTTACCCAGGCCGGCATCTTCCGCATCCGGAACATTCCCGAAAGCGATCTCGAACAGGTGCTGGGGATCGGTTGCCCGAACATCCTCTTCCCCTATGCGCGCGAAGCGGTCTCCGAGGCCATCGTCCGCGCTGGATTCCAGCCGGTGCTGCTTGCCCCGGTCAACTTTGAAGTTCTCTTCAAGCAGTCGCGCCAGCAGCCACAAGCTGGTGGGCAGGGCGCGCCCTTGCAATAAAAGGAAACAGAAATGAGCCGTCATGCGATCCTCGCTGCCGCTGTTCCGCTTCTCGCGGCCAGCGGCGCGGCTCTGGCCATCGACTACGCATCGGTCGCCAGTCCCGCCATTCTCTACGAAACCTCGTCCTTGCAGGCGCGCAAGCTCGCCATCATCCGCGCGGGCACGCCGGTCGAAGTCGTCGTCACGAGTCCCGACCTGCAATGGGTGAAAGTGCGCGATTCCGCCGGGGGCATGGCATGGATCCAGGGCGGCGCGCTCAGCAGGCAACGCACCGTGCTCGTCGTCGCCGAGCAGGCGGCGGTGCGGCGCGAAGCCTCCGGCAATGCCCCGGTAGCCTTCGAGGTCGCCCGCGATGTCGTGCTCGAATACGTCTCCGCTTCCTCGGATGGCTGGGTCGAAGTGCGGCACGCCGACGGCGACGGCGGCTACCTGCGATTCACCGAAGTGTGGGGGCTTTGAGTCCGTTGCGTATCGCGGTTTTCGGGGCTGGCGCATGGGGCACGGCCCTAGCGCAAGCCTTTTCCGGCAGCCATGAAGTCTGTCTGTGGGGGCGCGAAGCCGACAATATCGACGAAATGCGCCGCACGCGCGAAAATCGGCTTTTCCTGCCGGGCATCGCCCTGCGGCCAGAACTCAACTTCAGCGCCGATTTCGATCAAACCGCCGCCAATGCCGACCTGTATCTGGTCGCCACGCCACTGGCCGGATTGCGCGATACCGTGCGAGCCCTGCACCAGCGCCCATCATCGCGTCCCGGCATGACCGCGCCGCCGCTCCTGTGGGTCTGCAAGGGGCTGGAGGCGGGTAGCAGCCGCCTGCCGCACGAAATCGTCGCCGGCGAACTGGGCCGGGATGTCCTTTGCGGCGCGCTCACCGGCCCGAGCTTTGCCGCCGAAGTCGGGCGTGGGCAACCCACGGCAATTGTACTGGCCGCCAAAAACGCCGCTTTCGCCAACGACTGGATACGCAAACTGCACCAGCCGCGCCTGAGGCTCTACGCCAATGACGATGTGATCGGCTGCGAAATCGGCGGCGCGCTCAAGAACGTCATCGCCATCGCCGCGGGCGTCGCCGACGGCATGGGCTTCGGCCTCAACGCCCGCGCCGGACTCATCACGCGCGGGCTGGCCGAAATCGCCCGCCTCGCCATCGCGCTCGGTGGCCGCCGGGACACTCTCATGGGGCTGGCGGGCATGGGCGATCTCGTTCTCACCTGCACCGGCGACCTTTCCCGCAACCGCACGGTCGGGCTGGCCCTGGCCGCGGGGAAAAGCCTGCCGGACATCCTCGCGGAACTCGGCCACGTTGCCGAAGGCGTCCCCACCGCGCGAGAGGCCACCCGGCTCAGTGGCCGCCTCGGCGTCGAAATGCCGATCTGCTCCGCTATCGATGCGCTGCTGCGCGGTGAGCTGGCCGCCCGCGACGCGGTTGAACAACTTCTGGCAAGAGAGCCGAAACGGGAATGCTAAGCGCATTTCAACGCGGCGTCCGGCATTCCACGGGATACCGTGCCGGTTGTGGCCGATTGCCCATCGGGAATCTGTTAGAATCCGATGGCCTGGGCGGGCAGGGCCGTAATCGGGGGCGCCGGAGACAAAATGCGGCCCGATGCGCGGCCCGGCCCATGGATCGACAATACCAATCAATACAACATGAACCAGGAAACCGGAAGTTTCATCATCATTGGCGCGACCAGGGAAGGGCAGGTTTTCCGGCCCAGCGACTGGGCGGATCGCCTCTGCGGCATCATGGCGACCCTTGGCAATGATAATCGCGTCAAATATTCACAATTCGTCCGTCCCGGATGCAGCCTTACGGGGCTGAAAACCGTCATCGTCGACGCCCGCCTGCATCGGGCCAACCCCGCAGCCTACCAGTTCGTTGTCGAGTTTGCCCGCAGCAACAATCTCCAGGTCGAGCCGATTGGCGACGATCAGGTTTGACGGGTTTGGCGGTTCCCCGCCCCGGTTTTTCTTGCGCGGGCGGTCAAATAAAAAGACGGCTTCGGAAAGCCGTCCTTGGTGATTGGTCACGCGGAGCAACCCTGCCGCGCGCCGCGCCGCAAACCTCAGGCCATGGCCTTGATGGCTGCCGACAGGCGGCTCTTGTGTCGTGCCGCCTTGTTCTTGTGGATGATTTTCTTGTCGGCGATGATGTCGATGGTGCTCATCGAGCTGCTGAAAACAGTTTGCGCCGCAGCCTTGTCGCCTTCGGCGACGGCCTTGCGCACCGCCTTGATTGCCGTGCGCAGGCGCGAGCGAAGACTGGCATTGTGGGCGCGCGCCTTGACTGCCTGGCGGGCGCGTTTGCGAGCTTGTGCCGAGTTGGCCATACTAACCCCGGTGTGGAGAAGAACGAAACGCGTAATTCTATCGGCCCGTCGAGTAAAACGCAATAGACCCCGTTTGCAACGACGCTTTCCCCCTTTCAGCCCGATTCCTTCTTTGGCGCGTCGCGTTTGTCGAACCTGAAGCCATACTCCACCTCGATCTGCCTCGGCGGTTTCGGGAAGGGCACGCTTCGGCGCACCGCCGTCAGGCTGGCCTCGTCCAGGGCCGGGAAACCGCTGCTTTGCGTCACGCGCAGCGTGCCCGGCAAGATGCCGCCCGCCACCGTCAACGTAAACGCCACCGACGGATACCCCGTCTCCCCCGCCAGTTTGGACGCCACCGGGTAGCGCAGGAAGCGGTCGATGTGCTTGAACAAACGGCGCTTGTACTCCTCCGTCAAACGCTTTTGCTCCGCTTCCGCCGCGTGTTGCGCCGCGCGCGTTTCGCCGTCGTCCGAAATATTCGCCGCCGCTGCCGACGGCGCGGGCGCGGGCGCGGGCGCGGCGGC
The DNA here is from genome assembly GCA_031258965.1 of Azoarcus sp. Classification (GTDB taxonomy): domain Bacteria; phylum Pseudomonadota; class Gammaproteobacteria; order Burkholderiales; family Rhodocyclaceae; genus WRNU01. The sequence continues at coordinate 20,227 of JAIRMC010000131.1, read as the reverse complement.
GAGCCGCTCGCGCGGTATGGGTGTTCGCACGGGGGATCTCCGCTTTGGCAGCGGTTTGGGCGGCGGCGGCTCGGAGGCGGGCGGGGCGGCCTCCGGCGGCGGGGGCGGCGCGCTCATCGCCTCGTGATTACTCTCCGAAAGAATGCCGATGTTTTCCATCGCCAGCACCGTCTCTTTCGTCGGCGCGACGCGCGGCAGCGCGGCCAGCGCCAGCCAAGCCCCCGCCGGCAGCGCGTGCAGCGCCAGGGAGACCGCCAGCGCCACCGGCATCGACAGCCGCGCGGCGGCCCGTGGTTGTTGCGCTTTTTCCATCGCCTCAGCCTCCGCGCCGCGCTTCCGTCTGCACCGCCAGACGGGAGAAAGACATACTTTTCAGCAGATCGGCCACGTCCACGAAAACCTGCAAGGCAAGCGTCTTGTCCGCCCGCAGCAAGATCGGCGTCTCCCGGTCGAGCTTCTCGAACTTCGTGCGCAGCGCTGCCAGCGGCACCGGCTCCCCGCCGTGGAAGATCGTGCCCGCCGCGTCGATTTCCAGCACCTCCGTCTCCTTCTCCTGCACCGGCTCGACGGAAGCCGACGGCAGGTTCACCGCGATCCGCCCGCTGGCGATGAACGAAGACGTCGTCAGCACTATCGTCAGCAGCACCAGCATGATGTCGATGAAAGGCACCATGTTCAAACTCTCGAAGCCCTTTTCGCCCTTCATGATGCCGCCCCTTCCGCGTCCGTCCGCGCCGCCGCCTTGCGCGCCAGCTCCCATTGCAGCGTCAGCACCCGCGTTTGCCGCAAGAGCGCGTTATAGATCGCAATCGAGACCAGCGCCACCACCAGCCCCGCCGCCGTCGCCTTCAGCGCCAGCGCCAGCCCCGTCATGATCGCCCCCGTATCGATGGCCGAACTCTGCCCCATCCGGTAGAAAGTCAGCATGATGCCGAATACCGTGCCGAGCAGGCCCAGATAGGGCGAATTGCTCGCCGTCGAGGAAATCCACGTCAGATGCCGGGAGAGCGCCAGTTCCAGCGCCTCCGCTTCCTGGAAATCCCCGATCCGCAGCCGCCGGTAAAAAATGAACCGCTCCAGCGCAATCGCCACCACGATCACGCTCAGCGCCGCCAGCAGCGCAATCACCCCGTAATCCACCACATTGTCAAGCCACGCCATACTGTCCGTCATCTTGATGCTCCTCGGGAAAAACGCCCGGAACCACTCCGGGCAAAAAACATCGGGAAAACGCTGATCAAGCGCCATTGCGAGGACCGCAGGCCCGCGGCAATCCACCGGGGGCGCTGTTCCCGATGGCTCGAACATGGATTGTGGATTGCCGCGCTCCGCTCGCAATGACGACCAACGTAATCAGCGTTCTTCAAGGGCCGCCCTCAAAAAATCGCCCCGAACTGGAACAGGAAATGCGTGCGGCCATCCCGCTCCGTCACCACCTCATCCGGTTGCGCCCCCACCTTGTGCGCCACCAGCGCCTTCATGAAGAAGGGCGCGCGGGAAGCGTAATAGCCCAGCCCCACATCCGAGAGCTTCAGCTTGTCTTCCACCGCGAAGCGCGGCTTCACGAAGCGCGCCTGCCCGTGGTCGGCAAACACCCCCACCGCGTGGGAAACCCCCCGCACCGGCGGCAGCACATAGCGCACTTCCAGGCCCGCCACGAAACCGTGGTCGCCCGTCACCGACTCCCGGTACGCCTTTACGCCGGAAGGGCCGGAGATCATCAGCCGCTCGCTGCTGTCCAGGCTGCGCCCTAGCGCCCGCTGCACCGCCAGCGTCAGCGTCGCGTTCACCTTCGGCGCGAGCGCCACGTCCAGCGTCCCGTTCAGGTTCAAACGGCTGTAATCCCCCGCCGACTTCACCCCCGCGCGGTCGTCCGCCTTCTGCTCGGCGTCATCAAAGGACAGCCGCCCCAGCGTCAGCCCAAGCTCCAGCGCGCCATGCGCCGTCCGGCCCGCGAGCGCGCCCCAATGGTCGACCGCCGCCTTCAGCGTCGCCACCCGCACCCGCTTCTCGATGGTGTAGTCCAGCGCGTCGAACTCATCCCGCAGCAGCCGCGTGGCCACCGTCGCGCCCAGTTCCAGACCCGTGTCGTGCGTGCGGATCAGCGGATAGCGCCCGCCAAGCTCCGCGCTGTCCACCCGGCCCGTGGCGTCCAGATCGCGGTAAGTCTCGCCGAGCGAATACACCGTCCTATCCAGCGCCACATCCACCCGCGCGCCGCGCCAGCCGGCCGGGGCCGAATACGCCGCCCGGCCGCTGCCCATGCGGCTCGCCCCGTTGCGCCCGAACACCCCGCTCACCATCAGGCTGTCCCCGATTCCCGTGGGCGAATTCACAATCGCCCCCAAACCCACGCGATGCCGCCCCGTGTAGCGCGAACCTTGATTGTCATACACCGCGAAGCCCGTCGCCCGGCGTCCGGCGGGCACCTCCACCAGCAAATCCGCCTCGCCCAGCGCCTTGCCCGCCGCCAGCGAAACCTTCGGCAGCTTCGCCCCCGGCAAAGCCGCCGCCAGCAGCAGCGCCCGTTCCAGCGCCGGGCGCTCGATCGCCTCGCCAGACCGAAGCGGCGCGAACAGCCCCGCCACCGCCGCGTCCCGCGCCAAGGATTCATTCCTGATGGTCACTTGACCATAGCGCCCGATTCGCAGCGCCAGCGTCAGCACGCCGGATCGCGCGTCCTGGCGCGGCAGATACGCATACGCCATCAGGAAGCCGCGCGAACGGTAGAGCGCCGTCACCGCCTGCGCAGCCTCTTCGATCTGCGCCATGGTGAGGTTCCGGCCCGCATAAGGGGTCAGCACGGTCTGGACTTCCGCTTCCGTCAGCGGCGCGGCGTCCTCGATGCGGAAGGATTGGATGAACAGCGTTTCATCCGGCACAGCCTGGCCGGTTTCCTCCTCCGGCGGCGCTGCCTCCGGCAAGGGCAAATCGGGCTGCGGCTCTTTTGTTTCCGGCGGGCGGACAGTCCCCGGCGTGCGCATGATGCTGCCCGCATCCGGCGCGCCGGGCGGCGGCGTCTGCGCCCCCAGCGGCAACGAAACAGCGGCCAGCGCCGCCACGAAAAACAGACCAGAAACCTTCATCTCGAACACTCCTTGAAAAACCACGAAAAACATCACAAACCGCCCACGCCCGCCAACCGGCGCGCGCCCGGGCAACCCTCTGTCCAGCGACCATGCCATGGGCCTCTCCATGCAGCCCCATGGGAATCACTGGATAAATTCATCGTCATTACGGTCGCGCGCCGCGGGCATAGCGGGAAGCAATCCACGCGCCGCAGGGATTGCCGCGTCGCTTCGCGCCTCGCAATGACGGGATTCGGAGAAACTGGAACAGATGAAATGAAACGCTTTCGCCGCCGCCGCGCACCGGGGCGGGCTATACCGAGAGCATCAATGATGATAGGGCGCCAGCTTCTTTCATTGACACATGGATACCCGCTATGGCTAACATCCTCCCCCCGAAAAGCGATGAGGTCTTCAAGATGCTCTTCGGCGACGAGCAAGACAAAGATCCCCTCACCGGCTTCCTGGAGGCGGTGCTGCCCCTGCCCGGCGACGATTACGACGAGATCACGATCATGAATCCCTTCCTGCCGTCCAAGGCGCTGGGCGACAAGATCGGCATCCTGTACCTGGGGGTCAGGACAAAGACTGGCAAATAGATCACCCGCCGTCAGGAAGCTGACGCGCCTGTCGGCGGACAAAGAAGCCCGTCTCATCCATGAGGCCCGCGAAAAGGCGCGCCGGGATGACCTGATGTGGCGCAATGAAGCGACGGCGAAGGGGTTGGCGGAAGGCCAGGCGAAAGGCCGCGACGATGCGCGGCTGGAGATTGCCCGGAATTTGCTGGGGCTGGGTAGGCCGGTGGAAGAAATCATGCTCGCCACGGGCTTGTCGCGGGAAGAAATCCTGGGGGCGAAGGCTTGAAGCGCCCTCTTGTCATGGCGCGGAAGACCGCCTGAGCATCTCCCTATTGCGTCCGCTGGCGCATTCCGCGCCAGGGATTCATTCCTGGCTGTCGCTTGGTCATGGCGCTCGATCCGCAGCGCCAGTGTCAGCACGCCGGAGCGCGCGTCCTGGCACGGCAGGTAGGCATACGCCATCCCGCGCCCTCGGTAGAGCGCCGTCGTCGCCTCCGGCAGGGGCAAATCGGGCGGCGGGGTTTGTGTGGCTAGGGGGAGGGGGCATAAAGAAAGCCCGGCATGAAGGCGGAGGTGCGGGGCCTTCATGTCGGGCTGGAACGCTGGGGAGGGTTTTTCAGCAATATTTTTTGCTACTGCTTATGGGAGACGAGGCAGGTAGCAGTAGCTGTTTTGCAGGATGTTTTGTGCCGGAGTGTCCAAGAGCAAATCCACGAAGTCGGTGGCAATCGATACTTTGGCGGGATGGTTGATAATGACACCATCCTGCGTGGTGGGATTGCTTGGATACGCGATCCGCGAGTCGCCAGTTCTGCCGCAAATCTGGGACTTCGCCACGAATCCGACGACCGTAGCTGAATTTGCGTTATTGACCTCTTGATAGGTCAGCTCAATATTTGAAAACACAACAGCATATGGCGGCACGGGAGATGTTTCTTGGCCTTCGTCGACAAGATCTTGGTACTGACCAGTCTGGGCGTTGTTGAGAATAGTCTGTGCCGCTACACCATAAGGTGCATTGGCGGGGTTAGCCACGTAAACCACCTTCGGGGCGCTGATGACGGCGCTTAGCTGGACATTGCTCACAGGCGTCCAAAGAACGGGAATACCCTTGGTGTAATTAAATGTGGCACTATTGTGATAAGCGGCGGTCAAGCCCGATACATTGGCAAGATCTCCCGGTGCAATATTGTCTGCCGCCAGAAATGCATCGTAAGGCGTGATGTTGGCACCATCGGTTATTATGGCAGCCTTCAGGATGCCTGTTGCATTGTGGCAAACCTTGATAACGTTCCCAGTGTCGTACTGGTAGATGGCCGCGACAGCCTGTGCCGGATAATAGAAATTCGAGGCGACGGCTATCGTCAGATCGGCGCTGCCAGCGATGTTGCAAACGGTGCCATCGCCATAGTTTTGTGCTATGGCAAGTTGGGATGCGGCCCCGAGAAGGCCGACGGCAAGAAATCGTTGAATTGATTTCATGATGGTTCCTTTAAAAAGAAGAAAGAAAGTACTGCGTGAACAAACGTGTGCGGGAATGCTTAACTCATGGCGCCCCCCCCTTGTTTGCGGGATAAAAGAAATTTGTGGAATCACGCACGCGGGCGCTTTCAGTTTTCGCCGGGCGACGTTTCCTTTTCCGTTTCGGTATCTTTGCCGTCGACGGAGAGTCTGTCGACATCGTTCGCAAAGTCTGTTTTGTTTGGTGTAGCGCCGGTTTTCGATGCCGTGTCGCTCAGATGCGCCATAAGCTGGTTGAGCGGGATGCGGCTTTCCTCAAAACCGCCCGCTTTGGACTGCGTTTTGCCGCTGCTGGCCTCCCTGACGATTGTCTTGGCGCTTTCCTGGACAGCGGCAAGCTGCTCCTGTGCTGCTGCGGGCTCCTGCTTGGGTGTTTCATTGGTGGGCTTAGGAGCGTCGTCCGGGGATGTAACGTTATTGACGGTTCCGCCGTCATTGTTGCCGACCGGGGGCCGATCATTGCAATCGCATTCGGCACCATCTATCAGCGCGGGCGAATCGCCGAAATGGTAATTCCAGCCAACAAGGCCACCGATGTTGTCAAGGTTCTCGCTGTTGAGCCTGCCTTTGGCCGTGACATTACGGATGATGCCAGCATTGGCGCCCGCAAAACCGCCCGCGGTGCCCGCAGCCCAAGTCGCGCCAAAAGGGTTGTTCACATCTGCTATCGTGTAGGCGTATTCGATGATGCCCGTACTGTGGTTGAAGCCGATAAAGCCTCCAACGGCATAAACGCCCTGAACGAGGCCGGGGCCGGCTGGGTCACCATATTCGTAATAGGCATTCATGATGTGGCCGTTGCTTTGCCCGGCGAAGCCGCCTACGTTTGTATAGCCGGAAATGTTTCGGCCTGCTGCATAGGAATATTCAATAAGTGCGTTTCCGTTGCTGGCCAAATTCCCGATGAAACCGCCGGCTCCCGCGCTTTTAGATGACCCAGTTATGCTGCCCGTCGCGTAGGAATAGCTGATGAAGATGTTAGTGATGGAAAAATCCCCAATAAAGCCCCCTGCTGAGTCAAAGTCGAAAGCTGTGCCTTTGTGGGCAACGTTCCCCGTGGCTGATGAATGGGTGATGGTGATGGTTTTGTCGCTGTCACTGGAGAAGTAGCCTCGGCCAATCAGGCCGCCGAGTTCAGTAGCGGAGCCACGGCTTTCCGTGGTACTGACGTCTCCGGAGGCATAGCTGTTGCGGATCGTGAAATCGGCTTTGCCCATATCGACATAGCCAATCAGTCCCCCGGCATTGCCGCCCGGAGAGACGACATTCCCCGTGGCAAAGGAATTCTCCAGCGTCATGGCTTTGAGGCCAGAGTCATGTGTGCCGACCCGACCTATTAGACCACCAATATTGCCAGAACCTGTCGCACCTTCGTTGTAAATGACATTGCCAGCCGCGTAGCTGTTTTTGATGTCGGCGTTTTCCGTGCTTCCGGCCAGCCCCCCGATGTCGCCGCTGGTCAGTTGAGTGCTGCCGAGGAAAAGGTCGCCAGTGGCGCTGGATTGAAGAATGTCGACATTCCGGCTCACACCGACAAGGCCTCCGATGCTGGCAGCCGTGGTGCCACTTGCCGTAATGTTGACTTCAGCATGAGTATTAAGCAGTTTTCCATCCTCAGCAAGACCGGCAATGCCCCCCACGCTAGAGCCTGTTGTTTGTATAACGCCATTGGCGTAGACGTTATAAATATCGCCGTAATGTCTGCCGCTAACCGTACCAATGTATGAACGGCCCGTGATGTCGATGTTTTTCAGCCCGACATCCCGAATAACGACAGCTTGAGTGCTACTGCCTGAGGTGCCAAATAGTCCGAGATTCCTTCCGCCGGGCGCATCAATCGTCAGCTTATCCACCACATGCCCCAAGCCCGTGAAAACGCTGTCGCCCGCGAGGCTAGCGACAATTGCCACAGTGTAGATTTTGCCCGAGGCGTCCAGATCATCCGCCAGCGCGTAATTGCCGATCTTGCCGCTAATGGCGGTGAGTTCATCAAGACTGTGAATTAAAGTGTATTCCTCTCCATTAATACTGAGTGATGCATCATTGCCGAGATCAATGCGCCCATATACGCTATTACTGGTATCTTCTTTGGGGCGGGAAGCCCCCGCGCCCGCCACTTCTTTAACATGCTGACCTATTTTTTCCAACGCATCCCCAAGGGAATAAGCCTGCCCGTCGACGATCAACTCATTTTGCTTTCCTTCGCTGACGGTGATGCTGCTCTCGGTGGCAGGCAGCACATCCACCCCCGCATAACTCGCCGGAGTCCGGATGTAATAATCCCCGCCCGTTTCGAGTTCCAGCCTGCCCGCGCCTTCCACAGCGAGGGCGTTGTTGATGTGAATGTCCTTGTCCGCGGCCAGCGCCAGGGTGTTGGCGGCGCGCCAGCCTGTAGCATCGGCCAGGGTGACGTCGCCCTGGCTGGCGATGCGCACATCGGCCTTGTCCAGCAGGCGGCCCAGCGTGGAGGCGGCCACATTGCCCGCCACGCCGATGGTGAAGTCTTCCGCCGTGTTGACGACAAGCTGGCCGGTGGCGTTTCCCTCGGTGGCGCTGGCATCCAGATTCAGCCCGCTGGCGATGTCGACCCGCTCGCCGGTGAGCGTGACCGTGCCGCCGTCGCCGCCACCTGGGGCGGAAACGTCGAGCGTGCCGCCCGCGTGGACGGTGCCGCCCTCGATGTCGACGCTGCTGGTAAGCTCACCGAGCGTGCGCGCCCGCACGATGCCGGTGTTGTTGACCTGTGCGTTGACGATGGCCTCGGCGGCGGCGGCGGAGAGGATGACGCGCCCGCCGTCGGCTTGGATGGCTTCGCCGTTCTCGACCAGCGCCGCGAGCGCGCCGGGTTCGAGGGTGACGCCGATAAGGTTGTCGCCATCGAAGTTGAGGGTGATCTTTTCCGCGCCATTGAGGGTGACTGTCCCCTGCGTGGCGACGATGAAGCCGTTGTTGCTCACATTCCGCCCGAGCAGGGCGACGAAGCCATTTTCGCCGGTGGTGGTGATGTGCCCGAGGTTGGTGACGTCGCCCGCGCCTTCGCCGCCTGTGAAGCGGTACAGCCCGGCCTCGAAGTCGGCATCGGCGATGTCGTGCGCGCTGGCGACCAGCCCGCCCACGTCGACGGCGGCGCCGCTGCCGATGAGGATGCCCTGGGTGTTCACGAGGAATACGCGCCCGTTGGCGGTGAGCTTGCCGTGGATGAGGGATTTTTCGTTGCCGAGCACGCGGTTGAGGGCAATGGCCGTGCTGTTGGGCTGCTGGAAGTTGACGCTTTCGTTCTGGGCGATGGAGAAGCCTTGCCAGTTGATGACGACTTTTTGGGTGGTCTGCGCAATGGTGGTGTGGTTGCCGGAGGTGCTGATGCTGGCGGTGCCGGAGTCGGGGACGACGACGCCGCCGGTGGGAGCGGCCTGCGCGCCGCCGGAGAAGGCGAGGGCGAGGGCGAGGGCGAGGGCGGAAAGGCGGGGGGCGGCGATGGTTTGCATGACAAAATCCTGACGAATGAACGCGGCGCGGCGCTGTGGGAGAGGTGGGGCGGGGCGCCCCCGGTGGTGTCCAGCAATATGTGTGCCGGGATAGGGAAAAATTGGCAAATCCGCATTCCGGCGCGCATGTCAAGGCGAATTTTTATATAGAAAACGATACAGCGCGACAGAAAGTAGGTTGTTTTGCAAGGTTATGTCTTATATGCGACAAATTTTTGTCGTATGTAGCGTTGGGGATAGCGATGGCTGTCTTCCCCGGCGCGTCGCGCGGTGTCTGTTTGAAATGCCCGGCAAGATGTGAGAATTGTCCGGCCTTGGCTGGCGGTATTACGCACGATGTGGAAACACGATCGTCGTCAGGCTGGCGGCGGCGTACCAATGGTCTTTTTGCGGAAAAGCCTGTAGCATATTTTGCCTCGACCCGCCCGGATGATCGCTTCAGTGCGATTTTTACCCCAGCGCCGCGCCATAATCGCGTCACAATCCATGGTTTTCCGCCTATCCGCCTTACCGTCAATGTATTTGAGATTTTCCCGCATCGCCCAGGCATTTTCCGGGTGTTCGTTCATGCGCGCCACATTCCGCCCATGAGCGCGATTCTCCTTACCGGCGCAAGCGGTTTCATTGGCCGGGCGCTGGCGGCGCGGCTCGCCGCGGACGGTCATCGCTTGCGGCTGGCGCTCCGGTCGCCGTCATCCGGGAAATTGCCCGATGCCGGCATTTTTCGTTTCGCCGGTCTCGACGGGAATACGGACTGGCGAGAGGCGCTCGCGGGCATCGAAATCGTCGTCCATTGCGCGGCGCGCGCACATATCATGAAAGAGTCCGCCGCCGATCCTCTCGGGGCGTTCCGCCGATGTAATGCCGATGCCAGCGCGCATCTGGCCCGTCAGGCGGCGCTGGCCGGTGTGCGGCGGCTCATCTTCGTGAGCACGGCCAAGGTCTGGGGTGAACAGACTCCGCCCGGCCAGCCTTTTACCGTCGACACCGTCCCCGCTCCCGTCGATCCTTACGCCATTTCCAAGCTCGAAGCCGAAAACGCCCTGCGCGCATCGGGCGCGGGCGGTGGTATGGAAATGGTCATCGTCCGCCCGCCGTTGGTTTATGGCCCAGGCGTCAAGGCTAACTTCCTGCGCCTGATGCAATGGATCGCGCGGGGGCGGCCCGTGCCGGTCGTCGATGCCGGCTGCCGCCGCAGTCTGGTCGCGCGCGATAATCTCGTCGATCTGCTGGCGCGCTGCGTCGATCATCCTCGCGCCGCCAATCAGATCCTGCCCGTGAGCGACGGCGAGGATCTGCCGATGCCGGTTCTGCTGCGCCAGCTTGGCGAGGCGCTCGGAAAACCGGCGCGGATGATCCCCGTACCCGCCTGGCTGCTGAAAAGCGGTGCGCGCCTGCTCGGGCGGCAAGCGATGGCCGACCGGCTGTGCGCATCGCTACAGATCGACATCGGCCATACCCGCCGCCTGCTCGACTGGTCGCCGCCGCTTTCGGTCAGCGAGGCGCTGGCGCGGACGGCGGCGGATTTTCTCGCGCATTGTCGAACCTGACCCCGCCGGATCATGGAGATCGCGCAATGCGGAGCGTTCGTGCAATGGGGGGGGCTTGCGGCGGCGACAGCGGCGGCTTCGCTCGCGCTCACGGCTTTGTTGCGCCGCTACGCCCTGCGCCGGCATTTGCTTGATGTCCCCAATGCGCGCAGTTCGCACGCGAGACCGACGCCGCGCGGCGGCGGCCTTGCCATCGTGGCGAGTTTCGCCGCCGCGATGGCCGTGGCCGGGTGTGCGGGACTGCTGCCGATGCCGCTGATCCAGGCGTCGATATTCGCGGGCGGGATTGTCGCCGTCATCGGTTTCGCCGACGATCACGGACACATTGCCGCGCGCTGGCGTCTGTTGGCGCATTTCGCCGCGGCGGGCGCGGCCTTGCTCATCCTGCCGAAGATACCCGCGCTTTTCGTCGGCCCCATGCCGTGGGGTCTCTTGGCGCTCACTGCCCTGGCCGAAGCGTTTTATCTGGCATGGATGCTCAATCTCTACAACTTCATGGATGGCATTGACGGCATCGCCGCGACCGAAGCCATCTGCGTCTGCCTGGGCGGCGCGGCGCTCTTCCTGCTTGGCGGCCCGCCCTGTCTGGCCGCCGCCCCGGTCTTGCTCGCGGCGGCGGTGGCCGGGTTTCTTTGCTGGAACTGGCCGCCCGCGCGGGTTTTCATGGGCGATGGCGGCAGCGGCTTTCTCGGTTTCATCCTCGGCCTGCTGTCGCTGCAAGCGCCCGCGCTTTTCTGGCACTGGACGATCCTGCTCGCGGTCTTTATTTGCGACGCCAGCCTGACCCTCGCGCGCCGCGCGCTGGACGGGCAAAAACTCCACGAAGCGCACCGCAGCCATGCCTACCAGCACGCCGCGCAACATTGGGGGCATTTGCCTGTCACACTGGCTACGGCGGCGATCAATCTTTTCTGGCTCTTGCCACTGGCGCTCGCCGCCGCCCTGGACTGGCTTCCCCTCTCCGTATCCATGGCATCCGCCTACGCGCCGCTGCTCGCACTCGCATGGCGGCTGGACGCGGGAAAAACCTGATCCGACATTTCCACCTGCTCTCATCCATTTTCCACTTATGACAATCCGAACCACCCTGGTCATTCTTTTCGACCTTCTGGCCGTTATTGCCGCCTGGATGGGCGGCCTGTTGATCCGCTTCAATTTCACGTTGCCGCCCAACCACGATTACTACGCCGGGACAGGCAGCCACACGTTCGCCATTCTCGGAGTATTGATCGTTATCCACGCACTGGCATGCCGCTGGGCGGGGCTGTACCGCGGAATCTGGCGCTTCGCCAGCCTGCCCGACCTCAAGCGCGCCTTGCGGGCAGTGGCCGTATCGGCTATCGGATTACTGGCGGTCAGGGCGCTCTACACAGGACCCGGATCGACATTGCCCCGGGCAATGCTGATAGCGTACCCGCTGCTGCTTGCCGTCATCATGTGTTCGGGCCGGATGGCATGGCGAATATGGAAGGAGCACCGCCAGTACGGCAAGTCCTCCAGTATCGGCACGCCGGTAATCATGGTCGGCGCGGGCAGCGGCGGGGCCATGCTGATCCATCAGTTTGAACGCAATCCCAACTGGCGGGTCGTGGCGCTGCTCGACGACGACCGGAAAAAGTGGGGGCTGGAACTCTCCGGCATCCCGATCCTGGGCGGCACCGACATCCTGTCCAGGACGCTCTCCACTCATCGGGTGGAGCACGTCATTCTCGCCATGCCCTCGGCCTCGCCTACAGTCATCAAGCGTATTGCCAATATCGCCGTGGGGGCGGGCGCGAAAGTGCTCATCGTGCCGGGCATCGAGGAACTGATGTGCGGCCGGGTGGAAATCGACGCCATGCGCCCGATCGACATCGAAGACCTGCTCGGGCGCGAGCCGGTATATATCGACGCCGCCAGGGTGCACCAATCGTTCGCGGGACACACGATCCTCATTACCGGCGCGGGCGGCTCCATCGGCAGCGAGTTGTGCCGCCAGCTCGCACGTTACGCGCCGAAAAGACTCATCCTGCTGGAAGCGGGCGAATTCGCGCTCTACTCGATTACGGAATGGCTTTCCCTGCACTGTCCGGAAATGGAAATCGTGCCGCTCATCGGCAACGTCCAGGAAGATGGGCGCAACGAAGAAATCCTCGCAAGCTGGCATCCACAGATCGTCTTCCATGCCGCCGCGTACAAACATGTACCGTTGATGGAAACCGGCAATGCCTGGCAGGCTGTGCGCAACAATGTCCATGGCACCCTCCAGATCGCCCGCTGCGCCCTGCGGCACGGCGTGGAACGCTTCGTGATGATTTCCACCGACAAGGCGGTCAACCCCACCAACGTCATGGGCGCGAGCAAGCGCCTGGCCGAAATGGCCTGTCAGGCGCTTGCGCCCGGCGGCGGAACGCGCTTCGAGATCGTGCGCTTCGGCAACGTGCTCGGTAGCGCCGGCAGCGTCATTCCCAAGTTCCAGGCCCAGATCGCGCGCGGCGGCCCGGTAACGGTCACGCACCCGGAAGTCACCCGTTACTTCATGTCCATTCCCGAAGCGGCGCAACTGGTGCTCCAGGCCGCCGCCCAGGGAGAAAGCGGCGAAATTTTCGTCCTCGACATGGGCCGGCCGGTAAAGGTCGCCGATCTGGCGCACAACATGATCAAACTCTCGGGCTACACCGAAACGCAGATCGGCATCGAATTCACCGGGCTGCGTCCCGGCGAAAAACTCTACGAAGAATTGTTGGCCGACACTGAACAAACGCTTCCGACGCCTCATCCCAAATTACGGATCGCGCGGTCGCGCCCGGTCGAACCCGGCTTTCTCGACGCCTTGCAAGCCTGGCTCGACCAGCCCGGCCCAGTGAGCGACGAAACCGTGCGCCGCGATATCCGGCGCTGGGTGAGCGAATATGCACCGGCGCAGCACGAGGCCCGCCCGGACGCGCCCGCGACGCGGACGGAAACCAAGATGGCGCACTAACCGGCGTCCGGCGCGCAAGCCCCCCCCGCATGCCGTCCCGGACGGGCGGCGCGGCGGCTGGAGCGAAAATACCTATTACATTGCACACCCGCCAACAGAGGATTCCATCATGACGCCTTACCCGCCGACAACGCCGCGTCCGCTCGGCGCGGACTCCGGACAGGGCGGCGCAAACGCGGACTCGCCCTCCGAAATCGCGCTCGAAACCTTGCGCCAGCTCGCTTTGCGCAAAATACCGCCCACGCCGGAGAATTATCGTGAACTGTATTGCCGTATCCGCGGCTCGGCGGACGACGACGTCTTCCCGACCCGCGCGTTGAAGGCGATCGCCAATGCCCTGCCGCGCGCTACGCCCGCCGAAACGCGCAGCGCGCAAGTCGTCGAGGCCGCTATCGCCAGCGGGAAATGGCCGGAACTGCAACGCGCCATCACCGATCTGCACACCAGCCGGAGCCGCAGCGACAAGGCATGGGGCGCGCTGATCCGCGACCTGATCCTGCAATTCGAGCGTCGGCATGCCGAACTGACCCAGGCCCGCAAACGCGAGGCGCTCAACCATGTGCTGAGCGCCCACCCCAGCGCCGACATCCTCCACGAACGCCTGGGGTCCCTGGTACATAGCTGGAGCCAGATCAACGCCAGCGACGCGCCCGCATGCAGCAACCCGCTTCCCCCGGATGATGTGCCCGAAACCCCAGGGTGCGGCGCGATACCGTTGGCGGACGGCGGCGAATCGTTGGCAGGCGAAGCGCATGCGCCCTCGGATGCCTTGCTCGATGTTGACGGCCCGCCGCTTCGGGAAGCCATCACGGTCCATCTCGAACAGCCCGCCGCCCGCACGGCGCGGATCGGCGAAGAAAGCCGCGCCGAGCGCGAAGCCCTCATCGGTCTGCTGCGACTGCTTGTCGACAACATTCGCGGGCTGGTCATCGACGATAACTGGCTACACGAGCAAATGTCGATCATCTCCGCCGCCTTTTCCGGCCCGATTACCCTGCGCACGCTCGACGATCTCGCCCGGCAGCTACGCGAAGTCATCGACAGGCAAAGCCGCCTGAAAGACGACTTCGCCAAAGCCCAGGACCGCCTGAAGGAAATGCTTGCCGGTTTCATCGACCGCCTGTCGGAAGTCATCGTCCATGCCAGCGGCTATCACGATCTGCTCGAACGCAGCGCCCGGCGCATCAGCGAGGCGGGCAGCATCGCCGACCTGTCCGAAGTCGTCGGCGAACTGCTGGACGGCACCCGCGGCGCCCAGGAATCGACCCTGCGCGCCAGCCGGGAACTCACCGAATTGCGCAAACGGGCCGACGAGGCCACGAACGAAATCGCCCGCCTGCACGATGAACTCAACGCCGCCAGCCACCTCATACGCCACGACCCGCTCACTGGCGCACTCAACCGCCGGGGGCTGAGCGAGGCGTTCACCCGCGAAATCTCGCGCATGAACCGCAAGGACACGCCCTTGTGCATCGCGCTGATCGACATCGATAATTTCAAGGAATTCAACGATGCCCATGGTCACGGCACCGGTGACGAGGCGCTTCGCCACCTCGCCCGTACCATCACCGAAGCCTTGCGTCCGCAAGACATGGTGGCGCGCTACGGCGGCGAAGAATTCATCATCCTGCTGCCGGACACCGCGCCCGAGGCCGCCAATACCATACTCATACGCCTGCAACGCGAACTGACCCGCCGCATTTTCTGCGCCCCAGGCAGCGAACGGTTGCTCATCACTTTCAGTGCGGGCATTGCCCGGATATTGCCCGGCGAACAACCCGAAGCGAGCATCGCCCGCGCCGACAAGGCCATGTACGCCGCTAAGCGCGCGGGCAAGAACCGCGTCCTGCTCGCAGTGTGAAATCCGGAAGGGCGGCGCTTATTCCCATTCATTACAATGAAAACATTCCCGCCCCCGTCCTCGCGCCCGGCCATGCCAAAAAAATTCCCTCTCCAGCCCCTGCTCGACCTTGCCAACACCCGCATGGACGAGTTGACGCGCCAATTGGGAGAGCTGATCGCGTCCGAGCGCGACAGCCAGCAAAAACTGGAATTGCTCCAACGCTACCGCGGCGAATACAGTGATCGCTTCATCGAAGCGGCGCGCGGCGGCATTGGCCCCGACATGATGCGCAACTACAGCAACTTCCTGGGCCGCATCGATGAGGCTATTGAAACGCAACGGCGCATCGTCGAACAATCCCGCCAACACACCACGCAGGGCCAGCAACGATGGATGGCGCAACGCACCAAGGTGTGCGCCTTCGGCACGCTCTCGCAACGCTTTCAGAACGAACTCGCCCGCAAGGATCTGCGCCAGGAACAACGCAACAGCGACGAACAGGCCCTGCGCAAATTCCGCGAGAAAAACGACGATCAAAGCTGAATCGCAGGGCTGTCGCAACCAGCGATTCTCCCGCGCACGCAAACGCCGTACCCAGGATGCGCCTTATCGAATCCGGGAAAGCGCCGGTAAAGTCAATTATCATTGCAATCGGCGTTTGATCCCCGATCCCTGATTCCTGATGTAGGATCGCGCCTTTGCAAAACCTGTTTTCGCCCTGCCTCTCATGACCGATCACGGCACGCTTTTCGACGCCCCCGCCCCGCCGCCTGCTGACACCTTGCCCCTCGACCAATACGCCGAACGCGCCTATCTCTCCTATGCGATGAGCGTCGTGCGCGCCCGCGCGTTGCCGCAGGTGGAAGACGGCCTGAAGCCCGTGCAGCGCCGCATTCTCCACGCGATGAACGAGATGCGCCTCAACGCGGCGGCCCGGCATGTGAAATCGGCGCGCGTGGTGGGCGACGTGATCGGCAAATATCATCCACATGGCGATACCAGCGTCTACGACGCCATGGTGCGGGTTGCGCAGGACTTCACCCTCCGCTATCCCCTCGTCGACGGTCAGGGCAATTTCGGCTCGCGCGACGGCGATTCCGCCGCGGCGATGCGCTATACTGAATGCCGCCTCACGCCGATTGCGGAACTGCTGCTCGCCGAGATCGACCGGGGGACGGTGGACTTCCTCCCCAACTACGACGGCGCCTTCGAGGAACCGCAACTGCTCCCCGCCCGCCTGCCCTTCGCGCTGCTCAATGGCGCATCCGGCATCGCCGTGGGTATGGCGACCGAGATACCGCCGCACAACCTCAAGGAAGTCGCCGCCGCCGCCAGCCATCTCATCCGCAAACCCGGCGCCTCGCTCGACGACATCCTGCCGCTCCTGCCCGGCCCGGATTTCCCCGGCGGCGGACAACTGATCTCCCCGCCGCAAACCCTCCGCGACGCCTACGCGGGCGGACGCGGCAGCCTGCGGATGCGGGCGCGCTGGCATATCGAGGAACTGGCGCGCGGGCAATGGCGAGTCATCATCGACGAATTGCCGCACGGCGTTTCGACCGCGCAAGTGCTGGCCGAAATCGAAACACTGACCAATCCGCAGCCTCGCACGGGCAAGAAAGAAACCACCCAGGAACAGAAACACCTCAAACAACTCATCCTGGGCGCGCTCGACACCGTCCGCGACGAATCCAGCGACAAAGCGCCCGTGCGCATCGTCCTGGAACCACGCTCCAGCCGCCAGGCGCGTGATGAATTCATGGCCGTCCTGCTCGCACACACCAGTCTGGAAACCGCCGTCCACATCAACCTCACCATGATTGGACGCGACGGACGGCCCCGGCAAAAGGGGCTGCTGCCTATCCTGACCGAGTGGATAGACTTCCGCTACCTCACCGTACAGCGACGTAGCCGCTTCCGGCTCGACGAGGTCGAGCGCCGCATCCACATCCTCGACGGGCGGATGATCGCCTTCCTGCGCATCGAGGAAGTCATCCGCGTCATCCGCGAATCCGACGAACCGAAACCGGCGCTGATCGCGGCGTTCAACTTGAGCGAAATCCAGGCCGAGGACATCCTTGAAATCCGTCTGCGCCAGCTTGCCCGTCTCGAAGGCTTCAAGATCGAAAAGGAACTGGCCGGACTGCGTGCGGAGCGCGACAGCCTGCGCCGCCTGCTCGACGACCGCGCCGCGCAAACCCGTCTCATCCTCAAGGAGATCGACGCCGATGCCAAAAAATACGGCGACGCGCGCCGAACGCTCATCGAAACCGTGGCCCCTGCCGCGCCTGCCGAGATCAACGCGCCCGACGAGCCGGTGACGGTCATCGTCTCGAAGAACGGCTGGGTGCGCGCCCGCCAGGGCCACGGCATCGACCTTGCCGCCATTACCTACAAAACCGGCGATTTCCCCTTCGCCGTCCTCGAAACCCGCAGCGCCTGGCCGCTCGTCATCCTGGACACCCATGGCCGCGCCTACACCATCAAGACCGCCGATCTACCCGGCGGCCGCGGCGACGGCGTGCCCGTTTCCACCCTGATCGACTATCAGGACGGCGGCAAACTCGCGCAAGTCCTCGCCGCGGAACCGGCATCGCAATGGCTGTTTGCCAACAGCGGCGGCTACGGTTTCATCTGCGCGCTATCCGAGGCCACGGGCCGCCAGCGTGCGGGCAAGGCGTTCATGTCGCTGGAAGGCGCGGAAACCGTCCTCGCGCCCACGCGGGTGCACGGCCAATGGATCGCCGCCGTATCCAGCGCCGGGCGGATGCTGATCTTCCCACAGGCCGAAATGAAGGTTCAGGCGGGCGGTCGTGGCGTCATCATCATGGCGCTGGACGCCGACGAGCGCCTCGTCGCCGTCGCCGTTCCCCCCGACGACGCGCCGCTCGTTGTCGAAGGCAGCGGGCGCGGCAACAAACCCATCGCCATCAATCTGGGCGCCGCCCAGCGCGAAGGTCTGCGCCACCGCCGCGCCCGTCGGGGCGCGCTGCTGACGCCGAGGATCAAGCCGGAAAGGCTGAAATGTTCATTCGATTGAATCGGGAAAGTAACAATGGCGGTTCCCGAAATGACTATTGTCCCTTTTGACTCTCGTGCCGTGATAAACGCGCTGTATCCGGCGGCTCATGGGCTGCCGCGGCGGCGGCGCGCCTCGCAATGACGATTTCAGGGGACATGGCCGGGAATTCGGACACGCCCCCCTTGCTATCGTGGGCGAAGCGCGGTCATGTGGCAAAACAGCGCCGGATCGAAAAACCTCCCTAGTCGTTTTCCAAAACCCCCCTAGTCGTTTTTAAACCCCACCCTCGTCATTGCGCGCGGGGCCGCTCAGGTCTCCGCCAAGTGCCGCCGCACGGAGATTGCCGCGCCGAGCCAGCCGAGCGCGGCGGCGGAGGCGACCGTCGCCAGCGATTCCAGCCAGCCAGGGTGGCTCAGCGCGACCAGCGCGCCATAGCTTTCGGCTACCTTCGCCACCGGCCCGGCCAGCACATCTACCCCGATCCACACTACACCGAGGGCAACCAGCCCGCCGAACACGCCTTGCAGGCTGCCGAACCAGTAGAACGGGCGGCGGATGAAACGGTCGGTCGCGCCGAGCAGGCGGCTCACTTCGATCTCGTTTTTCTGGGTGAGGATTTGCAGGCGGATGGTGTTGAAGGTAATGATGACCAGCGCCAGACCCAACAGCGCCGCTAGCATCAGGACGACCGTGCGCCCCAGCCCGATCAGGGCGGACAGGCGTTTGATCCAGGCCGAATCGAGCTGGACATGCGCCACGCCGGGCCAGTTCCGCATGCGCGCCGACAACGCCTCGAACAATTCCGGATCGTCGCTGCGCAGGGTGACGACGAAAGCGTCGGGCAAGGGATTGACGGCAATGCCGCTAAGCACGTCGCCAAGACCGCTGCTTTCAAGCTGCCGCAGCGCCTCATCGCGCGAGACGAACCGGAAGCTGGCCAGATCCGGCTCGGCCTGGAGTTTGCCCTGGACGGCTTCAGCCTGGGCGGAATCCGCTTTGTCGTCGAGGAATAGGCTGATTTCCGGCGTGCCCGAGACACCGCGCGCCAATACGGCGATGTTGTCGAGCAGGAGGTAGCCGCCCGCGGGCAGCGCCAGCGCAACCCCCATCACCAGCGCGGAAAGCAGCGTTCCGAAGGGCTGGCCGCCAAGCCGTTCCAGGGCTTGCGCGAGGGCGCGCGAATGAAGATAGAGCCAGTTGCGCATCATTCCTCCATTAGCCGCCCGTGCGCGAGCGCGATGCGCCGGGGCGACCAGTGCCGGAACAGCGATACGTCGTGCGTCACTACCAGCACGGTGACGCCCGCGCCGTTGAACGATTTGAAGAGTTCGGCGATCTCGGCCGCGTAAGCCGGGTCGAGGTGGGCGGTGGGTTCGTCGGCGATCAGGATCGAGGGCCGGTTGACGAAGGCGCGCGCGATTGCCGCCCGTTGCTGTTCGCCGCCGGACAGACCGGCGGGGAATTCCTTCTCCCGTCCATGCAGTCCGACGAGATCGAGCGCCGCGCCCACCCGCTTGGCCGCGTCGCCCGGCGGATGGCCGTTGATGATGAGCGGCAGCAGGATGTTGTCGTATACGGAGCGGTCGAACAGCAGGCGGCTTTCTTGCAGGACCATGCCGATATTGCGCCGCAGGTAGGGAACCGCCCGGCGCGGCAGGCGCGAGATGTCTTGCTCGTTGATCCGCACGGCGCCGGAGGTGGGGCGTTCGATGGCTGGGATGAGTTTCAGGAGCGTGCTCTTACCTGCGCCGGAGTGCCCCGAGAGTATGACCAGTTCGCCAGGGGCGATCCGGAGGCTGATGCCGTCGAGCGCCGTGTAGCCGCCAGGGTATTGTTTGGCGACTTTGTCGAAAATGATCATGGCGTCCTACCTTTCTTACTACGGTGCCTGATGTGACGTACCAAGATAGACGTCAAGCGGCGGAAAGGGGTGGTTTTCATGGTCTACTTTCCATTTGTTGTCGAGACTTTCCCCGCACGCCTTTCTAGAACCCGTGTGTCAATGCAATAACGGGTCGGAGTATTGGCTGGCGTTTTGGATCGGAACCGAGGTGTGATCATTGCAAACGCTTTCAGCCGTGGTTATGCGTCATGGGATCGACATGGCGGCACACGTTCAGCCCCTCGATTTTCACATCGGGCGACCAGTTCGTGAAATACGCCTTGCCGGTAATGACATGGCTGGCATTCCCTTTCTG
>JAIRMC010000137.1 GCA_031258965.1 Azoarcus sp. | reverse complement strand
CTGGCCGCGTTCCAGCAATTCTTCCGCGAGAACGTGGAGGCGTGGATCGGGCGCTTCGACTACAAGGAGGCCGGGCCGCAATTGCTCATGCAGGCGTTCCTGCAACGCATCGTCAATGGCGGGGGGCGGATCAACCGGGAATACGGCCTGGGCCGCCGGCGCACCGACCTGTTCATCGAATGGCCGCTCGACGAGGCGCAAGGGCTGTATGGTCCCATGCAGCGCATCGTGATCGAACTCAAGATCTTGCGCGGCGCGCTGGAGACGGTCATCGAACAGGGGCTGGCGCAGACCGCCGATTACGCCGCGAGCGTCGGCGCGGACGAGGCGCATCTGGTGATCTTCGACCGCGCCCCGGATAAATCCTGGGACGGGAAGATCTGGCGGCGAGAAGAAAGACAGGGAGAACGGGCGATTACGGTCTGGGGAGCGTAAAGGTCATTGCCACAGGGCAGTTGCATGAATATCCCCGTCAATGATGGGTTTCCCTTCTCGGCATTGTAAAGGCCGAAGGCCCGCGGCAATCCACGAACCGTCTGGATCGTCGCGGGTCTGCGCTCATCGCAGCGACAAAGAAAGAGCAGGCTTGCTTGTCAGCAAAGCGGTCGTTAGGCCGCTACCGGCGCTTCTGCCCTGGCGGGTTTCGCGGCGGGAGGTTTTATCAGCATGGCCCGCGCGACGCCGCGCTGTTCGCCCGCCGCGCCCAGGATCTCTTTCATGTCGAGGATCAGCACGATCTGGCCATTCGACAGGGTGGTGACGCCGGCAACGCCCTTCGGGCGGAAATCATCCAGCGATTTGATGACGGCATCCTCGCGTCCGGCAAAGCTGTCGATAGCGAGGATGAACGAGAGTTCAGCCATTTGCATGAGCACGCCGTATCCAGGAGTGCATTGCTGCTCCCAGCCGAGGAGGTTGCATAGGGGCAGGATGGGCAGTACTTCGCCCCGCACGACCATGGTGGCGCGACCGCCGACTTCTTTGACTTCGGCGGGATCGATGGGCAGGATCTCGCGCACCATGGAAAGCGGTACGGCGAAGGGCTGGTCGCCGAGCTTGACCAGCAGCACGGGCAGGATGGCCAGCGTCAGCGGCAGGTTGATGATGAAGGTGGTGCCCTTGCCCTGCATTGAACGAATGTCGATGGAACCGTTGAGTTTCTGGATGTTGGTGCGCACGACGTCCATGCCCACGCCGCGTCCGGAAACGTCGGACACTTTGGCGGCGAGCGAGAAACCCGGCAGGAAGATCAGGTTGAAGCTCTGGCGCTCGTCCATGGTGTTGGCTTCTTCGTCGGAGATGAGGCCTTTTTGCACGGCCTTGGCGCGCAGTTTTTCGGGGTTCATGCCGCGCCCGTCGTCGGAGACGAGGATGACGATGTGGTCGCCTTCCTGTCGCGCCTCGAGACGTACTTCGCATTTATCGGATTTCCCGGCGGCGCGGCGCTCGTCGGGGTCTTCGACGCCGTGGTCGACGGCGTTGCGGATCAGGTGGATGATGGGGTCGGACAAGTCCTCGATCATGGTCTTGTCGATTTCGGTTTCTTCTCCGGCCAGCATGAGTTCGACATCCTTGCCGAGGCTGCGGGCAAGGTCGCGGGCGATGCGGGGGTATTTCTGGAACAAGCGCCCTATGGGCTGCATCCGCGTTTTCATGACGGCGTTTTGCAGGTCGGAGACGAGGAGGTCGAGCTGGCTGACCGCTACGTCGAGGGCGTGCAGGGTTTCGGTGTCGTTGCTGCCGTTGAGGATGTCGCTGCGCAGGGCGTTGAGGCGGTTCTTGGTGAGGCCGATTTCGCCGGAAAGGTTGAGCACTTGGTCGAGCCGCGCGGTGTCGACGCGGATGGATGTGTCGCGTTGGCGCTCGACATCGCGTCGCCCGCTGGGGGCGCTTGATCCGGGGCGGTCGGCGCTGCGACGGCCCAGTGCGTTCTGGACGATGGTATCGGCGGCGGCGGTTGGCGCGGGCGCGGCGGCAACCGCCGTGTCGGGGGGCTGTGCGGCGGGCGCGGGCGCGCCGGTGACAGCGGCGTGAAGTTGTTTCCAGTCGGGTTCGCCCGGCTTCGGCGAGGCTGCCGGGACAGGGGTGACAGCGGTCGAAGCCGCTGGCGGCGATGCGGGCGCGGCGGCGCGATCAGACTTTTCGCCGCTCTGCACGGCCTTGAGCGCTTCGATCAGCGCCGGGTCGGCGGCTTGCGGCTGGGCGCCATGATGAAGGTTCTCGAACATGCCGCGCACGCCCGCCGTGGCGGAAAGGATGACGTCCATGATTTCCGCCGTCACGCCGAGTTCGCCGTTGCGCAGTTTGTCGAACAGGCTTTCGGTGAGGTGGCACAGCGTCACCAGTTCGGTGGCGTTGAGAAAGCCCGCACCGCCCTTGATGGTGTGGAAGCCGCGAAAGATGTCGTTGAGCAGGCCGCGGTCATCGGGGCTGCGCTCCAGATCGACCAGTTTGTTGTCGACATCCGACAGTAGGTCTTCCGCTTCGGTGAGGAAATCCTGCAACAGGTCTTCCATTCCGGCAAATTCACTCATGGCTTGCTCCCGTACTCGTCGCCATTTTCAGAATCCCAGGCTTTCGAGCAGGTCGTCGACCTGCCCTTGACTGGTCACGATGTCGTCGCGCCCTTGCGTGTTGATAACCGGGCCGTTGAGCAAGGTGTTGGTTTTTTCGGTGCGCATGCTTTCAGGCGCGACTTCGATCAGCATTTCGAGGAGTTGCGCTTCGAGAGACTGCGCCATTTCGACGACTTTTTTGATGACTTGCCCGGTCAGGTCCTGGAAATCCTGGGCCATCATGATTTCCAGGAGTTGGGTGTTGAGCGCCCGGCTGCCCTCGGCGACCGCGCCGAGAAATGTCCGCGTATCGGAGGCCAGCGTTTTGAATTCTTCCACCGTGAGCTGGTTGGCGAAGGTCTTGTCCCAGCGTGCGTGCAGGGATTCGGCGCAGGATTCCAGTTTGTCGGCAATCGGTTTGGCGACGTCGGTGGCATTGAGCACGCGGCTCGCCGCCTGTTCGGTCATTTGCGCCACGTAGGTCAGGCGCTGGCGCGCGTCGGGGATGGTGTCGGCCACTTCCTGCAACGCGCCGTCAAGGCCGAGTTCGATCAGTGCGTCGTGCAGCTTGCGCGTCATTTTGCCGATGCGGTGGAATACCGCCACGTCGCTCCCGGCTTCGCCATCTTTGTCCGCACCGCCCGCCGTCTCGTTCTGGACGGCGAATTTGCTGGCTTCCGCGTCGAACAAGGCCTGGAGTTCGCCATTGTCATCCACCGCGCCAGCGGGCGGCAAAGCCGGGGGCGCGACCGGCTTGGCGGGCGCCACGGACGGTGCGGGTTGCACGGCAGGCCGTACAAGGGCTTGTGCGGCGGCGGGCGCGGGCGGCAGTACGTCCTTGCCCGCGGCAATGTTGTCGAACAAAGCTTGAAGATCGTTCGAGTCTCCGGTTTCGTCGGTTTTTGATCGTTTGATTATCATCCTACCCCCTGTTTTGTCTGCCGCGCCGGACGCGCTGCGGAAATGGAAATACTGTCGGCCAGCAGCGCACAGCTCACGCTAATTTCATTTTTTCAAATATTTTTTCCAGCTTTTCGGCCAGGGTCGCCGCCGTGAAGGGCTTGACGATGTAGCCGCTTGCTCCGGCCTGCGCCGCTGCGATGATGTTTTCTTTCTTGGCCTCGGCTGTGATCATCAACACCGGCAGATGCTTGAGCTGCGGCGAGCTGCGGATTTTCTGGAGTAGCGTGAGGCCATCCATGTTGGGCATGTTCCAGTCGGAGACGACGAAGTTGAATTCCGACGGTGAGGATTCCAGTTTTTGCAATGCCGCTACGCCATCCTCCGCTTCATCGGCATTGGTGTAACCCAGTTCCTTGAGCAGGTTGCGCACGATGCGCCGCATTGTCGAAAAATCGTCCACGATCAAAAATTTTGTTTTGGCATCGCCCATCATGCTCTCCGGCTACTTTTTCGCAACCGCGTCATTCTTGATGCGCCCGCTGGAGCAGCGGGCGCAAGGTCTGCGCGAGGATGTCGGCATCGAATTTCGCCACGTAGGCGTCGACGCCAACCCGTTTCCCCATCGCCCGGTTGGCTTCGGACGACAGCGACGAGTGCATGACGACAGGGATGCCATCGAAGCGTTTGTCGTTCTTGATGTTGCGGGTCAGTACATAGCCGTCCATTTCCGGCATTTCGGCATCGACCAGGATGAGGTCGATTTCGCCGGAGACGTGCCGCCCGGTCTGCTGCGCGTGGCCGGCCATGCCTTCGAGGCGCGTCCAGGCTTCCAATCCGTTTTGGGCGTGTTTGTGGCGCACGCCGAGTTTGTCGAGGACTTCGGATATCTTGCGCCGCGCCACAGCGGAGTCGTCAACGAAGAAGACGTTGTAGCTGTCGCCGCCGTGCAGGGGGTCGATGATGCCGACCACGGCTTCGCCGAAGGTGTTGGCAAGGATGGTTTCGACGTCGAGGATGGAGACTAGTTTGCCGTCGGCCAGCTCGGTGATCGCGGTAATGTAGCTGTGCAGCCCGGAGGAGACGTTTTCGGGGGCTCGCACCCGGTCCCAGTCGACCCGGATGATGCGGTCGACGCTTTCGACGAGGAATCCCAGCGTGCGTTTGCTGTATTCGGTGACCATCATCGAGCCGCCAAGCGGATCGCCGGGCTGCGCCAGACCGAGTATCTTGGCGAGCGAAAGCACCGGAATCACGTTGCCGCGCAGGGAAATCAGGCCTTCCACGCCGCGCGGCATGTTGGGGGCCTTGGTAATGAAGGGGGTGGCAGAGACCTCGCGCACTTTGAAGACGTTGATGCCGAAGGTTTCGCTCGTGCCCAGGGCGAACAGGAGGATTTCCATGCGGTTCGATCCGGCGAGCATGGTGCGTCCGTCGATGGTATCGAGAAGCGCCGAGTCCTTGGGCGTGCTGTCTTGATCCTGGTTCAGCATGGGGTCACCTCATTTTTTCTTGTCCGGGGCCGCCGACGGCGCGTCCTTCTCGCCGAGAATCAGGCGGCGCAGGGTTTTCGCCAGACGTTGCGGCTCGAACTTGGGAACGTATTCGTCTACGCCCACCGAAATGCCGAGCTGCTGGTTCGACATCCCGGACAGGGAGGAGTGCATCACTACCGGCACGCCCTCGAAGCGCAGGTCGGATTTGATGTGCCGCGTCAGGATGTAGCCGTCCATTTCGGGCATTTCGACATCGGTCAGCACCAGACTGAGCATATCGGATACCTTGCGCCCGGAGGCTTCCGCCGCGTTGGCGATTTTTTTCAGTTCTTCCCAGGCCTGGCGGCCATTGACCGCGCCGGTGTATTTGATGCCGATCCGGTCGAGCGTCTGCATGATCTGCTTGCGCGCCACCGAGGAATCGTCGGCGAATACCACCATGTAGCGGTCGGCATTGTCGATGGGTTCGATATCCTTGAACAGCAGGCTGTCGTCGTAGCGGGTGGTTTCCGAGAGCACTTTTTCGACATCGAGCAACATCACGAGTTTGTTGCCGGGCAATTCGGTGACGGCTGTCACCAGTCCGCCCATATGCGCGGTGAGCATCTCGGGCGGCACCCGCATCTGCGCCCAGTCCAGGCGCAGGATGGTATCGACCGCTTCAACGAGGAAGCCCTGGGTGTGGCCGTTGTATTCGGTGACGATCATGATGTCGCGCGCCGATTCCTGTCCTACCCCGACGTATTTGCCCAGATCGACCACCGGCACCAGCACGCCGCGCAGGCTGACCATGCCTTCGACGGCCTCGGGCATTTCGGGCGCGGCAGTGATCGCGGGCGTGCGCATGACCTCTCGCACCTTGAAGACGTTGATGCCAAAGGTCTCGCGGCGGTTTGTGCGCTGGTCGACGCCCAGCGTAAACAGCAATATCTCCAGTTTGTTGGTTCCGGCCAGTCTTGTCCTGGCGTCGATGTTTTTCAGCAAATCGGACATTTCATTCTCCGCCGAAATCGGCTGCATGCCCGGTCGATATGACCGGGAGCGGCAAACTGGCAGTCAAGCGGCGCGAGGGGCGCCCATTACAGGGTATTTCCCCGGCATTGCCGTATATTCATGACAGCCGCTCGAATCCACCGGCATGAGCGGGACTTCCCCGATCATACGCGCGAGTGCTCGTCATGGCCGTGAAATCCGCCCCTCAACCGCTGCAATACGTGGGCGGCGATGTCGAGAAGCGGCACGACCTCCTTGACCGCGCCGATGAGCGCCGCTTCTCGTGGCATGCCATAGACGACGCACGAGGCTTCGTCCTGGCCGATTGTCCACGCGCCCGCCCGCATCATGTGCAGCAGGCCCGCCGCGCCATCCTTGCCCATGCCGGTGAGCAGCACGCCAATGGCCATGTGCCCGACCTGTTCCGCCGCGGAATGGAACAGCACGTCGACGGAGGGACGATGACGGTTAACCGGCTCGCCGCGCGACAGTTCGCAGATGTAGCCGCCGCAGTCCATTCTTTTGACGCTCAGATGGGAATGGCCAGGGGCCAGATAGGCGACGCCGGGCCTGATCCGCTCGCCCTGGACGGCCTCGCGCACGGACATGGCGCTCAGGGCATCGAGCCTGTTGGCGAACGAGCCGGTAAAAAGCTCCGGCATATGCTGCGTCATCAGGATCGGCGGCACATCCGCCGGCAGGCGCGTCAACACTTCGCGGATCGCTTCCGTGCCGCCGGTCGAAGCGCCGATGAATATGATTATGCCGTCGTATGGCAGGATTCTGTTCGGCAGGGATTCCGGCTTTAGCGGCGTTTGCTGCATGTGGCGTCCCTTCCGTCAGCGTAATGGCGAATCCAGCCGCACATAAACCGTATGGCCGAGCGAACGCAACAGATCGTTGGCATGCAGGAAACTTTCGGAATGCCCGGCATAGAGCCGTCCGTCCAAGCGCAATAGCGGCGCAAAACGCTTCAGGATGCCATATTGCGTCGGTTTGTCGAAATAAATCATCACGTTGCGGCAGAAGATCGCATCGAACGGCCCTTGCAGCGTCCAGCCCGGCGAAAGCAGGTTGATCCGGCGGAAAACGATCATGCGGCGCAATTCGGTTCGCACCGTGTAGCGATCATCTCCCGCATTGTGCGTGAAATATCGGTTGATATACGCCTTTTGCATTCTCTCGACCTGGTCGCGCCGGTAGCTGCCCTGCTCGCCCTGGGCGAGAACGGCGGTGTCGATGTCGCTGGCGAGAATCTGCACCGGCGGCGTCAGGCTCGAAAAAGCTTCGCATGCCGTGATCGCCAGCGAATACGGCTCCTCGCCCGTCGAAGCGGCGCAACACCAGATTTTGATTGACCGCTTTTCCTTGATTTGCCTGAGTTGCGTGCCAAGGATGTCGAAATGGTGTGACTCGCGGAAAAAAAAGGTCAGATTGGTCGTCAGTGAATTGATGAAGGTTTCCCATTCGCCGCGATCCCGTTCGAGATACTGTAAATACTGGGTGAAGGACTGGTAGCCGCAAGCGCGCAGACGGCGCGCTAGACGGCTGTAGACCATGTCCTGCTTGGCTGGCGACAGGGCGATGCCCGCGTGCTCGTAGAGCAGTTTGCGGATGCGCTCGAAATCGATGCTGGTGAACTCGAATTCGCGGCTCGGCTGCGGGGGTGCGGCCATGGCGTCAGTTCCCGGAAAACGGCGGCGAACGCAGCCCGGCGTCGCCGTCTGGTGCCGCCGGGCGGTTGGCCGGAGACACTGTGGCCTCGACCGCGAGGCCGACCGCTTCGTTGCGGATGGCTTCTTCGCTCTCCTTGTTGAGAACGATGATGCTGATGCGGCGGTTGATCGGATCGAACGGATCGTCGTTATCCAAATGGATGGTATCGGCAAGCCCCACCACACGCACGACTTTGAGTGCGTCCAGCCCCCCCGCGACCAGTTCGCGCCGCGCCGCGTTGGCGCGATTGGCGGACAGTTCCCAATTGGAAAAACCGCGCTCGCCACCCGCATAACGCGCCGAATCGGTATGCCCGGACAGACTCACGCGGTTGTCGACGCCGTTGAGCGCCATGCCGATAGCGCGCAGCAGATCGCGGGTATAGGAATGCAGCTCGGCGCTGGAGAGATCGAACATGGGCCGGTTCTGCTCGTCGACGATCTGGATGCGCAGACCTTCCGAAACAATGTCGATCAATATCTGGTTCCTGAACATGCGCAACTGGGTATTGGCCTCGACCAGCGCCTCGATCCGCCCCTTGAGGTCGATGAGGCGGGCATGCTCCCGACGTTTCTCCAGTTCCAGTCCTTCGGAATGGCTGCCACCCTTTCGCCGCTGTTTCGCGGCGTCGATATTGATCGCCCGCGTCGAGGGCGTATCGCCGCGCCGCACCTGTCCCACCTTGCGCGACAAATCCTCGCCGCCGCCCTGAATGATGCTGGAACTGTCGCCCACCCCCGAGCCGCCCTGCATGGAGAGCTTGAGCGGATTCTGGAAATGGTCGGCAATGCCCTGGAGATCGCCCTGTGCGGTCGAGCCGAGCAGCCACATCATCAGGAAAAACGCCATCATCGCGGTGACGAAATCGGCATAAGCGATTTTCCATGCCCCACCGTGCGCGGCGGCCTGGGCATCCTTCTTGATGCGCTTGACGACAATAGGCTGTTGGGCGCCATCGCTCACTGCTCATCTCCCCTTCAGCTCTTGCGACTCTTGATTTCCTCTTCGAGTTCGATAAAAGTCGGCCTGTCGGTGGAATACAGCACCTTGCGCCCGAATTCCACTGCGATTTGCGGAGCATAACCATTCATGCTCGCCAACAGCACGACCTTCACCACCTGGAAAACCTTGCCGCTCTCCGAAACTTTTTGCTTGATTTGGCTCGCGAGCGGCCCGACGAATCCATACGAAATCAAAATACCGAGAAAAGTCCCCACCAGCGCCCCGGCGACCATCTTGCCGAGCACCGCGGGCGGCTCACCCACCGAACCCATCGTATTGACCACACCCATCACGCACACCACGATCCCGAAAGCGGGCATTGCCTGCCCGATTTCGTCGATGGCATGCGGCGCCTGGTGCGCTTCCTGGTGATGCGTTTCGATCTCCATGTCCATCAGGTTTTCGATCTCGAACGCATTGAGGTTGCCGCCCACCATCATCCGCAGGTAATCGCACAGGAATTCGATCAGGTGATGATCCGCGGCCAGCGTCGGATACTTGCCGAAAATCGGGCTGGAATCGGGATTTTCGACATCGTTCTCGATCGACATCAAGCCTTCCTTGCGCACCTTGGCCAGGATCTCGTAGAGCAGCGAGAGCAGATCGACATACACAGCGCGGTTGAACTTCGACCCCTTGAACGCCAGCCCCAGCGAAGCAACCGCGGATTTCAACACCTTGGGGCCGTTGCTGGCGACGAAACCGCCGACGAGCAACCCCATGATAGCGAGATATTCCGTCGGTACCCAGAGCGCGAAAACATTGCCGTGAACCGCGAAAGTCCCAAACGAAGCGGCAAGAATGATGATGTAGCCAGCGATCAGTAACACGGATCACTCCGGGCGGCAAGGATACCCATACAGTGCCGGATTACGCGCCGCCGTACCGTGATAACTTGAAGCCGGAATAGCAAAAAACCACCCGCGCCGCGCGCGCTACATCATATAGCGGGTAACGACGGGACAGCGACGCCTCCGCGAACAGAGACGGGCGCGGAGCAGGGCTTCAGAGCGTTACAGGCTCGTGTTCCCGCATCTTTCGTACCGCGACGCGGCGGGTCTTGCCCGCGCGCGATGGCATGTTGCACAGACCACACACATAATTGCGCACAGGATCGTGGGCATGCGCCACGAAATGCCCGCCACAGTTGCGGCACCGGGCCAGTTGCAAGAGATCAGCATCGAAAAAGCGCACCAGCGTCCAGGCGCGAGTCAGGCTCAGCACCGGCTCCACCTTGCCGATTTCGATCTGATCGAGATAAAGGTGGTAAGCCTTGATGATCGCTTCGAGCGTGCCCAGGCCAGCCCGATGCACGAAAAAGCAGTAATAGCCCATGAAAAGCGACGAATGTACATTCGGCTGCCAAGTCATGAACCAGTCGGTCGAAAATGGCAGCATGCCTTTGGGGGGCGAAACGCCGCGCACTTCCTTGTAGATTTTGAGCAGCTTCTCGCGGCTCAGGCGGGTTTCGGCTTCGAGCATCTGCATGCGCGCGCCGAGCCGCACCATTTCGACGGCGCGGCAAACATCTTCCGCCTCGTCGATGACCCGTATGTTTTTCATGTCGCGCCTCTCCCGTTCTCTCGGTTCTTCATGCTCAGTCATGCCCCTCGGCCGGCGTCTTCCATCGCCCGCCCGGCCGCGACAATCGCGGCATGCAGGACGGAAGCCGTTTCGTCCCGTCCTTCGCCCGCCATCAGACGGGCAAGTTGTTCGTCGTCGAAACGAAAGTGTGGTATCAACGCCGGGCTGTCGGCCATCCGGATCAAGCGGGACGCAGACAGGTTTTCAATGAAATCCGCTAGTTCCCTGCCCATGCCAAGCCGGAACATGGCCGTCTCCCGATCGCCGCGCAACATCTTCTGCGCCAGCATCAGGTAAGCGGCATTCAACTCGCGTATTTCGGCCTGGAAATCAGTGTGCTTCATCGAAAACCTTCGCCTTTCAAGGAACTGACGATCCCAAGTTAAAGTAAACTCTCATCATTCGCAAGTCAAATATTTCACGCGCCGCACAGGCAATGACGAAAATGTACGTCATGTCGTGCGCAAATCCACGGCATCCGGCGCATATTTGTTATGCCGACAGCGCATTTTTACGGAATGCCGCAGCCGCGATAGTACCCTCTCCCCGCTCCGGACGCGAAGCGTCATGGCAATTCGCAATGAAAACTTCCTTTTGCCATTTCCGGGTTTGATGTGCCGTGGCCAATCCATACGGCGCCTGGATTGCGGCAAAATCGTGCATCGTTTCATGAACGCCATGGATCATGGACAAGCCTGGAACCAAAATCATCCACTGCGATTGCGATTGTTTCTACGCCGCGGTCGAGATGCGCAACGACCCCGCGTTGCGGGGCAAACCACTGGCCGTTGGCGGACGCGCGGAAACACGCGGCGTGATCGCCACCTGCAATTACGAAGCGCGCGCTTTCGGTGTGCATTCGGCGATGTCGACGGCGCGCGCCTTGCGGCTGTGTCCGCAACTCACCCTGGTGCCGCCGGACTTCCGCCGCTACCGCGAAGCCTCGCGGCAAATCCTTGCCATTTACCGCGACTACACACCCTTGGTGGAACCGCTCTCGCTCGACGAAGCCTATCTCGACGTGAGCGGCCTCGAACATTGCCAAGGCTCGGCGACCCTGATGGCCGAGGAAATCCGCGCCCGCATCCGCGCTGAAGTCCGCATTACCGCGTCGGCAGGCATCGCGCCCAACAAGTTTCTCGCCAAGGTCGCCAGCGACTGGAACAAACCCGATGGACAATTCGTCATCCGCCCGCAGGACGTCGACGCTTTCGTCGCCGCGCTGCCGGTAGGCAGGATTTTCGGCGTCGGCAAAGTGACGGCGACGCGGCTGCAAAAACACGGCGTGCGGACGTGCGGTGATCTGCGCGCCTGGGATATTGCCCGTCTCGTAGACGAATTCGGGCGTTTTGGCACGACGCTTCACCAGCTTTGCCGGGGTATCGACGAACGCCTGGTGTGCCCGGATCGCATCCGCAAATCCTTGTCGGTGGAAACCACCTATGCCCGCGACTTGCCCGACCTGGCCGCCTGTCACACCGAACTGCCCGCCCTGATAGCGGAATTCCACCGTCGTTTCGCCAAACTGCCCGCGCCGAGGCCTGTGCGTCAGGCGATGGTGAAAGTCAAATTCGCCGATTTCACACGTACTACGGCTGAATGCGTGAGCGCCGCGCCCAGCGAGGCGGTGTGGGCGGCCTTGCTCGACGAAGCCTGGACGCGGCGGGAACGGCCCGTGCGGCTGCTGGGCGTGGGGGTGCGGTTCGTGGAAACCGGTGCGGACGAGCGCACCGGGAACGCACAACGCGATCTGTTCGGATAGCGATACGGTCGAACTCACGCGCGCGAAGAACGCTGCGGCGGATGCGCGTTGGGGGAATTAGATGATGGGCGGCGCATTGGCGATAAATTGTGGGGACAGATCAGACCTTTGATGCCGCCCCGCAACCCGCGGGTGGGGCGTCAAGCGCAGCCTGCTGACCGAGGCGAGCGGTATTCCGCTTGCGGTTGTGATCGACGGAGCCAATCGTCACGACATGAAGCTGGCCAAGGGTATATTGGAGAACATCATGACGAAACGGCAGCTTCTTTTATCTTGCGCCATTGTCATCGTGGAGCAGGCGGCAGGCTTCGTTGGCGGACAGCGGTTTCGAGAACAAATTGCCTTGCCCGAAGTCGCAACCGATGTCGCGCAGTGTGTGGAGCTGGTCTTCTTTTTCAATGCATTCCGCCACGACAGCCATGCCCAGGTCGTGGGCAAGGCCAATGCTGTGCCGGACGACGGCGCGCGGTCGATCATCGGTGGCGACGGGGCCGACGAAGGAGCCGTCGAGCTTGACGATGTCGCAGGGCAGGGTGTGCAGGTAGCTGAGCGCCGAATAGCCGGTGCCGAAGTCGTCGATCAATACCGTGATGCCCGCGTCGTGCAGGATGTGCAGGGTCTCGATGTTTTGGCCGCTGGAATGGGTGAGTAGGCTTTCCGTGACCTCGAAGCGCAGGCGCTCGGGCGTGAGACCGTGGCCGAGGATGGTGTCGAGCAGTTCGCGGGCCAGTGTGGCGCGGGCGAGTTGGCGCGCGGAGAGGTTGATGCTGACAGGCGGGGCATCGGGACCGGTCTGGCGTTGCCACGTCAGAATGTCGAGACAGGCGCGGTGCAGAACGAACATGCCTAGTTCATGGATCAGTCCGAGGGATTCGGCCAGGGGGATGAAAACGTCTGGTGAAATTTGTCCCCGCAGGGGATGTTGCCAGCGGACAAGGGCTTCAAAGCTGGCGATGCGCTGGTCGAACAGGCGGACGATGGGCTGGTAGGCGACGCTCAAGGTTCTTTCCGCCAGAGCGCGGCGCAGGTCGGTTTCGAGCGTCAGCGTGGTGAGCATCCGGGCGTACATGGATGCTTGGAATACCTGGATGGGATCGGATTCGCTGCCGCGCGCGGCCTGCAAGGCGTTGTCGGCATCGCGCAGCAGGGTTTCGGCATCGGCGGTGCCGTCGCTCATTGCCAGTCCGGCGCGGCATTTTATTTGCAGGGGTTGATGCGCGCCGGGGGCGGTGAAGCCGGGCAGTTCGATGAGCTGGCGGGAGATTTGCAAGGCTTCGTCGGTGGAGGCGACGCCGCGCAGGAGGATGGCGAACTGGTCGGCGCCCAGGCGGGCGATGATATCGCCGCTTCGCAGCCGGTCGACGAAGTGCTGGGCGATGTGGCAGAGCAGATGGTTGCCGGTGGCGTAGCTGTAGCTATCGTTAATGAGGTGGAAGCGTTCGAGGTTGACTGCCAGCACGGCGGAACGGAAGTGCGCGTCGCGGTCTTGCTGCGCCAGAGCTTGCCGCAGGCGTTCGATGAATAGCGCATGGTTCGGCAGGCCGGTGAGGCTGTCGTGCATAGCGTCGTGCTGTATGGCTTCGAGGCGTTCGAGCGCGTCATGCAGGGCGCGGGTCCGTTGTCGCAGCGTTGAGGCGACGGCGTTGAAGTGGCGGGCAAGGCGGGCGAGTCCGTCACTGCTTTTACCGGACAGGCGCAGGCTGGGCCTGCCTTTGGCGACGGCCCGGCTGCCGGTCAGGAGGGTTTGCGGCGCCGTGCGGGTGAGCAGCATCCGGGTCTCGTCATGCATGGCGTTTTTCTCCCGGAACGGGAATGTTCAATCCTTGGCCAGCCGCCGCAGCGACGAGGAAGTGTCGATCTTACCGTCGCGGGCGTAGGCTTCGACGTTCGTTTCGAGGTCGCCGAGGTCGTAGAGGTAGTTGACCATGATCCCCCACGACTGGGCATGGCCTTTTTCCGAGATGTCGGCCAGCCAGTTCAGGCGCTCGATGCGCGCGCCGTTGCCGAGGTGGAAGCGGGCGACCGGGTCAAGCGGGCGCTCGCCGCGTTTTGCCTTGATCAGATATTGCGCGGCCAAACGCAACAGGGGCGCGCGCAGGGCCGCGCTCAGGGCGCTGTTTTTCGTCCAGGTGGTGTCGCCGTTGAGCAGTGCGTCGAAAAACGGCGGGGCGGCTTCCTTGGAGACGCCTGCGGCGGTCAAGGCTTTCCAGTCCGTGGCGGTGATGAGCCTGTCCAGGTTTTGCGGGCTTTGCCTGGCCCAACGGAGGAGGCCGGGAATTGGCGACAGGGTGGAAAACGTGCGCAGGCGTGGAAAGTCGCGTTGCAGATCGCCGATGACCCGCTTCAGCAGGAAGTTGCCGAACGAGATGCCGCGCAGCCCGGTCTGCGAGGAGGTGATCGAGTAGAAGATGGCTGTGTCAGCCTTACCGGTGTCGCCGAGCGGCGCGCGCACGTCGAGGAGATCCCGGATGTTGTCGGCTAGCGTTTCAGTGAGCGCCACTTGTACAAAGATCAGCGGCTCCAGCGGCATGCGGGGGTGGAAGAAGGCATAGCAGCGGCGGTCGGAGTCGAGGCGGTTTTTTAGATCCCGCCAGGAGCGGATGGCGTGCACGGCTTCGTATTTGACCAGCCGTTCCAGAAGCGCCGCGGGTGATTCCCAGGTGATCCGCTGGAGTTCAAGAAAGCCGACGTCGAACCAGGCGGTGAGGCGGGTTTCAAGTTCGCGGTCGAGCGGTTTGAGCAAGGGGTCGTCCGCCGCGTAGCGCAGCAGGTCGGCGCGCAGGTCGACAAGGAATTTCACGCCCTGTGGGATGGCGTTGAACTGGGTGAGGATGCGCAGACGTCGTGAGCGCATCGTTGCGCGCAATTGCGCTTCGGCTTCCCATTGCTCGCTGGCGCCGAGCGATTTCTGGTAGGTGGCGTGGGCCTTGGCGACGGCTTTGGGATCGGGGCCGAAATCAAGCGCGATCATTTTGAGGATGGTTCGCCGTCCAGCGTCGTCCAGATGCAAGTAAGTGTCGGCCAGACGCGCCGCGCGCTGCCGCGTGGACACTTCGCCGCCGATGCCCGCGGCGCATTCTTCGAGTTGACGATGAATGCGATCCAGCTCTTTTGCCGAAGGTTCATAGGGTTTGCTGGTCGCCTGCGCCATGATGGCGCGCATTCGGGACAGGCTTCTCGCAACCAGATTCGATGACACGCTCTCTCCTTTTATGGTTAAGTTTTTTTGGGTAAATCGCCGCCGGTCTCAAGAATCGGGGCGGTATTGTCATGGCGTTTGTAATAGGCGCGGGCGAGCAGCCCCGCGCCCGCGAGGAACATCGGTACGCACAGCCATTGCGCGGTTGTCAGCCCCAGGCCGAGGGAGCTGAAAATGCCGGGATCGGGATTGCGGAAAAACTCCGCGCCGAAGCGCAGGATGCCGTAACCGGCAAGGAAGAATCCGGATACCGCCCGAAGCGGGCGGGGACTGGACGAATACCACCACAGCAGGGCGAACAGCAGCAGCCCTTCGCCCGCCGCCTGGTAGAGCTGCGAGGGGTGACGCGGCAGGTTATCGACTTGGCGATAAATCATCGCCCATGGCAGCAATGGCTCGCTCATGGGGCGTCCCCACAATTCGGCATTGATGAAATTGCCGATGCGTCCCGCGAAAAGCCCGACAGGAACCATCGGCGCAATGAAATCGGTAATTTCCCAGAAGCCCCGGCCATGGCGGCGGCCATAAAGCCACATCGCCACGAGCACGCCGATGAAACCGCCGTGGAAGCTCATGCCGCCGTGCCAGACCATGAGGATTTCAAGCGGATGGGCGAAATAGTAATCGGGCCGGAAAAACAGCACTTCTCCAAGCCGCGCGCCGAAGATGACACCGAGTACGCCGTAAAAGAGCAGATCGTCGATGGACTGGCCATTCCAGTCTGCCCCTGGTCCGCGCCGCGCGCGCAGGCGGGCGAGGAGAGCGAAACAAATGAAGGCGAACAAATAGGTCAGCCCGTACCAGCGCACACTGAACGGGCCGAAGGAGAAGGCGACAGGGTTGAATTGCGGGTGTATCAGCATGGAAAATGGAAGGAGTGGATTTGCGGAAAACAGTCGTTCTCCCGTTGGAGAACGGCCGCGCGGATTTGGTTCATCGGGTGGAAAACCCGAAAACGCCTTCTATAATCGCATTTCATCCAGACAGCAGGGGAGGTTTTTTTAATGTCCATTCTCGTTTGCGGCTCGGTAGCCTACGACAATATTATGGTTTTCAATGACCGTTTCAAGAACCATATCCTGCCCGAGCGCATTCATATCCTGAATGTGTCTTTTCTGGTGCCGGAATTGCGGCGCGATTTCGGCGGCTGCGCGGGCAATATCGCCTACAGTCTGCGCCTGCTGGGCGCCGAGCCGCTGATTGTCGCCACGGTGGGCGACGATGCCGCGGATTACCGGCAAAGGCTGGATGAACTCGGTATATGCCGGGATTACGTGCGCCATGTGCCAGGCACTTATACCGCGCAGGCTTTCATCACGACGGATGTCGACGATAACCAGATAACCGCTTTCCATCCCGGCGCGATGATGTATTCGCACGAGAACGACGTGCGCGTGATCGGGGATGTGCAACTTGCCATCGTCTCGCCCGACGGCCGCGACGGCATGTTGCGCCACGTCGAAGGGTTTGCCGAAACCGGCGTGCCTTTCGTGTTCGATCCAGGACAGGCGCTGCCGATACTTTCCGCGGACGAACTGTTGCATTGCCTGAGGCTCGCCCGTTATTGCACTGTCAACGATTACGAGGCGCAATTGATGGTCGATAAGACCGGCCTGCCCATCGAGACGCTGGCCGCCGGGGTCGACGCCCTGATCGTGACGTGCGGCGGGGAAGGTTTGCACATCCATGCTGGCGGTGCGTGCATCGAAGTGCCCGCCGTGCCGGTCGATGCCGTGGTTGATCCGACCGGCTGCGGCGATGCCTGTCGCGCCGGTCTGCTTTATGGCATCTCGCTTGGTTGGGACTGGCTCGCCTGCGGGCGGCTCGCCGCGGTGATGGGCGCGATCAAGATCGGTCATCGCAGCGGGCAGAATCATCGTCCGTCGCGCGAGGACATCAAGGCCGTCTACCTTGGCGCTTTCGGCGATGTTCCGTGGCGGGACTGACGGGCCGCCTTCGATGCTGTCACCGTCCGGACGGACATGCGCGGCTGGCAAGCCCGGCCCGGACGATGTGGCGAATGACGGATACGCTTTCGACTTCCTTGGACGGGGCGAGCGGCACAGCGAGCGCGGATCAGGGGTAAAAATGGTCGATCCGGTAATTGCTTGGATCGACGCCCGCCACTTCCAAATCCATGCGCACGGAAATGTCGCTGCGCGGCGCGATGCCTCCCTTGGAGCGCTGTTCCGGCGACACCCAGTCGTTGGGCGTGATGACGCGGCGGACGAGCGGCTGGTTGGTGATGTCGAGCAGGGTGAGTTCGATGTTCGGCCAGTCCTGGACGAAACCGGCGCTGTTGCTGACCGTGGCGTAAAAGACGTAATGACCGGGACGGTCGTCCTGGCGCAGAACGCCGTAATCGTCAATACGGATTAGCTCTGCATCCCTGGGCAGCGGCATGGCGCAGCCGACGGTTTTGCAGATCGAGACGAGCAGTGGGCGCATGCCGGGGATATTGCGGGCAATGCCGTGGCGGAAGAATAGCGTTGCCTGGATGGCCAGCACCACTCCTAGTACGGATACAACCGATGTCCAGACGACGCGCTCGCGTTTCGTCATCGGCCTGCCGTAGATGTCGAAATGCGAGCCTGCCTGGTGGTGTCCGGCTTCCTTGCTTTCGCCCGCGACCGGCTTTGCTTTTTTGCTCCGGGATGAACGGCGGGTAGTCTTGCGTTCGGCATTGATTTCGGCTTCGATCTTGTCGATCTTGGCTTCAAGGCCGAGTTTGGTGGACGTTTCGCTCCGCGCGCTTTCGTCGATGGCCTCGTCCGCCGTTTGCGCGCGTGCGCCGCGCCGGGACATGGGAGCCTTCGTTTCCTTGCCGCTGAAAAGGGACGGTTTGCTTTTGACCGCCGGTTTGCCGCGTTTTGCCCCTTTGTCCCTGCCGCGCGTGGCCCTGGGCATGCCGTTCATCTGGGAGAAGACGGAATCGTCGTCGGGAAACGTTGTAAACGAGGACAGCACGGCCTCTGTCGAATCCGCGGAGTCGCCCGCGTTGTCCGGGATGTCGTCTATCCGGGAAAAGACGGAATCGTCGTCGCCGGGAAAATGCACGGCCGTCGTAGCCGGGGCGGGTAGGCTCACCGATGGAACCGGCGGCGGGGCGGCGGGTGGAGCGCTGTTTGTGACAAGCACGCCACCTATGACGGCGGTCGGGGGCGGTGTTTCGTCCGGCGGCGGTGTTTCGTCCGGCGGCGGCGCTTTGGGTAGCGGCGGCGCTTTGGGTAATGGCGGCGGTTCCGCTGCCGCCACGCGCGCGGGCTTGGGTTCGGCCTCGGGGCCGGGTTGGGGCGGCGCGGGCGGCGTTTCGGAGGCGGTATTTTCCTCGGGCGTCGTGCCGGGCGCGTCCGGCTCGCCGGTGTCCAGGGGTGGGTGGCTCGCCGTAAAAGGCGCTTGCGCTTGCTGAGGGATTCTGGATTTCGTGTCTATCGACGACGAGAAATCGAGTTCGCTCAACAGGCGTTGCGACGATTTTTTGACGACGGGCGCTAGTATCGGACGTGGGCGCGACGTTGCGCCAGTGCCGATGGATGGCCGGAGAGGCTGGCTCTCGGCAGCGGCTTCCGGCGCCGTGGCAGGCGGTGACGGAAGGTCGGACACGGTTTTGGGCGCGGCGACAGCGAATGTCTGTTCAGGCGGGGGCGCGGCAGGTTTCGTGCCGGGCTGGGCGGAAAGGGTCGAAGCCTTGCCGGAAGTGCGTTGCCCGCCTGGTTGCCCGGCCCTGGGGTCCGACTCGGCCAGATGGTCGAGGGCATTGAAAGGGTGCAGGCAACTTCCGCAACGTACTTGGCCTTGTCGGGCGAGAAGCTGCTCCGACGTAAGGCGGAAGACGGTTTGGCAGCTCGGGCAGCGGGTCAACATCAGAAACGAACTCGGGCCTGCGGGTGAAAAACGATAAATAGTAAATCATTGCCCGCCCCGAGCACGAGGGTCGCGTCTATTCTTTTTTGCGCCGAAATTTTTGCGCCGGAAAAATAAACCGTCAGCGGTGGCCTTGCAGCCTGATCCAGCCTTCGCGGGAATCGCCGATTTCAAGCGTGATCCAGTGTGCCCAGGTGTCGATGACTTGCCCGGCCTGCTGTTCGAGCACGCCGGAAAGCGCCATTTGTCCGCCGTCGGCAATTCTGGGCGCAATAACTGGCGCTAGCAGGCACAACGGGGTAGTGAGAATGTTGGCGACGACGACCTCAAAAGCAGCCCCTAGCGGTTTTCCGCAATGTTGCGCTTTAACGATTCCGGCGACGCCGTTGCGCGAGGCGTTGTCGAGCGTAGACACCAGCGCGTGCTCGTCGATGTCGACGCCAAGCACCGCTCCGGCTCCGAGCCGAGCGGCGGCGATGCCGAGAATGCCCGATCCGCAGCCGTAATCGAGCACCGAGCAGCCCGGACGCACGCTTTCGTACAGCCATTCCAGGCACAGGCGGGTGGTTGGATGCGAGCCGGTGCCGAAGGCCATGCCGGGATCGAGCTGGATGTTGATGGCGCTGGCGTCGGGCGGCTCGTGCCAGGACGGCACGATCCATAACCCGTCATTGATGCGGATGGGGGTGAATTGGCGCTGCGTGAGCTGCACCCAGTTTTCTTCGGCGACTTTCGCTGTGTCGAACGCTGGAACGGTGTCGAAGCCCGCCGCGACGGCGGCTTCGGCAACGAGGTCGGTGACGGCGGTATCCGGCGCGAAAAGCGCGACGATCCGGCTGTTCGCCCAGAATCCCGCTGTTTCTTCCTGACCAGGTTCGCCGAATTGCGGCGTTTCGGCGGCGGTTCCGGCGTTGGCGTCTTCGACCGATACGGAAAGCGCGCCTGCCGTCATCAAGGCTTCTGAGAGTGCCTCGACACGGCGGGCATCGGATTGGAGCGAAACGGAAAGCCACATGGTGTTCTCCTCAGTCGGCCTTGACCTCGGTGAGATCGGCTAGGCGCTCTTCGAGGTAATGGATGCTGGCGCCGCCTTCGATGAAATGGCTGTCGAGCATCAATGCCTGATGAAGCGGGATGTTGGTCTTGATGCCCGCGACGGCCATTTCCGAGAGTGCGATGCGCATGCGGCGGATGGCCTGCTCGCGGGTGTCGCCATGGGCGATCAGCTTGCCGATCATCGAGTCGTAGTGCGGTGGCACGACGTAGCCGTTGTAGGCATGGGAATCGACGCGCACACCGAGACCGCCGGGTGTGTGCCAGTTGGTGATCCGCCCTGGCGAGGGGGTGAACTTGAAAGGGTCTTCGGCGTTGATCCGGCATTCGATGGCATGGCCGCGCAGCACGATGTCGCGCTGGCGAAAGCGCAGTTTTTCGCCCGCCGCGACGCGGATCTGGCTCTGGACGACGTCGATGCCGGTGATGAGTTCGGTAACGGGGTGCTCGACCTGTATCCGCGTGTTCATTTCAATGAAATAGAACTCGCCGTTTTCGTACAGGAACTCGAAGGTGCCCGCGCCGCGATAGCCTATTTTGCGGCACGCCTTGGCGCAACGCTCGCCGATACCGGCGATCAGCTTGCGGTCGACGCCCGGCGCGGGCGCTTCTTCGATGACTTTCTGGTGACGGCGCTGCATCGAGCAGTCGCGCTCGCCTAGGTAAACCGCGTTGCCGTGCTGGTCGGCCATGATCTGTATTTCGATATGACGCGGATTTTCGAGGAATTTCTCCATGTAGACCACGGGGTTGCCGAAAGCGGCCTGCGCTTCGGCCCGCGTCGTGGCCACGGCGTTGAGCAGGGCGGCTTCGGTATGCACGACCCGCATGCCTCGTCCGCCGCCGCCGCCAGCGGCCTTGATTATGATGGGATAGCCAATGTTCCGGGCGATCTTCACGGTTTCCTTCGAGTCTTCCGACAACGCGCCGTCGGAGCCGGGCACGCAGGGCACGCCCGCGGCTTTCATCGCGTCCTTGGCTGAAACCTTGTCGCCCATGAGGCGGATCGTTTCCGGGCGCGGGCCGATGAAGACGAAGCCGGATTGCTCGACCCGCTCGGCGAAATCGGCATTTTCGGAAAGAAAGCCGTAGCCGGGGTGGATGGCCTCGGCATCGGTCACTTCCGCCGCGGAGATGATGGAAGGAACGTTGAGGTAGCTTTGCGCGGAAGGCGCGGGACCGACGCACACCGATTCGTCGGCGAGCTTGACGTATTTGGCCTCGGTATCGGCCTCGGAATGCACGGCGACGACCTTTACGCCTAGTTCGCGGCAGGCGCGCAACACCCGCAGGGCGATTTCTCCGCGATTGGCGATGAGAATCTTCTCGAACATGGCGCTCAACCGATCACGAACAGGGGCTGGCCGAATTCGACCGGCTGTCCGTTTTCGACCAGTACGGCCTTGATCGTGCCCGCGGCGTCGGCCTCGATTTCGTTCATCAGTTTCATTGCCTCGATGATGCACAAACGGTCGCCGACGGCGACGCTCTGGCCGATGTCGACCAGCGGCGCGGCGCCGGGAGCGGTCGCGCGGTAGAAGGTGCCGACCATTGGCGACTTCATCACATGGCCTTCAGGCAGTGCGGCGGTTTCGGGCGCATCGGCGGGCGCTGGCGCGGCGGCGGGGGGAAACGCCGCGTGGGGCGGTGGCGCGTAGATTGGATGAGGCGCGACGGCGTGGACCGCCTGGTGTTTGGCGATGCGTACTTTTTCTTCGCCTTCGGTGATTTCGAGTTCGGAAATATCTGATTGTTGGACGAGATCAATCAGTTTTCCTAGCTTGCGCAAATCCATGTCGTACTCCGGAAAAACAGGGAACCGTTATCGGAAAGGGAAAAAGCTGTTGGGGAGCGTTCGTCCGACTGTGGTCAGTCGGCCCGCTCCCGCAATCGGCTGAGGGCGAAATCCAGCGCCGCCAGATAGCCGTGGGCGCCGAGGCCGCAGATGACCCCCGCCGCGAGATCGGAAAAATACGAGTGGCGGCGGAAAGGCTCCCGGCTGTGGATGTTGGAGAGGTGTATTTCCACGAACGGGATGCCGACGGCGGCCAGCGCGTCGCGCAAGGCGATGCTGGTGTGGGTGTAGGCGGCAGGGTTGATGATGATGAAGTCGATGCCCTCGACGGCGGCGGCCTGGATGCGGTCGATGAGCTGGCCTTCGTGGTTGCTCTGGAAGGATTCGATCTGCACGCCTTCGGCGCGGGCGCGGGACTCCATGGCGATGTGGATGTCGGCGAGGGTCGTGTAACCGTAGATTTCCGGCTCCCGCGTGCCGAGCAGATTGAGATTCGGGCCATGCAGCGCCAGGATGCGGCGCGGCGGGGGAGGTGTTTTGCTGCCTTTGGATCGCTTCATGGCGGGAGTTTTGCGCAACTGACGGCGCTTTGTCCAGTGTCGGAACAAACTAATTGCCCGCGACGGCGAGCAATGCCTCGACCTGGGCGAGCCGGGCGCGCGGCTGTCGGCGACCGCGTTCGGCTCCCGCCGGGTAGATGGAAAGTCTGGCCGGAATATCCTCCCAGTCCAGTGCCAGCGCCATTTCGGGTGCGTCGGGCGCATGCCTGCGCATGTCGCGGTGCTCGAAAGCGAAACCGGCGTCGAGGAGAAAGATTTCGACATCCTTGGCGCTTTCGGGGAACAGGTCGATTTCGATTTCGGCGTAGCGCGCCGCGGTGCCGTCAAGCGCACCGCCGGTCAGGTAGGGCCTGAATCCGGCGAGCAGGCGCATCAGGCCCGCCGCCGCCTTGCGCATATCGGCAAGACGTCCGGTTTGCTCTTCGCCTTGATACAGGGTTTGCCAGGTGCGCAGCTCGGCCTCGATCTCGGCGTTGGCGGGCAGGACTTCGCCATCGCCGATGCCCAGTCGCCGAGCGGCCTTACGCTTGGCGAAACCGAAATCGCCGATGCCGTCCTCGGCCATCATGCGCGCGGCCAGCGCGGCGATTTCGCGCCTGCGTTGCGCATTCCGGGAAGGGAAGCCATGTTGTGCCATGGAAGATAATCGCCTTCGGGTAGAATCTGCGCATTCTACACGGGACGTTTGCATCCATGCACATTCACATTCTCGGCATTTGCGGTACTTTCATGGGGGGTATGGCACAACTGGCGGCTGCTGCCGGACACAAGGTCACGGGCTGCGATGCCAATGTCTACCCGCCGATGAGCGATCAATTGCGGGCGGCGGGCATCGCGCTCTCCGAGGGGTTCGATGCCGGACAAACGGGCTTGAAGCCTGATGTGTTCGTGATCGGCAACGCCATTTCGCGCGGCAATCCTTTGCTGGAAGCCATTCTCGATCAGGGCTTGCCCTATGTGTCCGGCCCGCAATGGCTGTCCGAACACATCTTGCAGGGACGATGGGTGCTCGGCGTGGCGGGCACGCACGGCAAGACCACCACGGCGGCGATGCTCGCGTTCATCCTGGAAAAAGCGGGACTGACTCCCGGTTTCCTGATCGGTGGCGTACCGCTGGATTTCGGCGTTTCCGCCCGCCTCGGCAAAACGCCCCTGTTCGTGATCGAGGCTGACGAATACGACACCGCGTTCTGCGACAAACGCTCCAAGTTCGTGCATTACCGGCCCCGCACCGTAATCCTGAACAATCTGGAATTCGATCACGCGGACATCTTTGCCGATCTGGCGGCCATCGAGACGCAGTTTCATCATCTCGTGCGCACCTTGCCGGTTTCTGGCCGGATCATCGCCAACGCACGGGAAGAAAGCCTGAAAAGAGTGCTCGCGCGCGGATGCTGGACGCCGGTGGACTGGTTCAATGCCTGGAAAGACGGTTGGGGCGTGGAGGGCGACGATGCCAGCGGCAAGCTTGCCATTTACGACGACAGCGGCGAGCTTGGCCGCACGCGCTGGCAACTGACTGGCGCTCACAACCGGGCCAATGCCTGCGCGGCGCTCCTGGCCGCGCGCCATGTCGGGGTGTCGCTCGCCGATGGGTTGGCGGCCCTGTCCGGATTCAGGAACGTCAAGCGCCGCCTGGAGATGCGCGGCGAAGCTGGCGGCGTGAAAGTCTATGACGACTTTGCCCACCATCCCACCGCCATCGAGACGACGATAGACGGCCTGCGCCGCAAGGTGGGGCGGGTATCGAGAATCCTCGCGGTTCTGGAGCCGCGCTCCAACACCATGAAGATGGGGACGATGAAGGACAGGCTCGCGGCTAGTCTGCGGCAGGCTGACCGGGTGTTTTGCTACGACGCCAATTTGGGCTGGGACGCCGCCGCCGTCCTCTCGCCGCTGGGGGATCGCCAGTCCTGCCATGGCGAAATCACCGCCCTGGTGGCCGCAGTTGCCGCCGAAGCGCGGCCCGGCGACCATGTGTTGGTGATGAGCAACGGCGGCTTTGGCGGCGTACACCAAAAACTGCTTGACGCGCTTGGCGCGGCCTGAAAGTTCAGGGGGCTTCGGGCGGGGATGAAGTTTCGACCGGCGGCAGGGGCGCTCCGGACGTGGGCGCGCCGCGTTCGCCGTTGGTGTTGTCGATTTTCCGCGCCTCGCTCTCGCCGATGTACTCGAA
Organism: Azoarcus sp.; assembly: GCA_031258965.1. Taxonomy (GTDB): domain Bacteria; phylum Pseudomonadota; class Gammaproteobacteria; order Burkholderiales; family Rhodocyclaceae; genus WRNU01. Next base: position 33,038 of record JAIRMC010000137.1, on the reverse strand, counting down.
TACCTTGACGACCTTCTTTACGCCCCGGCTGGTGCGGGCAACCTCTGCCGCTTGTTCTGCCTCGGTGCGGGTGACGAGTCCGAGCAGGAAAACAACGCCCGCCTCGGTGACGACCTTGATGTGATTGAAAGTGAACTGGCCGTTGTTGAGGAAACGCGTTTTTACATTGGTAGTGATGAAGCCATCGTTGCCGCGATCGCCCAGGCTCGATGCCGGGCCGACGACCAGTTCATTGACGACGGAGCGCACGCTGGCGACGCTGCCTGCCAGACGTTGCGCTTCGGCGCGGATATCGTCGTTCTGCACTTCGCCGGTCAGGAGCACGTTGCGATTGTACGAGGTGGCGTTGACGTGATTGAGCGTGCCGAAATTCTTGCGGATGAGATCGGAGATTTTCCATTCGATGGTTTCGTCGTCGACATACGTGCCTGTCGAACGGCGGTCGGCGATCATGACCGCCCCGGCGCCTATCCCGACGGCGACGAGCGGAAAGCAGCCTTGCAGCAGACTGATGCTGGCAAGGACGAACGCACCGGACAACAGCGCGCGGCGGATGGAGAACAGCGGGGTTTTCATCAGTTTTCTACTCCAAGTAACAAACAGTCGATGCCGTCGCACAAACAGTGCAGGACGAGCAGGTGGATTTCCTGGATGCGCGCGGTGCGCTCGGCGGGCGCGCACAAATGAACATCGTTCGGCGTCAGCAATTCCGCGATTCTGCCGCCGCCCTTGCCGGTGAGGGCCACGACGCGCATTTCGCGCTCATGCGCGGCGGCGACGGCGGCCAGCACATTGGCCGAGTTGCCGCTGGTCGAGATCGCTAACAATACATCGCCCGCCTGACCCAGGGCGCGGACTTGTTTCGAGAAGACCTGCACAAAATCGTAATCGTTGCCGATCGACGTCAGTACCGAACTATCGGTGCTCAGCGCCATGGCGGCCAGCGGCGGGCGCTCCATTTCAAACCGGTTAACCAGTTCGGCAGCAAAATGTTGCGCGTCCGCCGCTGACCCGCCGTTGCCGCAGGCGAGGATCTTGCCGTTGCCGAGCAGGCAGGCCGTCATGGCTTCGATGGCTTCCGCCACTGGCGGCGCCAGCCATTCGACGGCAGCGAGCTTGGCGTGGGCGCTGTCTTCAAACTGGCGGGAAACGCGGGCGATCAGATTCATGGGCCGGGATTGCGGCGTGCGGAAAAAACAGCGGAAAGTCTAGCATGCGTGGCCGGAGCGACACGAATGTCCCGTGGCGGAAGGCTTTCGGCGGGCGTCTCGTTTGCATATGTACGATTTGTTGCGGTGTTTTTTAATGATTTCGGGGGTGTACTTTTCCATGGCAGTGTTAGAATCCGCCGGACTGATGCAGCGTCGTTCGTCCCAAGCAAGCAACAACAACCCGTCTAATTGAGGAAGAGCATGAACATGAACAAAGGTGAATTTGTCGAAGCCTTGGCTGACCGTCTGGAAGTACCGCGCGCTCAGGCCGAGCGCGCACTGGCCGGTGTTCTTGAGCTTTTGTCCGATCAACTGGTCAAAGGCGAAAAAGTCACCTTTACCGGATTCGGCTCGTTCGAGGTGTCCGAACGGGCGGCCCGCACGGGGCGTAATCCGCAGACCGGGGAGGCCATCAAGATCGCTGCATCCAGAGTGCCCAAATTCTCTGCGGGGGCCACATTGAAGGGCGCGGTCAACGAGGGCAAGGGTAAGCACTGATCCGTCGGGCGAGAGCGCGTTTCCGGGGGACCGCGCGTTTTTAGGAAAGACCGGCAGGGGCGGCCCTGCCGGTCTTTTTCGTGCTTGCCGTCTTTTTATTTGCGGGCGGCGCGGGTGGCGCTCACTTCCTCTGAGCGGATGTTCGCTGCCAGACGGTCGAGCACGCCATTGACGAATTTATAGCCGTCGGCGCCGCCGTATTTTTTCGCCAGTTCGACCACCTCATTGATGACCACACGGTAAGGCGTTTCGATGTCGTGGCGCAATTCAAAAGCGCCCAGGAGCAATAGCGCGTGCTCGACCGGTGACAGTTCCGCGACGGCGCGCGTAAGCAACGGCGCGAAAAGCGTGCGCAGTTCTTTGGCCTCATTGACCGCGCCTTGCAACAAGGCATTGAAAAAACCGGCGTCGGCGGGTGTGCGTGCGCCGGTCGTTTCTTTATTGACGTCTTCTGGCGAGGCGCTGTCCAGGAGTTCTTCGATTGCGTGCAGTTGAATCTGCGGCGGTTGCTCGGTTAGGGAAACGCGCGACGCGGACGGTGTTTCCGCTTCCGCCCCTGTTTCGGCCCGGCCCGCTGGCGCGCTGTGCAGCAGGTATTGGTAAACCCCCTGCAAGGCCAGTTCGCGCGCCTTGCGACGGGCGGCGATTTCCCGCCATCCCTCGCGGCTCATGGCAATGCCTTCTGCAAATTGGCCATCTCCACCGCCGCGCGCGCGCAGTCGCGTCCCTTTTCCCGCATGCGCGCAAGCGCCTGATCGTCGTTTTCAGTCGTCAGTACGCCATTGGCGACCGGCACGCCGCTATCGAGGCAGACGCGGGTGATACCAGCGGCGGCTTCATTGGAAACCAGCTCGAAATGATAGGTTTCGCCGCGAATCACCGCGCCCAGCGCGACAAGGGCGTCGAACTGGCCGCTTCGGGCGAGGCGCTGCAATACCAGCGGAATTTCGAGCGCGCCGGGGACGGTAGTGACGCGGATCGACTCGGAGGATGCGCCGAGGGCGAGCAATTCATCGATGCAGGCTGACAGCAACCCGTCGCCCACTGTCCGGTTGAAGCGGCTCATGACCACGCCGATGCGCAGTCCTTGGCTATTGATGTCGATATCATGATCGTCGGTGTCGCTGTGCTGGGCCATGGTGTGCTGGTATGAAGAAGGGGCAGGGCCGTCAGACGGGTTTGTCCGGGTTGGCGGGATCGGTCAGGTGGAGAGCGTCCTCGTTATCGCCCGGCGCCAGATGTGCGAGAAAGCCGGTGATTTCGAGGCCAAAACCGCCCATGCTGGGAATCTTGCGCGGGCTTGCCAGCACGCGCATCTTGCCGACATTGAGGCTGCGCAGGATTTGTGCGCCGACGCCGGACAGGCGCGCATCCCATCGCGCCTGCGGCACACCCTGGCCTGTGAGGCGGTCGAGCAGTTCCTGTCCGCTTTGCGGGCGGTAAAGGAGCACGACCACCCCGGCCTCGGCCTCGGCCAGCCCGGCGAGCGCCTGGCCGATGGGAAACGTATGACCGGCATTGGTGGCGTCGAGAAAATCGACGAAGGAAATCGGCTCATGCACGCGGACGAAGGTTTCGCGGTCAGGATGAATATCGCCGTGATAGACCGCGAAGTGTACGTCGCCCGAAGTCGTGTCGCGGAAAGCCGCCAGGCGCAGACGTCCATAGGACGTGTCGATTTCCTTGTCGGCGATCCGTTCCACCAGCCGCTCGGTGGCGGCGCGGTATTCAATGAGATCGCGGATGGCGCCGATCTTAAGACCGTGTTTTTTGGCGAATTCGATCAGATCGGGCAACCGCGCCATGGTGCCGTCTTCCCGGAGCACCTCGCAGATCACCGCCGCTGGTTCCAGCCCGGCGAGTTGGGTGAGATCGCACCCGGCCTCGGTGTGACCGGCACGGATCAGCACGCCGCCATTTTTGGCCGTGAGCGGGAAGATGTGGCCGGGCGTCACGAGGTCTTCCGGTCTGGCATGGCGGGCGACGGCCACTTGTATCGTGCGGGCGCGGTCGTGGGCGGAAATGCCGGTCGTCACGCCGGTGGCGGCTTCGATCGAGGCGGTGAACGCGGTGCCGTGCGGAGCGCGGTTGTCGTCCACCATTTGCTCAAGACCGAGCTGCTTGCAGCGTTCGGCTGTGAGCGTCAGGCAGACGAGGCCGCGTCCGTGCGTGACCATGAAATTGATGGCTTCTGGCGTGACGAACTCGGCGGCCATCAGCAAGTCGCCTTCGTTCTCGCGGTCTTCTTCATCGACGAGGATGACGATGCGCCCGGCCTTGATCTCCGCGATGATCTCGGATATCGGCGAGACGGTGCCGGATTTCTTGCATTCCGGCGCCTGGAGGGCGAACGGAATAGGGAAAGACTGGACTTGTGCGCTCATCGTGGAAACAGCCTCCTGTTTGAGATGCCGTTTTAAAAGGAAAAACGACGAATATCGGCTCACCGATGGGAAAGCCATGAGTCAGGGAGAAACTGCGCCCTCTTCGCCACGCCAGGCCATCATGCGTTCGACATAGCGGGCGATCAGGTCGATTTCGAGGTTGACCCTGCTGCCCGCCTTCAGATGCTTGAGATTGGTGATCTCGACCGTGTGCGGGATCAGATTGGTCGAAAAATCGCGCCCGTCCACCTGATTGACTGTCAGGCTCACGCCGTTGACGGTGATCGAGCCTTTGCGCGCGATATAACCGGCGATGGCTTCCGGCGAGCGCACCACCAACTCGAAACTTTCGGCGATTGGCGCGAACTTGACGACTTCGCCAATGCCGTCCACATGCCCGGTAACAAGATGCCCGCCGAGACGGTCGGAGAGCGCGAGCGCCTTTTCGAGATTGACTTCCTCGCCGACGCGGCCGAGGCCAACCGTACAATCGAGCGTTTCGCGCGACACATCGAACTTCACCCGGCTGCCCGCGCGTTCGATCACGGTCAGGCACACGCCGCTGTTGGCAATGCTGTCGCCGATGGCGATGTCGCCCAAATCAAGGCCGCCGACATCGACGGTGAGGCGCAATCCGTCGCCCAGGGGTTCGGTCTGTTCGATACGGCCAACCGTGGCCACGATACCGGAGAACATGGAAATAAAGAGGAGGGGGAACGATGAAGGAAGGCAATTGTAGGCTGAAATCGCCTACAGTGCGCGATCCAGCAAGGCCGCGAAGTTTGCGGCCCGCATGAAACCTGTTACGCGAAGGTCATCGCGCGGACGCCCGGCGGCATCGAAGAAGACAATGCCCGGCGGGCCGACGAAGCCGAAGCGCCGCAACAGCGCCTTGTGTGCCTCGCTATAAGCAGTGACATCGGCCCGCAACAACAGCATTCGCCCCATGCGCGCGGCCACGGCGGGATCGCTGAACGTGTCGCGTTCCATTTCCTTGCATGCCACGCACCAGTCGGCATGGAAATCGAGCATCGCCGGACGGTCGGCGGCGGCAAGACGGGCGTCGAGTTCCTCCACCGAGCCGATTTTCTCGAAAGCGGGAGACGCGGAAAGAGCGCGGGCATGAAAAACAGCGAGCGGCTGGAGCGGGTCGCGCGATCCGGCCAGCGCCCCGGCCAGCATTGCCACGCCGCCGATGAGCAACATCACCCCCATGGCCTTCCAGAACCGCTGCCAGTTTCGGGCCGTGCAGGGCAAAGGATCGAGAGCGGAAAGGAACACCCCCGAAAATAGCAGCAACGCCGCCCATCCGAGCATGACCGCGAGCGCGGGCAGTACCGGTGTCGCCACCCACAGCGCCACCGCCAGCAGCAGCACGCCCGCCGCCTTTTTTACGCCCTCCATCCACGGCCCGGTCTTGGGCAACACCGAGCGCGCCGTCAGCGCCACCGCGACGAGCGGTACGCCCATGCCCAGGGCCAGCGCGAACAATGCTAGGCCGCCGAGCGCCGTGTCGCCGGTCTGGGCGATGTAAAGCAAGGCTCCCGCCAGGGGCGCCGTCATGCAGGGGCCGACGATCAGCGCCGACAAGACTCCCATCGCCGCCACGCCGCCGAGATGGCCGCCCTTTTCCCGATTGGCGGTATCGGTGAGCCGACTTTGCAGCACCGTCGGCAATTGCAACGGGAAAAAGCCGAACATCGACAATGCCAGCAGCACGAAAAACAGCGCGAACGCCGACAGCGCCCAAATATTTTGCAGCACGGCGGCAAGCAGGGTGCCGGTGAGTCCGGCGGCGGCGCCGACCGCGGCATAAGTCGACGCCATGCCGAGCACGTAAGCGAGCGACAGCGCCAAGGCGCGTCCGCGCGATACCGGGCGATCCGTGCCGACGATGATGCCCGACAGGATCGGGATCATCGGAAACGTACACGGCGTAAACGCCAGCAACAGGCCGAGACCGAAAAAACTCGCCAGCACCAGTGGATTACTGGCGGCGAACAGCAATCCGGCGATGCGGCTGCTTTCATTGCCGTCACCGGGTGTCGGCGCGACGGTTGGCGGCAGATCGGGCGTGATCTCGAACAGACGTCCGGCGAAGCGGTTTCCAACCGTGCCCTGATTTGCCGTGAGGTTGATTTCGGCGCGCTGCGTTGTGGGCGGATAGCATACGCCGCCGTCCCAACAGCCCTGGCTGGTCACGATAAGGGTGAAACGCTGGGCGTCTTCGGGTAGCGTGAGCGGCAGCAATATGCGCAACTGGCCGCGGTAAGTTTCGACTTCGCCGAAAAAGGGGTCGGTCTTGCGCGCGCCCGGTGGAAGTTCCGCCTTGCCGGGCTTGACCTCGGGGGGTTCCGCCTCGAAGCGGAAACGTTCGCCGTAAAGATAATAATCGGGCGCGATGTCGAAAACGACTTCGACCGCATCGGGACTGATCGCGCGGGCGCGCATGGCAAAAGCCTTTTCCGCCTCCATTGGATGGGCAGCGCGCGCCGACATCGCGGACAGCGCCAGCAAGAATGCGGCAAGGATCAACGGCGGACGGGAAAAAACGGAAATCGGCATGGCTCAGGAAACATCCGGCGCGGGTGGAGCCGGAATCGTAACTGAATCCGCCAGCCAGCCGAGATAAGCCCTTGAGCCATGAGTGATGGAAACCGCGATCAGTTCGGGGATTTCATACGGATGGGCGGCGCGCGCCGCCGCTTCGAGCGCCGGATAACGGTCGCGGGTGGTCTTGATGAGCAGCGGTATTTCGGCGGCGCTTTCCACCGCGTCCCGCCAGCGGTACACCGACGCGCAAGGCGCGAGAATATTCACGCAGGCCGCCAGCCGTTCCGAGACGAGTTTCTCCGCCAGCGCACGGGCGCTGGCTTCGTCGGGGAGGGTGGTCAAGACGAGGAGGGCATCGGTTGGGGGAGGCATGACCTGATAACGCTTGTCGAGAATTGCTTCATTGTCGGATTTCATTGTCATTGTCGTTCCATCCGCCGTCCGCGCCCGGCGTTGCCCGGAAGGGATTGATGTCCAGCCCGCCGCGCCGCGTGTAGCGCGCCCATACCGCCAGCGCCGATGGCTTGCAGCGGGCGAGGAGGTCACAGAATATCCGCTCTACGCATTGTTCGTGGAATTCGTTGTGCTGGCGAAAGGAAACGATGTAGCGCAACAGCCCCGCGCGGTCGATGGCCGGGCCGGTGTAGCGCACCACCAGCATGCCCCAGTCGGGCTGGCCGGTGACGAGGCAATTGGATTTCAGCAGGTGCGAGTAAAGCGTCTCGCTCGTCGCCGCGCCTTCCGCGCGCAGGTAGTCGGGGCAGGGGCGGTATGTGTCGATGTCGATGTCGAGCGTATCGAGGCAGAACCCGCCGGGATAGGCGGAACGCCGCGCCGGGCGTGCGGCCAGCGGCATGACCGCCACGTCTACCGCTGAACTGGCGGCGGCGGACAGATCGCGGGCCAGGATCGCGCGCAGCATCCCGGTATCGGCGACCCGATACTGATTGAACGCGTTGAGGTAGAGCTTGAGCGATTTCGATTCGATCAGGTTCGGACTCGTGGCCGGAACCCGGAAGCGCCCCAGGGCCACGACCGGCTTGCCGCGCGGATCGAGCCACGACAGCTCATACGCATTCCACGAATCCACGCCGACGAAAGGCAGGGCATCGGCCCGGATGCCGATTTCGTTGCGTTTGCCCTGCCGCGCGATTGGAAACAGCAAGCCGGGCGCGTAAGTGTCGACATAGGCGGCAGGCTTGCCGAGCGGAGAGCCCTGGGCGTTGGGGTGTGCGGAAACGTTCATTCAGCGAAAGCGCGCGCGAACCGTCCCTGTCCGTCTGGCTGGTCAACCGGGCCGGTTTCGGGATCAGAACGGAATATCGTCGTCGAAATTGCCGAAACCGCCCGCGTCCCCTCCCGCGGGCGCTCTAGACGGCGCTGCCTCGCTGGCGGGCGGCGGCTGGCGCGCGGGCGCGGACGGCGGCGCGGAACGTTCCCATCCGTCGTCGCCGCGTCCAGACGCTTCGCCCTCGCGGCGGCCAAGCATCTTCATTTCATCGGCGCGGATTTCAGTGGTGTAACGCTCGTTGCCATCCTTGTCTTGCCACTTGCGCGTCTGCAACCGGCCCTCGACGTAGACCTGGCTGCCTTTCTTCAGATATTGCGCGACGATTTCGGCGATGCGTCCGAAGAACACCACCCGGTGCCATTCGGTGTTTTCGCGCCGCTCGCCGCTCGCCTTGTCTTTCCAGGTCTCGGTCGTGGCGAGATTGACATTGGCGATTGCCGTGCCGTCGGGCATGTAGCGCGTTTCTGGATCGCGGCCCAGATTGCCGATGAGGATGACCTTATTGACGGATGCCATATTTGTTCTCCAATGAGTGTGTGCCGGTCGGTGTTATATATCAGGTCAATGGGTTTGTGCGGGGTTTCGTTGGCGGCGGCTTCATCGTTGCCGCGATGAGCAGCCACGACAGGGCCAGCACACCGCAACACAAGCCCACGCTTGCCTCACCGTGATACTGGACTAGCCAGCCACCCATCGCGCCGCCAAGAAAAAGCCCGGCGGATTGCAGCGTGTTATACACCCCGAGCGCCGTTCCCCTCGCTCCCGGCGATACGATACGCGAAATCCATGATGGCTGGAGAGCCTCGACGATATTGAAGGCAACGAAAAAAAGCGATAGCCACAGTCCGATCGACCAAGCGCCGTTTCCCCACAGGTATAGTCCGGCCTGCACGAGCGCGAGCAGCGCGACCGCGCCGCCGAATACGGGCCTGAACCGTCCGCCGCGCTCGGCGGCTAGCACTGCGGGGATCATCACAGCAAAAGAAAGCAGCACAGCGGGCAGGTAAACCCGCCAGTGCGCGGCCAGCGGCAAACCGCCGCGGGTGACCAGCGCGGCGGGCACGGTCACCCACATCATCGTCTGGATCGAATGAAGCGCGAACACGCCGAAATTGAGCCGCATCAATGGCTTGTTGCGTAGCACGGCGATTATTGTTCCGTCCGCCTCGCGCGGGGCGGCCCGCACGGACGGCGCATCGGGTACTACCCATATCACCAGCGCCATGGCTCCGACGGCCAGCGACGCAGTGAGCCAGAAAATGCCCGCCATGCCGATGCCAGCGTACAACAAGGGCGCGGCCACCATGGAGAGCGCGAACACCAGCCCGATGCTCGACCCGATCATCGCCATGACCTTGGTGCGGTGTCGCTCGCGCGTGAGATCGGCGGCCAGTGCCGTCACCGCCGCCGAGATTGCCCCCGCGCCCTGGAGAACGCGCCCGGCGATGACCGTATAGATATCGGCGGCCAACGCCGCCACGATGCTGCCGAGCGCGAACAGCAGCAGGCCGGCCAGGATCACCGGCTTGCGCCCGTAACGATCCGAGGCCGCGCCGAACGCGATTTGCAGGAACGCTTGCGTGATCCCGTAAGCGCCGATCGCCAGCCCGGCGAACATGGCATTGTCGCCGCCCGCAATAGTGGGCGCGTGCACGGCGAACACTGGCAGGATCAGGAAAAGGCCGAGCATGCGCAAGGCAAAAATGGCCGCGAGACTCACACCGGCACGCCGTTCGGCACGGCTCATCGTATTGCTTTCAGGTAGGGGCACTGCCGGTACACACGCGGGAAAAGGGAAGCGATTCTAACCAAACTCCGCGTCCGCCGCGATTGGGCCGTTCCGGGCAAATCGAAAGCTTTGATACGCTTGCCAGTCCGCGCCGCTTCCAGTATTGTCAGCGCGTCGTTGGGGGTGCCCTCGCAAAAGGCGCGGGCTGAGAAAAACCCTTGGAACCTGATCCGGGCCATACCGGCGTAGGGAAACGCAATCATGACTCTTTCTTGCCGCAGCGCGGTTTCTCCGCGCAATGCCGTCTCCATCGCCGGCGTCGATCCGTCCGGCGGCGCGGGAGTACTCGCCGATCTCAAGACGTTTTCGGCGCTTGGCGTCTACGGTTGCGGTGTCGTCGCGGCGCTCACGGCCCAGAACACCTTGGGCGTGACCGGCGTGCACACGCCGCCGGTCGAATTCCTGCGGCTGCAAATCGACACCTTGTTCGCCGATGTCGCCATCCATGCGGTCAAGGTTGGCATGCTGGGCAATGCGCGGACAGTCGAGGCGGTCGCAGACCGCCTTGCGCACTGGCGGGCGGCGAACATCGTTCTTGACCCGGTGATGGTGGCCAAAAGCGGCGACGCGCTACTCGACCGCGCCGCGATCGGCAAGGTGCGTGAATGTTTGTTCCCCCTGGCTTGCATTGTTACGCCCAATCTGCCCGAGGCCGGAAAATTGCTGGGCGCGCGCGCGCCGGAGTCGATACGGGAAATGCGCCGGATGGCCGAATGCTTGCGCGATTTGCTGCCGCGCGGCCTGGATCGCTGGGTCTTGCTCAAAGGCGGGCATTTGCCCGGCGACGAGCTGTGCGATCTACTCTTCGATGGCGAGCGGATGATCGAACTACCCGCGCGCCGCATCGCCACATCGAATACCCACGGCACCGGTTGCGCGCTCTCGTCCGCGATTGCCGCCTTGCTGGCGCGAAACGCCGGACAGCCGGACGCGGTCGAAACTTCGGTGCGCGCCGCGCGCGATTACCTGCTGCACGCCGTCGCCGCCGCCGATTCGCTTGCCGTTGGCAGTGGACACGGCCCGGTACATCATTTCCATGCGCTTTGGCGCGATTGACTTTTTCCAAACCCCGGCAATTCCATGAACGACCCCAAAACATTCGCGGCCATCGAAGCCCGCGTCGACCACGCCGCCATCGCGCCCCTGCCACGCTCGCGCAAGATCCACGTCCAGGGATCCCGGCCCGATCTGAGAGTGCCGATGCGGGAAATTTCCCAGTCCGATACGCCGACGGCTTCCGGCGGTGCAAGGAATCCGCCCGTTTTCGTCTACGACTGCTCCGGCCCTTATACCGATCCGCAGGCGAAGATCGACATCCGCTCCGGCCTGCCGCCCTTGCGCGAAGCCTGGATCGAAGAACGCGGCGATACGCGCTGCCTGCCCGCACCGACTTCTGACTATGATCGCCGACGCGCCGCCGATCCAGCGCTCGCCGCCCTGCGCTTCCCCGGCCTGGTTCGCAAACCGCGCCGGGCGAAGGCAGGCCGGAACGTCACGCAAATGCACTACGCCAGGCAAGGCATCGTCACGCCCGAAATGGAATTCGTGGCGATCCGCGAAAACCTGAACCGCCAGGCTTATATCGAAAGCCTGAAAACCAGCGGCCCGCAAGGAGAGAAGCTGGCCGCGCTCCTGGGCCGTCGGCACGCTGGCGAAGCCTTCGGAGCGGCCGGGTTTGGCGATAGCGCCGTCGAAGTCACACCGGAATTCGTGCGAGATGAACTCGCGCGCGGACGCGCCATCATCCCGGCGAACGTCAATCACCCCGAATCCGAACCAATGATTATCGGGCGCAACTTCCTCACCAAGATCAACGCCAATATCGGCAACTCCGCGCTTTCTTCCTCGATTGCCGGGGAAGTCGACAAAATGGTCTGGGCCATCCGCTGGGGCGGCGACACGGTAATGGATTTATCGACAGGCAAGCACATCCACGAAACCCGCGAGTGGATCATCCGCAATGCGCCGACGCCTGTCGGCACGGTGCCGGTTTATCAGGCATTGGAAAAAGTCGACGGAAAAGCCGAAGAACTCACCTGGGAAATCTTCCGCGACACGCTGATCGAACAGGCCGAACAAGGCGTCGACTATTTCACCCTCCACGCGGGCGTCCTATTGCGCCACATTCCCCTCGCCGCCAGCCGCCTGACCGGCATCGTGAGCCGGGGCGGGGCCATCATGGCGAAATGGTGTCTCGCGCATCACCGGGAAAACTTTCTCCATGCGCATTTCGAGGAGATCTGCGAAATCATGAAAGCCTACGATGTCGCCTTTTCACTCGGCGACGGCCTGCGCCCCGGCTCCATCCACGACGCCAACGACGAAGCCCAACTGGCCGAACTCAGGACATTGGGGGAATTGACCCATGTCGCCTGGCGGCACGACGTGCAGACCATGATCGAAGGCCCCGGCCATGTACCCCTGCATCTCGTCCGCGAGAACATGGCGCTGGAACTCGACTGGTGCAAGGAAGCGCCGTTCTACACCCTGGGGCCGCTCGTCACCGACATCGCGCCCGGCCACGACCATATCGCCAGCGCCATCGGCGCGGCGACGATCGGCTGGCACGGCGCGGCCATGCTTTGCTACGTCACACCCAAGGAACACCTGGGGCTGCCGGACAGAGACGACGTCAAGGCGGGCATCATCGCCTACAAACTCGCGGCGCACGCCGCCGACCTCGCCAAGGGCCACCCCGGCGCGCAAATCCGTGACAACGCGCTTTCCATGGCGCGCTATGAATTCCGATGGGAAGACCAGTTCAACCTTGGTCTCGATCCGGACAAAGCGCGGGAATTCCACGACGAAACACTCCCCGGCGAGGCCGCCCGGACAGCGCATTTTTGTTCGATGTGCGGGCCGCGCTTCTGCGCCATGAAAATCACGCAGGAAGTACGGGCGTTTGCGGCGGGAAAAGGCCTGTCCGAAACTGGGACGCTGGCAAAAGGAATGGAAGAAAAATCGGTGGAATTTGCCCAGTGCGGCGCGCAGCTTTACCGGAAAGAATGAGCTTTCAGCCTCGCCAGGTTTGCACCAGGCTGTAACCCGCCCAAGTCATCAGGATCGATCCGGCGGCATGCAGCGCTACATGCGCGCCCATCCAGCCCCACGCGCCGCGTTGCGCAAGGTGGAAAGCCTCGGCGGAAAACGTCGAGAAGGTGGTGAATCCCCCGAGCAAGCCGGTAGTGAGCGCCAGCCGCAAGACAGGGGGCAGCCCCGGATTCGCTTGCAACACGGCCAGCGTCACGCCCATCAGGAAGCCTCCACCCAAGTTGACCGCCAGCGTTCCCAGCGGCAGCGCGAAACCCAATGGATTGAGCAGCCCGCCCAAGGCCCAGCGCAGCCACGCCCCGCAGGCCGCGCCAAGGCCGATTGCCGTGAATATCGCAATGCTCATCTCGGATTGCGGCGTTTACGCGCCATGCGCCGCCTCGCGCGGCATGGGTTGCGCCAGGGGCGCGCTCAAGCTGATGCGCGTCGGGTAGGCAATCTGCGCGCCATGGCGCTCGATGATGTCGGCGATCTTCAACAGCACGTCCTGCTTGATTTCGTGGAATTCGACCCAGACCGTAGTGCGGGTGAAAGTGTAGACCATGATGTCGAGTGAGAATTCGTTGAACTGGAGGAAGTTCACGATGAGCGTCTGTTGCAGGTCGATGTCCGGATGCGCAAGCAACATGGCGCGAATATCCTCGACGATGCCCGCGACCTCCCCAATATCGTCATAGCGCACGCCGATGGTTTCATTGATGCGGCGGTTGCTCATCCGTGACGGGTTTTCGACGGTGATGGTCGTAAACACCGAATTGGGCACATATAGGGGCCGCTTGTCGAAAGTGCGGATGCGGGTCAAGCGCCAGCCGATATCCTCCACCGTCCCCTCGATCTGCTTGTCGGGCGAGCGTATCCAGTCGCCGACGGCAAAAGGGCGATCAAAATAGATCATCAGGCTGCCGAAAAAATTAGCGAGCAAATCCTTAGCCGCGAAACCGATGGCAATCCCGCCGATGCCTCCGAACGCCAACACCCCTTCGACCGAGAATCCCAGGCTTTGCAGCCCCCCAAGGAACGTCGCGATTAGTACCGCGATGCGCAACAACTGGGCGACGGCCTCGACCGTGGTGCGGTCGGGTTCCTCGCCGTGCGCGGCTCGCCGCTTGACGAAGACCTCCTTTGCCTGGGCGATGAACCGCAGCAAAAACCACCCCAGGCAGGCAATGACCCCGATCGTGCGCGCGGGGGGAATGAACGCGAGAATGGCGACCTTCGTTTGCTCCTGCACCAACTGGCCCGCGAATGAAATACCAACCACCCACGCCAGCACCGACAAGGGCTGGCGGGCCGCCGCCGCCAGGGATAATTCCAACAGCGTATCCGTTCTGCTAGCCAGTCTGCCAAAATGCGCCAGGACGCGGCGCATGACGAAGTTGAACGCCAGCACCGCCAGCACGATCAGCGACACATGCACCCAAAGCACCGTCATCGCATCCCCGCCGAGCAGCCTCTCCATCCAGGCCTCCGCTTGTTCCATGCTTCCTTCTCCAAAACGACATTGGCGCACATTGTAGCCGCATGCGTGCGGCGTTTTCGCATAGCGGCGTAACAGAAAATTCCGGCACATTGGGCATGGCTGGACTCGTGAAGTATGCCTCGGCCACACATCACATCACGCGCTAGAGTCGACCCGCTACATTCACATATTTGATCGTGGCATTCAAGCTGGTCTGGACGCGAGCAAAATGGACATCGCCGACCAAAAAAAACTTTTGCATGGAATCACCATTCCGCCTTGTCCCGCTATTCTCAGCCAGCTAATGGCCGAGATCAAAAGTCCGCTTGTCAACAACAAAAAAATCGCCGCTCTCATCAGGCAGGATGTCGGCATCGCCGCCGCTGTCATCCGTACTGCCAACTCCCCGCTGATCGGTGGTGGCCGTATCACTTCGATTACATCCGCGGTCGGCATGCTCGGTTTCAAGCTGATTGCCAATCTGGTGAACGAAGCCCTGTTGCGAAGCGCCATCGATACCCATGGCGCCTCGCTCGAACGTTTCTGGGACAGTTCGCGCTACACGGCCATTGCCGCCAAGCGTCTGGCGAACGTGGTTGGCCGGGTCAATGCGGACACTGCCTACACTTTCGGCCTGTTCCACGACTGCGGCATTCCCCTGCTCACCCAGCGTTACCCCGAATACAAAAGCATTCTGCGCGAAGCCAACCAGGACACCCGGCAGATTTTCACCGACATCGAAGAAAGCGCCCTTGGCACCAGCCATGCCGTGCTCGGCTACTATCTCGCGCGCACTTGGGGGCTGGCCGACGCCGTCACCCAAGGCATTCTCAACCACCACGACTACGCCCAGCTTGAAGACCCGCGCAATATCCACAGCGAGGCGCATCGCCTGATCGCCCTCAATGTCATGGCCGAAATTGTCGCCAGCACCCATTTGCGCACCGTACAGGACGGCGAATGGCGCAAGGCGCGCGAAGCGGTTTCCGTCTGCCTCGGCTATACCCCGACCGACCTCGACGACATCATCGACGACATGGTTTACCAATTCGACGAGGCACTGAACCACGCCGAAAACTGAAACGGCGACGCGGTTTTCCGCTGTGTGAATCGGCGTGCCCGGTTGTAAGGAAGCAGCAATGCCGTGTTGATCTGAACGTCAGTTGATCTTGGAATTGGTGGGGCGACTGGCGGAACGCATGCGCCGCCGGTAATCGTTTTCCCCCGTTAGTCTGTGTTTATCCAGGCGCGGCTTCAGGAAATTTCCAGCATTCTCGCCAAGGCCGTCCGCGCTGGCCCGGCCTCGTTCGGCGGAACGCGAATCGGGTTCACCACTTGACCGGCGGCGAGGTTTTCCAGCGTCCATGCCAGGTGCTGCGTGTCGATGCGCTGCATCGTCGAGCACATACATACCATCGGAGCCATGAACTGGACGGTCTTGCCCTGCAATTTCATCTGCTCCGCGAGGCGGTTGACCAGATTCAGTTCGGTGCCGACCAGCCAGCGGGTATTGGCTGGCGCGTCGGTGATGGTATCGCGGATATATTCAGTGGAGCCGACGTAATCCGATTCGCGGCATACGTCGAGATTGCATTCGGGGTGCGAAATCACCAGGCCGTCCGGATATTGCGCGCGCCAGCGCCGGATATGCCCCACCTGGAACATTTGATGTACCGAGCAATGCCCCTTCCACAAGAGAATGCGGGCGTTTTCGATTTCTTCCGGAGAAAGCCCGCCGTTTTCGAGATCGGGATCCCATACCGCCATGTGATTGAGGGCGATGCCTTTCTTGAACCCCGTCCAGCGGCCCAGATGCTGATCGGGGAAAAACAATACCTTTTCGCGGCGCGCGAGCGCCCAGTCGACGATTTTGGGCGCGTTGGTCGACGTACAGACGATGCCGCCGTGCTCGCCGCAGAACGCCTTGAGATCGGCGGCGGAATTGATGTAAGTGACCGGGGTGATTTTTTCGTCCGGCGATGCGCCCAGGACGGCGGCGAGTTCGCGCCAGCAGCGTTCGACTTTTGCCAGATTGGCCATGTCGGCCATCGAACAGCCCGCGGCAAGGTCGGGCAGGATGGCGGTCTGTCCGGGCCGCGACAGGATGTCGGCGACCTCGGCCATGAAATGCACGCCGCAAAAAACGATGAGTTCCGCATCCGTCCGCGCCGCCAGCCGGGCGAGCTTGAGCGAATCGCCGGTGAGATCGGCGTGGCGATAAACATCGGCGCGTTGGTAATGGTGGCAAAGCAACACGGCGCGCTTGCCGAGCCGCGCGCGTGCATCCAGGATGCGCGCTTGCGCTTGCGCCACGGAGAGCGCGCCGAAACGCTCGAAATCCAGATCCGCCGCCTGCATGCAATGTTCCTGTTCTTTCCGGATGCCGTTCACGCTTGCTCCCAGGGTAGACCGGCGAGCTTCCAGCCGCCGACGTGGCCGCGCTGGCTGTTCGCATCGAGCGAGCCTTCAAAGCCTTCGAGCACGTTGTAGCAATTGTTGTAACCTGAGCGGGCGGCGAGGCTAGCGGTTTCGTCGGAGCGCCGCCCGGAACGGCAGATGAACATCACCAGCGCCTCGGGGCTGACCGATTGGCGCAATTGCATCATGAAACGGTTATTGACCTGCCCGCTCGGCCAAAGCTCGTATTCAATATCGACCGTGCCCGGAATACGCCCGACCCATTCGAGTTCGGCGCGAGTGCGTATATCGACGAGTTTCGCTCCTGGAGCAAGCTGCCATATCTGCCAGGCTTCGGCAGGCGTCAGCGCGCCCTGATAGGACAATCCAAGCTCGACGGCGCGCTGGCGCGCCAGATCAAGTAAGGCGTTGAGGGTTCCCATGTCGGTATCCGGCTAAAATCGGGCCACGAGTATAACCTTCCTGCCCCGCCTGCTCATGTCCCCTCTTGCGTCCGACGGCGAAAGCGCCGCGCGCGCCCGCGCGATCCGGCGCGTCACACTGGTTGCCATCGCCGCCAATTCCGCCCTGGCGCTCGGTCAGGTCGCCGTTGGCTTCTTTGCCCATGCCTTCAGCCTGGTGGCCGATGCTGCGCACACGCTCTCGGATCTGGTCACGGATTTCATGGTGCTGGCGGCGGGGCGGCATGGCGCCGATCCCGCCGACCTCGACCACCCCTACGGCCACGGACGAATCGAGACGGCGGCTTCACTCCTGCTCGGTGCATCGCTGGCGGCGGTCGGCATCGGCTTCTTGTGGACATCCGGCATCCGGCTGCAACACATGGACGCGCAAACGCCCCTGCACCCGGCTGCGCTCGCCATGGCGCTCTTCACCCTGGCGGCGAAAGAAACGCTCTCCCGATTTACGCTCGCCGCCGGGCGGCGTCTGCGCGCGCGTTTGCTCGAAGCCAACGCATGGCATGCCCGCTCCGACGCGGCCTCCTCGCTGGCCGTGGCCATCGGCATCGGCGGCAGCCTTGCGGGCTATCCGTTCCTGGAACCGTTGGCCGCCGCCGTGGTCGGCTTTCTCATCCTGCGCATGGGCATCCGCCTGGGTTGGGACGCGGTGCGCGAATTGATTGATACCGGCCTGCCGTCCGAAGAACTTGCCCGCCTGCGCCAGACCATCGCGGAAACGCCCGGCGTTGCTGGACTGCACGAACTGCGCACCCGTCGCATGGCGCAGCGCGTACTGTGCGATGCCCACGTCCAGGTCGACCCGCGCATCACGGTCTCGGAGGGACACTACATCTCGGACAGCGTAGTGGCCGCCATCCGCGCCGCGCACCCGGACGTGAGCGAAGCGCTCGTCCACATCGACATCGAGGACGATACCCAGGACGATGGACAGGCGGCATCCGGCGGCGAGCGCCTCCCCCCGCGAGCCGCCGTGATCGCGGAACTTGCCGCCCTTGTCGGCGAGAACCGCGGGGATAGCGAAAACACCAGGAATACCGGCGTTCCGCCCTTCCAGCGGCTTCAGTTGCACTACTTCGACCGGCATATCGAAGCCGAAGTCTATTTCGCGCCGGACGCGCGGCCTGCCGATCCCGAGGCGCTCAAACGGCGCACGGACGCTTGGCTTGCCGCGCATCCCCACTATCGCAAGATCGTCTACCACATCCTGCTCGCACCATAACGGGGCGGAATGCTCCGCAAGGCACCAACGTGGCGCATGGCGCCATTTCCAGCTTTTCTTTTCCCCTTATGACACAATGCGCGGCAAGCCGGACATCCATGGCACGGATACTGCTAAGCTCCGCAGCAATGAAAGTCCGGTCACTGAAAGAATAGAAACCCCGCCCCGCCGGGGGCGAATGGTTTTCCTATCCGGATTTCCGCAAACATTGCATCATCTCATCAGGAGTGAATATGAACGCCCAAGACGTCATGAAGTTGATCCAGGAAAACGAAGTCCGCTTCGTTGACTACCGTTTTACCGATACCCGCGGCAAGGAGCAGCACGTCGGCGTGCCCATCGCTGTTTTCGAGGAAGAAGTCTTTGAACACGGCCATATGTTCGACGGCTCCTCGATCGCCGGATGGAAAGGCATCCAGGCTTCCGACATGATCCTGCTGCCGGATGCCGAATCCGCCTATCTCGACCCCTTCTTCGACGAAACCACCCTGGTGCTGACCTGCGACGTCATCGAACCCTCCGACGGCAAGGGCTACGACCGCGATCCGCGCTCCATCGCCAAGCGCGCCGAAGCCTATCTCAAGAGCACCGGCATTGGCGATGCCGCCTATTTTGGCCCGGAACCCGAATTCTTCGTCTTCGACGCTGTCGAATGGTCGGTCGACGTCTCTGGCTCCTATGCCAAGGTCTTCTCCGAGGAAGCCGCGTGGTCTTCCGCCGAGAAATTCGAGGGCGGCAACACCGGCCACCGTCCCCGCGTCAAGGGCGGCTATTTCCCCGTACCGCCGGTCGATAGCCTCAACGACATCCGCGCCGCGATGGTACTGGCGCTCGAATCTGCGGGCGTCCCGGTTGAAGTACACCACCACGAAGTCGCTACCGCCGGGCAGTGCGAAATCGGCACCCGGTTCACCACCCTGACTCGCCGCGCCGACTGGACGCAAATCCTCAAATACGTCGTCCACAACATCGCGCACCAATACGGCAAGACCGCCACCTTCATGCCCAAGCCCATCGTCGGCGACAACGGCTCCGGCATGCATGTGCACCAGTCGATCTGGAAAGACGGCCAGAATCTTTTCGCGGGCAACGGCTACGCTGGCCTGTCCGAAACCGCGCTCTACTACATTGGCGGCATCATCAAACATGCCCGCGCGCTCAACGCCATTACCAATCCCGGCACCAACTCCTACAAGCGCCTGGTGCCCGGCTTCGAGGCTCCGGTGAAGCTCGCCTACTCTGCCCGCAACCGCTCGGCCTCGATCCGCATTCCCTACGTCGCCAGCCCCAAGGGCCGCCGTATCGAAGTGCGCTTCCCCGATCCCACCGCCAACCCCTACCTCGCCTTTGCGGCGCTGGCGCTGGCGGGCATCGACGGCATCCAGAACAAGATCCACCCCGGCGACCCCGCCGACAAGAATCTCTACGACCTGCCGCCGGAAGAGGACGCCAAGATTCCCACCGTGTGTTCGAGTCTTGATCAAGCGCTCGACTATCTCGACAAAGATCGTGAGTTCCTGACCCGCGGCGGCGTGTTTTCCAACGATTTCATCGACGCCTACATCGAATTGAAAATGGAAGACATCACCCGCTTCCGCATGACCACGCATCCGGTCGAATTTGACATGTACTACAGCCTTTGAAGCCTGAGCCAGCCGGGAGTCCCGGCATGGGCGCGCCCGGCATCGGGCCGAATTTGCCAGATTCTGGACAAGTTTGGCTTGTGCCGGGCTTTCTATGTGGGTTGGGGCAGGAAGTGTCTAGAGCTTATTCCACTAGGGACTCACTCCAAAATCCGCAATCAGGATCCGCGCCTATAACCTGAAACACTGTAGCGGATGCGCTCAAGCAGGCCGTGCGGCACGAACTGGCATGATCCAGGGGCGCAAGCGCTGGAACCGCCGAAGCTTTTCCGCATGCTCCCATCTTCTGCGCGGAAGATGGGAGGGCTTTCTGATCGGCGGGTCGCTTGCTCAGTATGAAGCGGTTATTGATACGTAGTAAGCGCGTCCGGGTTCGTTGTAGGTGGCGGCGCCTGCGGTGCTGCCGCTGCCTTCGCGGTAAAAGATCTTGTCAAAGAGGTTGCTGATGCCAACACGCCCCTTCAGGTACTTGTTGAAGGTATAGCCCGCGCCGATGCCCCAAAGGCTGTATTCAGGCCGGGTTCTGAGTTGGTCGCCCGTTGCCGCTGCGTTCTGGGTGTTTATCGTGCGTGGTTTCTGTTTGCCGTAGAAGGCGGCGGTGAGCACGAGGGAAAGTTTGTCGTTCACCTGCCAGTCGAGCGTGCTGTTCACCGTGTATTTCGGGACGATGGTCAGCGGCTGGTTCTTCTGCTTGTCCTTGTTCCGCACCATGTAGGTGAGGTTGTTGCTCCAGTTGAGGTTGTGCGACAGGGGGATCAGCAGGTTGCCTTCATAGCCGGCGATCACTGCGTCAGTGGCGTTTTCCCATTGCATGATCCATCCCCTGTTGGTGGCCTGTCCTATAGGGATGTCGCCCGCGGTGATCTTGTTATCGTAATCGTTGCGGAAATAGGTCAGGCCCGCGTTCCAGCCGTTGGCAGTGTAGTTGATGCCGATTTCCTTGTTGAGGCTGATTTCGGGGTCGAGCTTGTCGTTGCCGAGCACGTAGCAGCCGCCGCCAGCGGAAGGGTAGTTGACCGGGCAGCCATTACCCCGCGTATTCCACAGGTAGTTGGGGTTCATTTGGTAAAGGTTAGGGGCCTTGAAGGTGCGGGCGATGCCGCCTTTCAGGGTGATGGCCGGGGTGAGCATGTAAGAGGCGTTCAAGGAGGGACTCCAGTTGTTGCCGAATTCGCTGTGATGGTCAAAGCGCAGGCCGGGAGTGAGGATGAGGTTCTGGGCGACTTCGATATTGTCTTCGACGAAGGCGGAGGTGATGCTGGCGTCGATGTCGGTGCCGCGCTGCATGGCGGGAACGACACCGGGCCAGCCGAGGCCGTCGACCACCGCATTTTGGATGGAGCGCGGGTCGTCCAGCTCTTGGCGGTTCCATTCGACCCCTGCGGTGAGTACCTGCTTGACGCCGAGTTTAAAAGGAACATCGAGCTGGGCGTTGAAGGTGTAACCCTTGAGTTCGCTGGTGAACTTTTCGTCACTGTTGATGTTGCCGTCGCCACCGCCCGCCGCGCCTTCGCCTAGGCGTTTGTTCTTGGTGTTTTCGTATTGGAAATAAGCACTGGATTTGCCAAAGGAGTACTTGCCCTTGTGGGTAATGGCCCAAGTCTCCCGGGTCATGATGTTGGTTTCGTCGCCGAGGAAGGAGGCGGGATCGCTGCCATTGGCGTCGTCGGGATCGGTGGCGCTCACGCCGGTATTGGTGTCGCCGGCGTAGATGTTGCCCTGGCGGGAGTAACCCGCTTCAAGGTCGAGGGTGTGATCTTCCACAGGCTGCCAGCGCAGCATCGCTTTGAGATCACGATTTCTTACGCCTTCGCGGCCAGCTGCATACGAGGGGGCCCCAGTGTTTGTTACGCTAGTCGTATTGTCGACGTTGATGTCCGGGTCGTCGGCATCGGTACGGTTATAGTTGCCGTAGACGCGGAAACCGAACTGGTCGCCGATGGGGCCTGCGGCGTTGAAGTTGATGCGGTATGTATCGCCTTCTTCGCTGCGCTGGGGCTGGTTGGTGTAAAAGGTGGTGGAGCCGCTAACTTGTTTTGGAATGCCCTTGGTGATGATGTTGACTACGCCGCCCGCCGCGCCGTTGCCGTAGCGCGCGGCAGCCGGGCCACGGATGACTTCGATGCGCTCGACCATTTCAGCAGGCATCCAGTTGGTGTCGCCGCGCGAATCGCGCTCGCCGCTACGGGTGTAGCGCACCGAGTTGCGCGAGGTGACAGGCTTGCCGTCGATGAGGATGAGGGTATTTTCCGGTCCCATGCCGCGCAGGTCGATCTGGCGGTTGTTGCCGCGCGTGCCGGTGGCGCTGTTGCCGGTGAGGTTGACGCCGGGCATGCGGCGGATGATGTCGGAGAGGTCGTTGGCGGGCGGGCGCTTTTCGATGTCCTCGGCAGTAATGGTAGACACGCCGGGGGCCTGTTTCAGTTCTTCTTCCGCCGTGCCGAGGACGCGGATTTCCTGGAGGGTGGCGTCGGTTTCAGCCTCCTGCGCGGCAGCGGGCAGAGCAAGCGCCATGCCGAGGAACGCCCACCGCAGATTGCGGCAAAACGGGGAAAGCGAACGGACAGCCTGCGAAAGCGGGTTTACGCGGGGGGGGGGGAGTGCAGACATCTCGGGAGTGCTCCATAGCCAAGACAGAAACAGAGTCGCAATAGTAATGATAGAAGTTGCTTTTTGCAAACGATTATCAAAATAAGTCGTCGCCGCTCTCCATGATCGGGCGCTGGATTCGAGCGCCACGAACGCCATGGAACCCCGCTCGTGAATGCACAACAATGCCCCCGTCCCAGCTTATGCCGGGACTAAGCACACTCGCTGCCTCGCCCGCTCAGGACGCCGGGCGGCGTTTGAATCGCGGGGGACTCAGAACGGTATCGCGCGCGCGCGGCAGGGTGGCGGGGTAGTCGAGCGAATAGTGCAGGCCCCGGCTTTCATGGCGGTGCAGCGCGCAGCTTACGATGAGGTCGGCAGTCACGACGAGGTTGCGCAACTCGATGAGGTCGTTGGAGACGCGGAAGCTGGAATAGAACTCTTCGATTTCGCGCGCGAGCAGCCGGATGCGGTTGCGGGCGCGTTGCAGCCGCTTGTTGGTGCGCACGATGCCGACGTAATCCCACATCGCTTGCCGCAGTTCTGCCCAGTTGTGGGCAAGCACGACTTCTTCGTCGGCGTTCGCCACCTGGCTCTCGTCCCAGGCGGGCAGGGGCGGTATCGGGACGGGGGGGCGGGAGAGGATGTCCTGCGCCGCCGCTTCGCCGAAAACCAGGCATTCGAGCAGGGAGTTCGACGCCAGCCGGTTGGCGCCGTGAAGGCCGGTGCCCGCCGATTCGCCGACCGTGTAGAGGTTGGGAACGTCGGTGCGCGCGGCGAGGTCGGTGACGATGCCGCCGCAGGAATAGTGCGCCGCGGGCACGACTGGAATGGGTTCGCGCGTGATATCGATGCCCAGTTCCAGGCAGCGCGCGTGGATGTTGGGAAAGTGCTCCCGCAGCCAGTCCGCCGGTTTGTGGCTGATGTCGAGATACACGCAGTCGAGGCCGTGCTTTTTCATCTCGAAATCAATGGCACGGGCAACGATGTCCCTCGGGGCCAGTTCGGCGCGCTCGTCGTGCGCGGGCATGAAACGGCTGCCGTCGGGGAGCTTCAACAACCCGCCTTCGCCCCGCACCGCCTCGGAGATCAGGAAGGATTTGGCCTGGGGATGGTAGAGGCAGGTGGGGTGGAACTGGATGAATTCCATGTTGCGCACCCGGCAGCCCGCCCGCCAGGCCATTGCCACGCCGTCGCCGGTGGCAACGTCGGGGTTGGTGGTGAAAAGATAGACTTTGCCCGTGCCGCCCGTGGCCAGCACTGTGCTGCGCGCGCTGAAAGTGACGACGTGGCCGTTTTGGATGTCGAGCGCGTAAGCGCCGACGCAGCCGAGTCCGGGCTGTCCGACCCGCTCGCCGAGGATGAGGTCAATGGCGATGTGGCGCTCGTAAATGTCGATGTTCGGATGCGCGCGCACCGCTTCGCTCAGGGTGGTCTGCACGGCGGCGCCTGTGGCGTCGGCGGCGTGGATGATGCGCCGGTGCGAATGGCCGCCTTCGCGGGTGAGGTGGAAGCCCAGTTCCGAGTCGTCCTCGCGGGTAAAGGGCACGCCGCGCGCGATCAGCCAGGCGATGGCTTTACGGCTGTGTTCGACGACGAAACGGGTCGCCGCCGGATCGCACAGACCGGCCCCGGCGGTGAAGGTGTCGCGGATGTGGGCTTCGACGCTGTCGGCGGTATCGAGCACGGCGGCGATGCCGCCTTGCGCCAGTGAGCTTGCACTGTCGGCAAGTTCGCGCTTGGTCACGAGCGCGACCCGCAGGCGGTCGGCCAGGAGAAGCGCAATCGACTGGCCTGCGGCTCCGCTGCCGAGGATCAGCGCATCGTATTGGTGGTTTGGATAGGCCACGGCGGCAAGGTAGAAAAAGAAAGCAGGCAATATAGCATGCGCCGGAACATCCATTCGGGTTTACCCATGGCATCCTTCCTGAACTAAACAATGTCCATGCTGTCTGTGGGACTATAAAACGTTTGTTGTAACAGGGTTTAGTGAAACGAGTCGCTCGCTTATACTGCGCGGTCTGATACAAGCAGGATAACGGACATTCAATGAGTGATCGTGAAGTCGACCAGCAGTTGGTGGAACGTGTCCAGGGTGGAGACAAACAGGCGTTTGGTTTATTGGTATCGAAGTACCAGCGCAAGCTCTACAGGTTGCTCGCGCGTTTGGTGCGCGACCCCGCCGAGGTCGAGGATCTCGCCCAGGAGACTTTCATCAAGGCTTACCGCGCCCTGGGGGCGTTTCGTGGGGAAAGCGCCTTTTATACATGGCTCTACCGGATCGGAATCAACACAGCGAAGAACCACCTTGCCGCGCAGGGGCGGCGGGTGTCAGCCTTGACGGGCATGGATTCAGCCGAAATGGAGGGACTGGAGAGTGGGGAGCGTCTGCGCGACTTCGATACGCCCGAGCGGCAGTTGATGACGCGCCAGATTGCGCAGACGGTGGATGAGGCGATGGCCGGTTTGCCGGATGAGTTGCGCGAGGCCATTACCTTGCGCGAATTGGAAGGGTTGAGTTACGAGGATATTGCCACTGCCATGGATTGTCCGATCGGTACGGTGCGTTCGCGGATTTTTCGCGCCCGCGAGGCGATTGCCGCCCGGCTGCGCCCGCTGCTCGGTACGCGCGCGGATGAGCGTTGGTGATGGCGATACGGTAAAGGAACTGAGTGATGGCTGAGATGAGAGAAAAACTTTCGGCGATGCTCGACGACGACGTCGACGAAGCCACGGCTCGCGCGCTTTTTACTCGCCTGGAACGCGATGCGTCATTCCGCGGCGAATGGGACGCATACTGCCTGGCGGGCGATGTAATCCGGGGCGGCGCGCAACCGGACATGGGCGGGTTTACCGCCAGGGTGATGGCCCGGATCGAGGACGAACCCACGTTATTCGCGCCGCGTCGCGGGGAAGGCGGAACCGGATGCCGCTCCCTGCGCCATCGCCTGCTGCCGGTGGCGGCTTCGGTGATGGGCGTGCTGGCGGTGGGAGGCGTCGTGGCGACTCTCTCAGGCGGTGGCGCGGATCCGGTCGTCCAGGCGGTATCGTCTCTGCCGCCGGACGATGCCGTCGCCGTCGCCGCCGCGCCCGCGCATCGCGCGGCGGACGGCGCGCGGCGCGACTATCTCGTGGCGCACCAGGCGATGGCGGGCGGCCCCATGCCTGCGGCGGTGCAATACATACGAACCATATCGGCTTCGACAGAGGAATGAATCCATGAAAGCGACGACGTCGTGGTTCATTCTTTGGCTTGGCGCGCTGTGCGGTCAGCCTGTTGTCAGCCTGGCCGCCGATCAGCCGCCTGACGGCGGGGTGTTGTTGCCGCCCGCCGCTGATTCCGGAGCCGCGGTGCTTGATCCGGCGGTTGCCAATCCGTCCGCGGTCGATCCCGTTGCCGTTGCGGACGCCGCCGTCGGCAATCCGTTGGATGAGCCGCTGGCCTGGCTCGACCGCATCGCCCAGGCCAGCCAGCGCCTGAATTATGTTGGCACCTTCAGCTACCAGACGGGAAGGCGGCTCGAAACCTCGCGCATCGTGCATCGTTATGCCGACGGGGAAGAAAGCGAACGTCTGGAAGTGCTCGACGGCAGCCCGAGGGAAGTCGTCCGCAAGGGGGGCGAGGTGCGCTGCCTGTTACCCGCGCAGCGCACGGTGATCATCAGCCGTGTCGGCGTCCGCGGCGGTTTTCCGGGCCGCTTGATGCAAAGCTATGCCGGGCTAGCGGGCAACTACAATGTCCGTTTGGGCGAAGCAGGGCGCATCGCCGCCCACGAGGCCCGGAAAGTGGTGCTCGAACCGCGGGACGGGTTGCGTTTCGGCCATGTGTTGTGGGCCGAGGCGCATAGCGGTCTGCTCCTCAAGTCGCAGGTGCTCGACGCCAACGGCGGGGTGGTCGAACAGTTTGTTTTCAGCGACGTGCGCATTGGCGGCGATGTCGGCGACGAACTGCTCACGGCCCAGGCCGAACCCCGGGAGGACTGGAGTGTGATCGACATGGGAGACGGCGGCGCGGCGCGGGCGGATGACGACAGGCGGATCGACGATCCCTTGCCGGGGTTCGCGTTGGTCTCGAAAGTGCATCACCACAATGGCGGCACCGTGCAGATGGTTTTTAGCGACGGTCTGGCGGCGATCTCGGTTTTCATCGAATCGGCGGAGACCGGGGCCGAGGCGCGCGGCGGCTTTCCCGGAGGCGGGGCCGTGCACGCCTTCGAGCGCATCGTCGACGGAAAGCGGATAACGGTGCTCGGCGAAGTGCCGCCGCGCGCCGCGCAACAGGCGGCTGAGGCCATGGATGCGGCGGTGCGCAAATGATCGAGGCCAGGGCGGTCGTTGTTCGCGCCGGGGAAGGAAAAATAGGGGCGCGGCTGACCAAGCGTCAGGGCGGATGCGGGCATTGTGACGAGCCGGGTGGTTGCCACGCGCCGCGTTTCGCGGAAATGTTCAAGGGGGGCGAACGGGTTTTTTCCGTCGACGATCCGCTTGGCCTGCGCGTGGGAGATCAGGTGAAAGTGTTGATCGACGAGGGGCTGCCGTTGCGGGCCGCGATGGCGAGTTACGGTTTGGGCACGGCGCTGGTGCTGCTCGGCGCCCTGCTTGGCGTCTGCCTTGCGCCGCCAGCGTGGGCCGATGCGGCTTCGGGCGCGGGCGCCGCGGCCGGAATGCTGGCGACGGTTTTTGTCTTGCGCCGCCGCGCCCGTGGCAAAGGCGCGGGTGTCTGGCGTTTGCGCCTGGAGCGGGACAGCGGTGGCGACGGTAGCGACGCCGTGTGCATGAGTCGAGGCGCTTGAGCGCGCGCGTATTCACGGTATTGAGCCGCCAGTGGTGCCATTTGTGCCATGAGTTGATCGCGGCGCTGGAGCCGGTCGCGGCCTGTCACGGTTGGCGGATCGACGTTGTCGATGTTGATGACGACCCGGCCCTGGAAGCGCGCTGGAATGAACTGGTGCCGGTCTTGCTTGCCGGTGAGCGGGAAATTTGCCACCACCGTCTCGACACGGAAGCCGTGATCGCCTTTTGCAAGGCTTTTCCGCTAGAACCGGACGCTTTGCCCGGCTAGCCCGGCCTCCTGTTCGAGAGCGCGAACATCTCCGCGCTCATAGGAAACATCTCTGCGCACCGCGCGAACATCTCCGCGGATCGCAGAGACCTCTCCGGGCACCGTGGAGTATCCCTGTAACCTGTGTTGCCTTCTCCGCGCATCGCGGAGGCCTCTCCGTGCACCGTGGGGTGCCCCTGCAATCCGCATTGCCCTCTCCGCACACAACAGAGACATCTCCTCGCATCCTGCCAGCCGCCCCGCGCACCGCCAGTTGCTGGCCCCTTCTTTCGTGGATCGACAGCAGCCCTATTGCCCGCCCAGCACCGAGACGGTAATCAGTGTCACGACATCGGCGTGGAGCGCGATTTCAACCCGGACATCGCCGGCTTGCGTCAGATGCCCTTCTGGCATGCCGGGCGGCGGTTTTGACTGCCAGTGAGCGGGAAATTTGCCATTATCGTCCCGACACGGAAGCCGTGATCGCCTTTTGCAAGGCTTTTCCGCTAGAATCGGACGCTTTGCCTGGCTAGCCCGCCCTCTGCCGGGGTAGGGGAATTAGGCCGAAAGCATGCGCCGCATCCGCAATTTTTCCATCATCGCCCATATCGACCACGGCAAGTCCACGCTGGCCGATCGCCTCATCCATTTTTGCGGCGGGCTGTCCGAGCGCGAGATGGCGGAACAGGTGCTCGATTCGATGGACATCGAACGCGAGCGCGGCATCACGATCAAGGCGCAGACGGCGGCTCTGCAATACCGCGCCCGCGACGGACAGACCTATAACCTCAACCTGATCGATACGCCGGGGCACGTCGATTTTTCCTATGAAGTCAGCCGTTCGCTGTCGGCCTGCGAGGGGGCGCTGTTGGTGGTGGACGCTTCGCAGGGCGTCGAGGCGCAAACGGTGGCCAATTGCTATACCGCGCTCGATTTTGGCGTGGAAGTGGTTCCGGTGCTCAACAAGATCGACCTGCCCGCCGCCGACGCCGCCAGCGCGCGGGCCGAAATCGAGGATGTCATCGGCGTCGACGCCTCGGATGCCGTGGAATGCTCGGCCAAGACCGGCTTCGGGGTCGAGGATGTATTGGAAGCGATCGTCGCTCGCGTCCCGCCGCCCGGAGGCAGGCCGGACGGGCCGCTGAAAGCCCTCATCATCGACTCGTGGTTCGACAATTACGTCGGCGTCGTCATGCTGGTCAGGGTGGTCGATGGCGTGCTGCGGGTAAAAGACCGCATTTTGCTGATGTCGACCGGCTCGCAGTATCCGTGCGACCAGCTCGGTGTATTTACGCCGCGCGCCCTGGGGCGCGAGCAACTCGCCGCGGGCCAGGTCGGTTTTGTCATTGCCGGTATCAAGGAACTGGAAGCGGCGCGGGTGGGCGATACCCTGACGCTGGCGGCGCGCCCGGCCAGCGAACCCTTGCCGGGCTTCAAGGAGATCAAACCGCAGGTTTTCGCTGGGCTGTATCCGGTGGAGTCTTCCGAATACGATCAGTTGCGCGATTCGCTCGAAAAGCTGCGCCTGAACGATGCTTCGCTGCATTTCGAGCCGGAGGTTTCGCAGGCGCTCGGCTTCGGCTTCCGCTGCGGCTTCCTGGGGCTTCTGCACATGGACATCGTACAGGAGCGGCTGGAGCGCGAATTCGATATGGCTCTCATCACCACCGCGCCGACGGTGGTCTATGAAGTCGTGCTCAACAATGGCGAAATCATCCGCGTCGAGAATCCGGCCAAACTGCCCGAGGCGGGTAAATACCAGGACATCCGCGAGCCGATTATCACCGCGACTATTTTCCTGCCGCAGGATTACGTCGGCACGGTCATCACGCTGTGCAACCAGAAGCGCGGTGCGCAGGTCGATATGCGCTATCACGGTCGTCAGGTGCAGCTTGTCTACGAATTGCCGATGAATGAAATCGTGATGGATTTTTTCGACAAACTGAAATCGGTGTCGCGCGGTTATGCTTCGCTCGATTATGAATTCAAGGAATATCGCACAGCGGATCTGGTCAAGCTCGACATGATGGTGGGCGGCGAAAAAGTCGACGCTCTTTCGGCGATCGTGCATCGCGCCAGCGCGCAATATCGCGGGCGCGAGCTGGCGGCCAGGCTGCGGGGCCTGATTCCGCGCCAGATGTTCGATGTCGCGGTGCAGGCGGCCATCGGCTCGCACATCATCGCGCGCGAGACGATCAAGGCCTTGCGCAAGAACGTGCTCGCCAAATGCTACGGCGGCGACATCACCCGCAAGAAAAAGCTGCTCGAAAAGCAGAAAGAAGGCAAAAAACGCATGAAACAGGTCGGCAATGTCGAAATTCCGCAGGAAGCCTTCCTGGCCGTGCTGAGAACGGACGAAAGCAAATGAAGCGCGTCCGGCATCGTTGAACGATAGGAGCCGATGTGGATTTTTCCAATGTCAATCTCGCCCTGGGGCTGTTCGTGCTGCTGCTCGTCACGGGCGCCCTGTGGGCGGCGGATCGCTTTTACGCCAAGCCGCGGCGCGCGCCCGACACGCCGCCGCCGTGGTGGGTGGAATGGGGGGCCGCTTTTTTCCCCGTCGTGCTGGCCGTGTTCATCCTGCGTTCTTTCATCGTCGAGCCGTACAAGATTCCCTCCGGTTCGATGATCCCGACGCTGCTGGAAGGCGATTTCATCCTGGTGAACAAGTTCACCTACGGTATCCGGCTGCCGGTGATCGACCTCAAGATTGTCGACGTCAATCAGCCGAAGCGCGGCGAGGTCATGGTTTTCCGTTATCCCCGCGACCCATCGCAAAATTACATCAAGCGCGTGGTGGGCCTGCCGGGCGACAGGGTCGATTACACCGACAAGCGGCTCACCATCGACGGCGAGCCGGTGGCCGTTACGGCGGCCGGTTCTTACCTCCATGCCAAGGCTTCTTATTTTTCGCCGCGATACACCGAAAAACTCGGTGAAGCCGAGCATGACATCCTGCTTGAGAACGGCGTGTCGCCGTATATTTCGGGCGCGAAGAATTTCAAATTCCGCGAAAACTGCACATATACCGTGCGCGGTTTCAGTTGTATGGTACCGGCGGGACATTATCTGGTCATGGGCGATAACCGTGACAATAGTGCCGACAGCCGGGTGTGGGGTTTTGTGCCTGAAGAGAACATCGTCGGGCGGGCCTTTTTCATCTGGTTCAATTTCAACGACCTGAAGCGCGTCGGCCGCTTTTACTGACCATTGAGGAGAGAGCAGCGATGAAACTCCGCCAGCGCGGTATAAGCTTGATCGGCATGATTCTCGTGGCGATTCTGATTGGCATGGCCTTGCTGACCGGCCTCAAGCTGGTTGGCCCTTATCAGGAATATTTTTCGTTGAAACACATTGTTGCGAAGCTTGCCAGCGAGGCGGGCGGCGATGCGCCGGATTTTGAATTGCGCAAGCGTTACGAACGCCAAGCCCTCATCGACGGCATTACCCAGGTCAAGCCGGGCGATCTCGTCATTCGCAGGGCGGGCGCGGGCGTCGTGATCGAAGCCGAATATGCGCACAAGGTGCCGCTCTTCGGCAACATCAGTTTGCTGGTTGATTTCAAGGTATCGAGTAGGGATGGCGGCAAATGAAAGAATTCACTGATCGTTTGCAGGGCCGGATCGGCCATGTTTTTGCCAATCCGGCCCTGCTGGAACAGGCTTTGACCCACCGCAGCGCCGGGCAGCCCAATAACGAGCGTCTCGAATTCCTCGGCGACAGTGTGCTCAACTGCGCGATGTCGATCGCGCTGTTCGCGCGTTTTGCCGATTTGCGCGAAGGCGATCTGTCACGCGCGCGCGCCTCGCTGGTATGCCAGGACGCGCTTGCCCGCGTGGCGCTCAATATTCACCTGGACGCTTGCTTGCGCTTGGGGGAAGGCGAATTGCGCTCGGGCGGCGCGCGCCGCCCTTCCATATTGGCCGACGCGCTCGAGGCCATCATCGCGGCGGTCTGCCTTGATGCCGGGTTCGAGACCGCGCGGGCGGTAGTGGGCCGCCTGTTCGAGCCGCTGCTGGCTGAAATCAATCCCGTTTTTCCGGGCAAGGACCCCAAGACCGCGCTTCAGGAATGGTTGCAGGGGCGCAGGCTGTCACTACCGACATACACCATGCTTCGGGTGCTCGGCGAAGCGCACGCGCAGGAATTCGAGGTCGCTTGCGAAGTGCCGAGGTTTTCCTTGCGTACCGTCGGGCGGGGCGGCAGCCGCCGCGCGGCGGAGCAGAAGTCCGCAGAATTGGCGCTCGTCCGGCTGAAACAGATGTGAACATGCCGGATACCGCTTCGGATGCCAGCCGGGCCGGTTTCGTTGCCATCGTCGGCAAGCCCAATGTCGGCAAGTCGACGCTGCTCAATCGCCTCGTCGGGCAAAAGATTAGCATCGTTTCCAGCAAGGCGCAGACCACCCGCCACCGGATAACCGGCATCCTGAATGCCGGTCATGCCCAGTTCGTGTTCGTCGACACGCCGGGCTTCCAGACCCGGCATCGCAACGCGCTCAACCGCGCGATGAACCGCAGCGTCGTCCAGGCGCTGGCCGGGGTCGATGTGGTGTTTTTCGTTGTGGAAGCAGCATGTTTCGATGACCGGGACCGCGATGCGCTGGCCGTGATCCCGCCCGAGGCCAAGGCCGTGCTGGTCATCAACAAAATCGACCGGCTCGCCGATAAACGCCGCCTGCTGCCCTTCATCGACCGCCTGCGGGGTCTGCACGAATTCGCGGAAATCGTGCCCCTGTCGGCGGAGCGCGGCAAGCATTGCGATGCCCTGATCGCAGCGGCAGCCCCTTTGCTGCCGCCCGGCGCGCCGGTTTATGGCGAGGACGAAATCACCGACCGTAGCGAACGCTTTCTTGCCGCCGAATTCCTGCGCGAAAAACTGTTTCGCCTTCTCGGCGACGAACTGCCCTACGGCCTCGCGGTCGAGATCGAAAAGTTCGAGACCGAGGGCGCGCTGCGCCGCATCCACGCCGCAATCATCACCGGCAAGCCCGCGCACAAGGGCATCGTCATCGGGAAAAACGGCGACAAGCTCAAGCGGGCGGCAAGCGAGGCGCGCATCGAAATGGAAAAACTGTTCGGCGGCAAAGTCTTTCTCGAAATCTGGGTCAAGGTCAGGCGCGGTTGGGCCGACGATGAACGCGCGCTCAAAAGCCTTGGGCTTGAATAGTGTTCAAAACATCTTCATGATTTCCTGCGCTTTCCCGCGCGAGTCCGTTTCAACCGCTTCCGCGCCCTGAAACCCCGGCCTTGCGGCATCCGAAAAACATTGCGCCCAGGAAAGGCGTCCGGCATACTGTCTGTTATTTTAATTCATGCCGAAGAGATCCATGTCCCGCGAAATCCTCAAGCCCCGCAATGACGCCGTTTTCAAGCGCCTGATGAGCGACACCCATCTGCTCGTCAGCTTCCTGCAATCCGCCCTCGACCTG